>CBDUBQ010000001.1:0-286255 GCA_965365435.1 uncultured Flavisolibacter sp.
GCTATAATAAACATTAAAGAGGAAAAAACCACCAACTATTTTTCAGTACATTACCGATTCTCAAGTAGCCGCACTGCATTTGAAAGAACGCGTTTCTTTTTCGTTCATTCGTCGCTTAACGAGGTGGCTACCTTGTTTTCGCCGGCAGTGTCGCCATCGGGCGATGGCATCTGCGCCGCCGGAGTAAAATCATATCCTCCTTCCGGCAAAGCCGATGACGGTTCCTCCCGTGCTTCCTCTTTCCCCGCCACAGACGGCTGGTTTTCCTTCGCAGGCATAGGGTTATATGCTTTGCCTTTCGTACAAATCATTTTCCCAGCCAATGCGGCGGCGTTCGGAGCGGGTGTTATACTTAGCCGGATCGCCATAGCCGCGACGGTCCTGCGCCGTTTGGCGCTCCATTGGAGCATTCACTCTTGCAATTGCCTCTTTTCTTTCCCTGC
Organism: uncultured Flavisolibacter sp.; assembly: GCA_965365435.1. GTDB lineage: Bacteria > Bacteroidota > Bacteroidia > Chitinophagales > Chitinophagaceae > Flavisolibacter. Next base: position 444 of record CBDUBQ010000001.1, read on the forward strand.
CTTCTGGCCGGCCGTTAAACTGTTGCATACTAACACTTGTTGGTTGTGATTAAATGAGCCCGGTCTCATCGCCAAGCCTTGCTGTTTCTCCTTCATCTAAGTCATCATTGGGGCTGGATGCGGTAAATTCGGCGTCATCTTCCATGTCTTTTTCCGCTTCGTTGTGGGCAGCTTCGTTTAATTTTTTTTGCTCGCTGCTGATCTCGTTCGGAAGCGGATGCTCATGGCGTCCGTTTGCTGCGTTTCCCGGTAAGGTGTCGGTTTTTTTGTCCATTTTTTTAAAATGCCACGAACATACCGGAAATACTGTGCCGCTTTTATAAAAAAAAGCCGCCCGAAGGCAGCTTTTTTTGTCAACAAAAGTTGTTGCAACAACCTCTAATGGATTTTTAATGCCGGGTGGAGGCGCTCACCTGACAAGGAGTTTCTTTATCAAAGCGAAAGAAGGCCGATGACCTGTTGCAGGTACCGCCTGTCGGTATCGTTAAAGGCACTGAGCTCCACACTATCCACATCCAGCACGCCCACCACTTCACCGTTTTTGAAAAGCGGAAGAACAATCTCCGACCTTGAAAGGCTGCTGCAGGCAATATGGCCGGGAAATTTTTCCACGTCGGGCACTATCAGCGTTTCGGCCTTTGCCCAACTAGTTCCACAGACACCGCGTCCTTTGCGAATGCGGGTGCAGGCTACAGGCCCCTGAAAAGGACCCAGCACCAGCTCATCATTTTTTACCAGGTAAAAGCCTACCCAAAGCCAGCCAAACTGCTCTTTTAGTGCGGCGGCAATGTTGGCGAGGTTGGCTATAAGGTCAGGTTCGCCTTGCAGCAGCCCTTTTATCTGCGGAAGGAGTGCTTTATACTGTTCTTCTTTTGTTCCGGTAACGATGGATAAGTCTTCGGCCATTGGGCAAATTTACAGGCGGGCAAAAGAAAAAGGCCCGCGGAAAACGCGGACCTTTTTATCAAACGGTTGAGGCAAGCATTTTAGTTGTTCTGACGACGGTTCGGCATGTTCTTCCGCATCTCATCGAAAAAGGCATTGACAGCGGTAACTTTTTCTTCGTTGAGCGGAATGGCTTTGTATTTTTTAGCGGCCTCTTCGTCCAGCGCTTCCATTTTTTTCTTTTTGTCTTCATCGCTCATGCTGCCATCCATCCGGATTTCGCGGCGTTGCTGCATAGAACCCATGTAGATGTCAAGCACTTTATCGGCTTCCGCATCCGACAACTTTGTTTTCTCTACCAACTGCGGTTTCACTCTTTCTATCATCCGCTGGCGCATCTGCGCAGGATCGCCACCAGGCCCGCCCTGCGCCTGTACGGCAGTGGTTGTGAACAGGGCCATCACCACGGCGGCCATCAAAATAAGTTTTTTCATACTGTTGAAATTTTAGTCCAATATAGACGCCGCTTCGGTTAACAGAGGTTAAAATATTATGGCCGGACTTCAATCCACCTCAAAAAGAAAAAACTGCGTTCGTTCCAGCGGCGAAAAATTATCATCAGTCACAAAAAGAAGGCTGCGCTTGCCGTTGGGCAGCCGCGGTCCAAAGGTGGCGCCTTCCACATTGTCTATCCACCGCCCCAGCTTATCCATGTTCAGCAGCAGCGTTTTTTTTGCCGGCCTTTGCGGCGGTTGCTTTTCCAGGGAGGGCACGGCAGCTATGTTTTCGGCATCCTTCAGATCGGCCAGGTAAACCCGCACGTTGCAGGTCAGCCGTCCGGTAGAAAACGACCGCTCTGTAACGAGGAGCTGATGCTCATTCAACGCCAGAATGTCCGGTACACCGTTGACCACAAACAATCCCTGCGAAATGGGTTCCTGCACCACCGGGTCAATCTGGTAGGCGTATTGGGCCACCGGGCGGCGGGTGGGCATGTCGTAGCGAACAATACGGATCCACCCGGTACTGTCGTACAGTCCGGCCCTCGGTCCATCTTCGTATAAGGGCTCCTCAACACTGACGAAAAGCGACCGGTAGCCGGGCGAAAAAGCAAGTCCCTCCAACACCCCATTTTGCCTGGGCCCTTTTAGCTCCTCGTTCATTCGCAGGTTTGGCGGCAGCGGGAACGTATCAAGCAGACGGCCGTCTTTGTTCATTCGATTGATTGCCGGATGGCTGATAATCACCCTTTCTTTCCTCACAATCCGTTCGCCTTCGCTGCTCCAGACAAACGTGTTGGTGGCCGGATGGTACCGGATGGCTTCGGGATCGGGCACCCGGAGCGAATCTTTCTGGCGGTTGGGAAAGGGGCTTCCATCGGCCTGTGTCAGTGTGGTTACTGAAAGTAACTGCACGGTGTCTATGCCGGCGGCGGAGATCCGGATTTTCGCTGTGTAATACCGGGCCGGATTAAAATCCGAGCGGTCGTCGCAAATTAGGTAATAAACGTCTTCGGCCGGGTTGTAATCAATGCCCGAAAGGCCTCCTACAGTGGTACCGTTGAACCGGAGGCGGTGCGGCAAATCAAATTCACCGATAAACCGGATGGTACGAATGGGCTTGCCGATGTTTTGCACCACACACGAGCATAAAAAGCAAACAAGCACACCGTACAAAAAGAAAATCTGCCTCGCTTTGGTCATACCAATAAAATTGGGGCAACTTTCGGTTTCTGTAAAATAATTCCCTGCATCTTTATGTTTTTGGCACAAGCATTCCCGGATGAAGAAGATCGTTGGCTTCCTGAAAGAATATGCGTTGCAAACCGGCAAACGTGTTTTTTTTCTTTCTCTGGTCTTCACTGCGGCCCTGGTGTTTGCCAACTATTATTTTGGGCTAAACCGGCTCATCACTCATCTGTCCTACACCGCCCAATATTTTAGCTGGTTTGCCATTTTCCTGTTTGCTTTTTCGGCTGGTTACTTGCTGCCGGCCGTTTTCAACCGCCGCCCCCTTTTCCGCCACAAAAAATTTTTGGTGCTGCTGGTATTGGCGCCGGCGCTTTTTGCCTGGAAGATGATGTTCCCGGTTCATCTCCGCCTTTTTACCGATGTGTTCCGCAACCATTACTGGAACGCCGTTTTTTATTGGCCGTTAAAGGTAGTTGTGATAACCCTGGCGCTTTGGCTGGTACACCGCTTTTTCGACCGGGGAGAAAGCTTTTATGGCGTTACCGCAAAACACTTCCGGGTAAAGCCCTATGCGGTTATGCTGCTGCTGATGGTACCGCTAGTGGCAGCGGCTTCCACACAGCCCGATTTTTTGCACATGTATCCCCGCATGCAGCACCTATCCTACCTCTGGCAGCCCAACCGCGGCTGGCACAAGCTACTGTACCAGCTTTCGTATGGGTCCGATTTTTTTTCCATCGAACTATTCTTCCGTGGCTTTTTAGTGCTGGCTTTTGCCAAATACGCCGGTAAAGATGCCATTCTTCCCATGGCCATTTTCTATTGCACCATTCACTTCGGCAAGCCGCTCGGCGAGTGTATTTCTTCGTTTTTTGGCGGGATAATTTTAGGCGTTGTTTCCTTTCACACCCGCACCATCCTTGGCGGCTTTTTTGTGCATGTTGGTTTGGCCTGGATGATGGAACTGGGCGGCTATTTAAGCCCCCTGTCCCCCGGTTGGGGAACTTAGGACGGTGCGCTTCCATTTCGGGTTGAAGGTTTTTGGCGAGAATATTATTTTACCACAGCGGAGGATAGGAAAGCAGAACCGGCAAAAAAACGTAATAACCCTTCAACATGAGGGAAAGCGGCAATCGTCTTTCCACCATTTCATTGCAATCCGACAAAAAATTTTCGGCGCCTTTGCTCTTTGCGGCTTTGCGTGAAAATGAATAGCAGACAGCGTATGGAAGAATAATGGACCCACCACGGCTCGTCCAAAGGGCATTCGCCTAAAGGCTGACACCTAAAAAAATAATGTGTGAAACCCAAGCTCTTCGCCTCAAGCGGAGAGTGGGAAAAAAACTGCAGGCCTGTAAGCCGGATTCTGTCAGGCGCCGAAGCGCCACCGCCATCATTTATCTGGGACAGCCATCACTGGCTGCCTCTAGCTGCCTACCCACTCCCGCCGTCCGCCGTGGCGGCACTTGAACGGGCAGCCCAAAAGGCGGGATATATTTGGCATTTCAGCACGCAAGGTTTACCCGGGCCAACTGTTGCCACCTGGCCCCGTAGGCTCTTACCCTACATTTTCACCTTTACCGGTCCGCCGAAACGGGAACCGGAAGTTATTTTCTGTGGCACTGTCTGTTCCCCGCTTTCGCGGAGACCCACCCGTTAGGTGGTGCGTTGCCCTGTGCTGTCCGGACTTTCCTCCCCGCATAAAACGGAGCGATAGCGCAGCCTGCAGTGCCGCGAAGGTAGCGCAAGCTGGCGGCAACGGACGTTAAATTGAAGGGCGGAAATGCCGGGGAAAACAGTAATTTGATCGGGTAAATTGCTGCAGTATGCCTGTTATGATACACTACGAGTCGGTGGACGCCTACATGGCTGCACAACCCGGCGACGTGCAACCAAAACTGAAACAGTTACGGGACACTATTAGAAAAGCCGCTCCACAAGCGGAAGAAAGCATTAGCTACGGAATGCCGGCTTACAAATTTCTGGGTAAGCCATTGGTGTATTTCGGGGCGGCAAAAAAGCACATCGGCCTTTATGCCCTGCCTACCACTAACGAAGTTTTTAAAAAAGAGCTGACGGCTTATGATGTGGCAAAAGGCACCATCCGGCTTCCGCCCGACAAGCCTTTGCCAGTAAAGCTTATAACCGCCATCGTAAAGTTCCGGATGGAAGAAATCCGGGAAGCGATAGCCCGGAAACAAAGCGCCAAAAAAGCAAAGCCGGTGGCAAAAAACTCGAAGAAGGCCTAAGTGGAAAAACCCTGGCCCCTTTACACTTTAAAATAAATTTCGGTAGCTCCGTAGCCAAACGATGGGTGAAACTGGTTGACAAACGATTTCACCTCGCGGCGGCCCCGAAGCAGCTCATGAATTTCATCCCGCAGCTTTCCGCTGCCAATGCCGTGGATAACAATTAGCTGGGGTTGGTAGTTGGCCAGGGCCGCATCGTACCATTTTTCAAACTCTTTCAATTGCATCGCCAGGATTTCGCCATTTGTCAGGTGCTTCCAGCTATCGGTGAGCTTTTCAATGTGCAGGTCCACCACGGTACGGGCGGGTAGCATGTGCTGGCGAATGTCTTTCAGGCTGTACACCTTTGTGCCTTTCGGCATCGGCGTTTCTACAAAATCATCGTAAGGCCGGTCGGGGTATTGGTCAAAAAGCTTGTAGGTAAATGTGGCTTCGCCTTTTTCTTTCAGCACCTCTATGCGTTCGAACAATTGTTTCGGCTTCAGCTTTACTGAAGCTTCAAAGTAATCGGCTTTTTTCTTATCGGCCTTCAACAACGAAAATTCAAAAACAAAAGCAGGACTGTCGTTCATGTCTTCAAAATCCACATCGTGCAAATAAAAGTCGGTGAAAGCCATCACTTCGCCCCGGACCTCAAACTCCTGGCGGCCAAAAAAATGAAGGGTATATATAAAATTGAGTGGGGTATCGGTGCGGTTGATGAGGTGCACTTTTAACTCCGTCACCACATCGTCGCCAAACTCGTCGGTTACAAATTTTGGCAAAAACGAAAGCCAAACCCCGTCGGCCACCCGCTTTTCCACAGGCTTTACCATCTTTTTTTCCTTTGGCAAATCCTCCACGTATTTTTTCCTGGGCTCCGCCGGAAACAGCTTTTTCTCGGTAAACCGCTTGAAATACGGAAAGTCAATCTGGTCCATGTAAGCCGGAAACTTTACCCCTCTCACCTGGATCATCACCATCTTTTCGTTGATGATTTCTATTACCTCGCCTTCTTCATTGGAATGCAACACAACAATCTTGTCACCGATCTGGTATTTCATGGTGCAAAATTAACCGCAGGCGGCGACGAAAGGCGCAGGATTAACAGGATAAAGGCCTTAGCGGCCGGCAGAAGCAACCAGCTTGCTATTGCGGTAACCATAAATAAAATAGAAGATCAGGCCAATGCCAAACCAAATAAAAAAATATTTCCAGTTGGCGCCCGACATGCCCGTAAGCAGGTATAAACAGAAAGTAAGCCCAAGCAGCGGAATCATAGACAGCTGACGCAAAAATGAAAAAACACTAAGCACCAGCGCAATGATCCAGAAGATGATTGTCGAAATTTTTACCGCCGGTGTGCGAAACAGGTAATTTCCGGCGTTGGCGTCTTCGCTGTGGTCGGTAAAATCGGCATTCAACAATTCCCGAAAATATTCGGGACTATAAATCATTAGCAGTGTGATGGCAGCGGCAATCAGCAGCGGGTAAATGAATTTGCCATTGAAATAAGGCAGGTGAAACTTGCCCGGAATTTTTGTACGGCGCGGAATGAGCAGCACGCCGCCACACACCAGCACAAAGGCAAACAGGGTACCGATGGAGGTGAAGTCGAGCACAAAGGTTTTGTCGGTAAACAAAATGGGTACGCCAACCAAAAGCCCGGTAACGATGGTGGAAAACGACGGCGTTTTATACCGGGAATGAATAGTTTGGAATTTTGCCGGAAGCAGGCCGTCGCGGCTCATGCTCATCCAAATGCGTGGCTGTCCCATTTGAAAGACCAGCATCACACTAGTCATGGCCACCACAGCGCAAATGGCCACCAGGAACTGCATCCAGCCGATGTTCAGGTTTTGGCTTTCGAAAATAAAAGCCAGTGGATCGCCTACGCCGGCAAACTTGCTGTAACTGACCGCACCGGTCAACACGAGCGAAAGGAGTATGTAAACAACGGTGCAAATCACCAGCGACGAGATCATGCCTCTTGGCAAATCGCGTTGCGGGTTTTTGCTTTCCTCGGCCAGCACACTGACGGCATCAAAACCAATGTAAGCGAAAAAAACGCCACTGACCGCCGCCATCACGCCACCAAACCCTTCGGGCATAAATGACCGAACGCCGTTGCCATTGGCCGGCAGCCAATTGCCGGTAAGTCCGTTGGAAAAAACAAGGGCGCCGCCTACCAGAATGACTATGGCCACCACGACCAGCTTTAAAATCACCATCACATTGCTGAAATTGCGGCTTTCTTTAACGCCCCGGTACACAAGGGCGGTAATCAACACATTGATAAGAAGGGCTGGCAGGTCAACGATCAGGCGAAGGCCGCCGATCACCGGGGCGGAGTTCCAGGCACTGGCCAATTCGCCAGTGGCATCGCCTTTTTCCATGGCGATCCTGGCCTCGTGATAACTGGTGCTCAGGAAATCCGGAATATGAATATTGAGCTTACTGAGAAAAGACGTGAAGTAATCGCTCCAGGAAAAGGCTACATAAATATTGCCAATGGAATACTCCATCAGCAATGCCCAGCCAATGATCCAGGCAAAGAGCTCACCAAACGATGCATAAGCGTAGGTGTAGGCACTGCCCGCTACCGGAATTCGGCTGGCAAATTCGGCATAACAAAACGCGGTAAAGCCACAGGCAATGCCGCACAGAATAAACAACACCACTACACCGGGCCCGCCCGAGGCCACCGCTCCGCCAAGGCTGCTGAAGCTCCCCGCGCCAATGATAGCCGCAATGCCGAAAAACGTCAGGTCGCGAACGGTTAACACCCGGCTCAGGCCATGTTGGTGCGCCTCGCCTTCCTGTTTGTCGTGCATAATTTCGGTGATTGGCTTGCGCCTGAAAAGCGGATGTCCCATTCAAAAATTTTGGTTGTAAATAAACTGAATAAAACTGATAAAAATCATTTTGCAGGGTTTTGCAAATCAGGTAAAAGCGCCTTTTGCAAAGCCATCTTTGTGCAACAAAACAGAAATGAAAATGCAAACAACACTTCACCAAACAACCATCAACACAACCTATAATGCATCGGTAGCCCAGCCTTCTTTGTGGACAAAATTTATGGCCTTTTGCCAGTCGCAGGAACGAAACCGGCTGTTGTGGGTGGGTATTGCATTGGCCGCACATGGCTGTGCCTTGACGCCAATAACGGTCATGGCCACTTTCTTCACCGGTTTCAATTTTGCCCTTTTTATGACAGCGATGGTGGCCATGGGTATTGCCCTGGTGACCAACCTGGCGGCCATGCCGACAAAGGTGACCATTCCGGCCTTTGTATTAAGTGTCTTAATTGATGTAACCATCCTTGCTTATTGTGCCTTCGGGGCATTGCTGTCATAACAGGAAAACCTGAACCGTCCAATTTGCCTTCCTGTAAAAGCAAAAATTCCCGGCCGCATGGCCGGGAATTTTTGCTTTGGCTATGCCTCTTCCTTATCAATGGCAGGAAGCTGTTGACTCATCCAATCGCTAAAAGCAAGGATGTATAAAATTCTAAAATGACCCGCCGGAAGATCTTCAAGGCTTAGCAGGGAATGATATTTTTGAATCGCTTCCTTGTCGTCTTCTTTCAGGGCCTTAATGGCCTTTATTGTCCAAAAGAGAACAAAATGCAGCGAATTAAATGCCTCGGCATCCGGAAAAGCCTCCCGTAGTGTCGAACTTTCGGTTATCTTTTTAATGTCGTGCATGGGAATCCATTCGGCGATGGCTAAACCAGCAAAAAACAGTTGCACCACCGGCGTAAAGCTTTCGGACTGCTGCCGCAACTCCGGCCATTTTTCTTTTAGCAATTCAGGTGAAATTAGGTTCAGCAGTAAAAAGCAATCTATTTGCTGGTTTACCGTCGTCGCCATACCGCCGAGCAATCGCTGAAGTAGCAAGTCGTCGTTTTTGTCCGGCCTTTCGCCTGCCAGCCTCTCAAAGTTTGCCACTAAATCGTCCACCAGATTTTCCGATTCGTCGCTATCGTATCCCAGGCTGTCATCGTAGGCTTCATATTCGGGCAGGTCCATCACTTCTTCATCCGACATGGTCCACCTTTCATCCTCCATGGCCAACGAACGAACAAAAAGTTCCATAGCCACCAACTGCTTGTCCGTCAAACTGCGACCATCGCCCTGTAAGGCATTGGCCAACTCCTCCACCGAGGCATACCGCAGATCACTTAGGTTTAAATCGTCTTCGGCAATGTCGCTTAAGTCGGTGAAGTCGTCAGACGTTTCGTCGTCATCCTCATCATCGAATTCTTCCTCGTCTTCCTCATCCACGCCGATGGTAAAATGAAAGTTTCCCTCGCCGGCATTCTTCCTTAGTTTTTCGAGGGCCGGCCGGTAGTGGTATTCCGGCGAAACAATCAGGTGCGGTTTGCCATCCTCATCGCCCGTTGGCACATCCACCAGTGGTATGGCATCCGTATCCTCTTCCAGAATAAACTTTGTGGTTTGAAATTCTTTGTGCGGGTGAATGTCAAATTCCATGGCAAAGTCATGTCCGGTATAAATAATATTGTGCGCCAGCGTATAATCAATTTCCTGCAGGTCAATGGCTTGCTGCGCCATGCGTTCCAGGAAGCCTTCTTCCTCCTCGTTAAAAACATAAAACGTGTCCTTGATGCCAAGACAAAGAAGGTCCACCAGGTAAACGCCTACCGTGATCTTTCCATTCACGTGCTTCCGCGAAACAATAACGTCCGCAATACCAGACTCTTTCCAGTCGGAAGTTGTCCAGCATTTATAGATTGGCAGCGACCTGGCTTTTGTCTCAATGTATTTGCGCGGCGATAGAGATTGATTTTTCAAATCGTGGCCATTTAATGTTCACGTTGTATCAAATACGCAGCCAATTCCCGCAACGGTTCTTTCCGCTTCGACAGCACCGCCACATCATCCAGGTGCTGCATGGCTTCTGTCAGATAATCCTCCTTCAGCTTTTTGGCCCACGCATCTACCTCGCAGTCGCGAAAGATGGTCAGCACTTCGGTGACTTTATTATCGGCATTGCCGGCAAGCAGGTCCAGCAGCTTTTCGCGGCACGAAGGCGTGGCTGTTTCCAGGGCATGAATCAGCAGAAACGTTTTTTTATTGGCCTTTATGTCGCCGCCAATTTGTTTGCCGAACTTTGAGGCATCGCCAAAAGCGTCCAGGTAGTCGTCCTGCACCTGAAAGGCCAGGCCAAGCTTTCGGCCAAACTCATAGATCAGGTTTTGGTTTCGCTCCAGCGCTCCGCCCAAAATTGCGCCCATCTGCAGGCTGGCCGCCAGCAGCACCGACGTCTTCAGGCTAATCATTGTTTCATAGGCGGTAAAGCCCACGTCTGCCTGCTTCTCAAAATCCATGTCCAACTGCTGCCCTTCGCATACTTCGCGGGCCGTTTTATTAAACAGATGAATGATGCGCCGCGAATAGGCCGGTGCTATCCGGTTAAGATAGTCGTAGGCAACCACCAGCATCACGTCGCCAGCCAGCAGGGCGGTGCTTTCGCCGTATTTTTCGTGCACGGTTTGGCGGCCGCGGCGCAGGGGCGCCTTATCCATGATGTCGTCGTGTATCAGGGTGAAATTGTGGAACAGTTCAATAGCGGTGGCCACGTTCCAGGCGTCGCCGGTGACATCGGCAAAAAGCTCATTGCCCATCAGGCACAATACCGGCCGCACCCGCTTGCCGCCAAGCTGCAAAAAATAATCATTGGGCTGGTAAAGCGAGGCCGGCTGGGCCGGAAAATGAGCGGTGTTAAACTTCTCGTTGAATTGTTGCGAAAGCGCTTCAAAACTTTGCATGCGCAAATATGGTGGATAAACGGCAGTTTTTAAAAGCAGGCTTCGGTGCCTGCGCCCACCACCCCGCCAAATGAAAAAGCCTCCTTCAGGCGACTGAAGGAGGCTTTGCTAAAGTGGCCGAAAAGAAGCCAGTGATGCGCTACGCCGGAATGCCCGTTGGGATGACTTCAATGCCACCGCCTTCGGTTTCTTCCTGTATGCGTTTTTCGCTGTAGTAGCCAAAGCTTTTTTCCTTGCTGATCAGTGTATTCTTCACGCTATTGATCACAATGCCAAATTTCTGCGAAGGAAAATCTTTTGTGAGGCCATTGATATAGTCCAACTGGTCGGCCGTGCTCATCATCATCTTTACGACAAACAGGTTCAGGTCTGCCAGCGGGAAGATCGTTCTGGAATCGGTGATAATGCCTGCCGGGGCATTTTTGAGAATCACGTAATCAAACTGCTCCCGCACTTCTTTCAGCAGGAGATCCAACTTGCCGTTGGTGATCATCTCCGACGGGAAAGGCACCGCGGGGCCGGCGCTGATTATAAAAAGGTCTTTGTTGTCGGTGGTGCGAATGACATCGGCAATGCGCCGGCTGCCTTTCAGGTAATCGCTGAGGCCCACTTCGTTGGAGCAACCAAGGAGCTTGTGAAGCTTTGGCTTGCGCAGGTCGGTATCAATCACCAGCACACGCTTGCTGTTTTTGGCAAAGATGGTAGCCAGGTTCAGCGTCACGAAGGTTTTGCCCTCGCCCACCACGCAGGAGTTTAAGGAAATGACTTTTTGCTCGGGATTTTTTGTGAGGTATTGATGCACATTGGTGCGCAGCGAACGGAACGATTCGGTGATGGATGACTGCGGATACAGCAACACCGGCAGCGGCGTTTTGAGCGTGTTCTTGTAAATCAACCCAAACACTTTTGCATAGGTGCTTTGGTAAATCTGCTCCATGTTATAAATCCGCTTATCGAGCTGCGTGTGCACCAAAAAGTAAAGAATGATAAGCGTAAGGCCGGCAATAAAGCCGATGCCCACATTCACAATGCGGTTGTGGCCCAGGGCTTTGGCGGTGTCGTTGCTGGCCGGGTCAAGCACTTCAATGTCCGAAAAATTCGAGGCTTTCATAATGCCCGCTTCGGCCCGCTTTTGCAGCAGGTAGGTGTAAAGCTGATTATTCAGCTCAAACTTACCCTGAATGCCAATGAGGCTTTGTTCTTCTTTTGGCAGAGATGATAGCCGTGAGTTGATCGAGTATTTCTGCTGGTTCAGCGTATTCAACTCTAACCTGGCACTCATCAGGAGGTTGTCAATATTGCGGGCCAGTGCATTTCTGGTGAAGGTGATTTCTTTATCCAGCGACACGAGCGCCGGGTTTCCTTCCTGCAAGGTATGGGAAAGCACTTCCCGCTGGCTGGTCAGGTCCGTTAGCTTCAGGATGTTGCTGGTCAGTGCCGGATCGTTGACGCCCACTACCGAGGGCGGCGCCAGGTTTTTCATGCCGTTCGCATCGTTGAGGCTTTGGCGCAGATTGGTGTAATACTGAAGCCTTGTGTTGATGCTCGACTCCTGGGTCGAAAGCGCCTGGTAACGCTCCAGCGCAATGCCCGACTCCTTGCCGATGTCCACCGCCCGGGTGGACGAACGAAAACCAGAGAGGTTATTGCCCGCCCGCTGCAACGAATCCTTTATGCCGAAAATCTGGTTGTCAATAAACGATATCGTATTGTCTGCCTGGCGGTTTTTTTCGTCAATGCCAAACTGGATATACACTTTTACCAGCTCGTTGAGAAAATCAACGGCCCGGTTGATGTTTTTGCTTTGCATGGAAACATAAATCAGGTCCGACTCGCGGTCAGCCAGCTTTATGTCGAGCTTTTTTTGATAGTCGAGCGCTATGAGGTTTAGGTCGGCAAGCCGCACGAGGTAGTCCTGGCCAATCGTCCAGTTGGTGCCATTGGGCTTATTCACCGTAAAATGAAACAGGTTGTTTTTAAACGGTTGCCCCACTTTACCCTGCCCGGTGAACTGCACCTGGCGCTTTACACCCAGCTTTTCGTATTCGCCATCGGCCGACACGGTGTATTCCGTTTCCGAAACCGGTGTCAGCGTAAACTGAACGTCAAGCAAATTGGCGCCGGCAGTGGTATCGGGCAAAATTTCAAAGGGTTCACGGGTAAACAGGTCTTTGTTCGACAGCAGGCCTCTTTCCGCCACAAACGCGGTCCATTTCAGGTTTTGCAGGGTTTTCAGCACTAGGGAATAAGAAGAAATAATGCCCACCTGATTCTCCAGGCTGGGCCGCTTGCCCGGCGCCACCGGTTTATCGCTGAAGACCTGCTGGCTTTGGGTGCTGGTTTTGTACAGGAGCGTTGTGGTGACCTGGTAGCTCGGCAATGCATTCTTATTGTAAAAAATAGCTGCTGCCATCCCCAACACGGCAAAAGCCGCCAGCAGATACCAGCTTTTTATAATCCGCTCCACCACTTCCTTAAAACTTTTTTGATACTTCATGTTTTCAGCTTCTTTGGTTTACAATTCAGGTAAACGAGATCAATTGGTACGGAGAAAATTGATAAACACCAGCACGGCCGAAATGGCCGGAATTATCCAGTTTTGCTGCTGTGTGTTCATCTGTTTGTTTTTGTTTTTGCCCGGCTTAATAATCACCGTGTCGTTCGGCAAAAGGTAAAACCCGTTATTGCGCAGCGCACTGCGGTTGGTGAGGTTCATGACAAAGGTTTCCTGCCGGCCATTGCTGAGGGGCCGCAGCACCAGCACTTCGTCAATCAACGCATATTCCGTAATGCCTTCGGCGCGGCCAATGGCATCCAGCACAGTAAAATCGGCTTCGTTATTGAAGAACACACCTGGCCTTTTTACTTCGCCTACCACGGTCACTTTAAAATTGAGCAGGCGTACCTTGGTGGTCACGTCTTTGAACAAGGTTTTGGCTTTTGCCAGGATCATGTCTTCTGCTTCGCGAACGCTTTTTCCGCTAACGGCAAAACTTCCCAGGAGGGGCAGGTTGATGTTGCCGGCCGCATCCACTTCGTAGCCGTAAATCTTGCGGTTGATTTCGCCTTCGTAGTTGTTGTTCACGGTGGGCGGCGTGCCGGCCTGGGCGGGGTTGTAAATCCGGTTTTGTTCGGCATTGGAGGTCACAATGCTCACAAACAGATTGTCCTTTTCGCGAAGCTTGTAGTTGCTCATGGGCGACGGCATTGACTCCAGCACGGCGGCTTTGTCCACATCGGCCAGCATGGTCACTTCCTTGTAGGAACGGCAGGATGCACAAAGGCTTGCTATCACGGCAAGCCACAGACTAATTCTAAGCATATAATTTTTCATCTCAGTTAGCATTCGCGGGTACTCCGGCAAATGTTTGATAAAATTTCAGGGTCACCAAATCAAAATGCGTTTATTCGGGCTTTTTTGCCAAAAACTGTCAGAAAGATAATGTATATATCCAGACCAAACGTCCAATGCTCAATGTACCAAAGGTCATGGAGTGTACGGGCCGAATACTGCAGGCGTGTTTCGGTGGGACCCCGCCAGCCATTCACCTGTGCCCACCCGGTAATGCCGGGTTTTATAACATGGCGGAGCATATAAGAGTTCAGGCGCTGTTTCAGCAGGTTGTTGAGGTGCACCCGGTGCGGCCTTGGGCCAACAATCGACATTTCGTTGTTCAACACATTGAATAACTGCGGCAGTTCGTCGAGGCTGTATTTGCGCAGCACTTTTCCCACGCGGGTCACCCGCGGATCGTCTTTCACCGTTGATCCCCGCTCCGTGCCGGTTTGGTCCACCTTCATCGTGCGAAACTTAAAAACGGCAAAAGGGCGCCCGCCGATGCCCAGCCGAATGGGTTTGTACAACACCGGGCCTTTGCTATCCAGCTTTATTAAAATAGCGATGGTGAGCAAAATGGGCGCTATCAGGATCAGGATGATCATGGCCACCACCAGGTCAAAAGCCCTCTTCCAAAACCGCTGGGCGTAGTTGTCCAACGGAATGCTCCGGATCTGCAGCAACGGAATGTTACCGATTTTATTGACCTTAAAATCAATGTGATCGAGGCCAAAATAATTGGGTACGATGTTCGGTTTAATGCCGTTTTTTTCGCAAAGGTGGATAAGTGTTTTTATTTGCTCGGCCTTGTACATGGGCAGGGTGATAAATGCCGCCTTCAGGTTTGCCCGGTCGTGAATGCGCTGAAAGTCGGCAATTTGCCCAATGAGGTTTTTTTCCGTGGCCGTTTCGGCATCGTCGAGGATGCCCAGTGACTTGATGCCCAAGAACGTATTTCGCTGGATATACCGGTGTAGCTGGATGCCATGGTAGTTGTAGCCGATCACCACCACCGGCCGCAGGTGCTTTTTATCATCGAGATTGATGAAATAATAATAGCAAAGCGAAATACCGAGCTTGAACAGGAAAAACAAACCCAGTGCCGCTACAAACAGGCTGCGGGACACGTTGTTGTGCGGCAGCAGGATGAGTGTAACGGAAACAATGGCGACAAATGTGATAAATTTTGTCAGCTCAAGCTTCAGCAGCTTGGCCAGGTTGGTTTTGCGGAAGATTGTGTCGGAAATATAAATGAGGTAAACCACCAGCCAGCAGGCCAGGTAATAGATCAACTGGTTCTTTACATAAAAAGTGAATTCTTCCGCCTCTTTCAGTATCAGGACCAGAATGTAAAATGATAGGGTCAGAAAAACACAATCCAGCAAGAACAACAGCAAATGGATATTCCTCGGCTTCATTTAGTTTTGATTATCGCCGTGCGGGCCTGCAGCTTTGCATAGCAAACACCCGCACGTTTAGTAATACGGTACTGAATTAACAGCAGATCAACCGGTGCCGGCGGCCATTGGCGGTTCAGCCCGCGCCGCATCATTTGATCTTCATTCACAACGTAAAAGAAAAAAAAATTTCGGAGATTGTCTACCCCGCCGACAGGGTTTTCCCTAGGCAAGCTCCGGAAGCCCGAAAACAAGGGTGGCAGAACGGGCGATCAATCGAACCCACCCGGTGCCTGGCAGCCGCTGCATCTTGTCTTGGTTTGCGGCCGGCCGAGCCTGTTTTTTACAATGTTGAAAGGCCGCGCCAAACAGAGAAGTTGCAGAAAGGAGCGTCGGGGGCTGGCCGAAAAAAGGCAAAAAGCAAGATTAACCGCACACGAAAATCGAGAGCGCCAACTCGTTAGCAGGGCATTTCAGCTTAACAATCATATCATGCAGAGGGACGACCCAAAACTGGCTGCAGGAAGGCCGGCTTACTGGCCCGAAAAACCCCGGCAACCAACCCAGATGGCGGTTGAGGGCAGCAACAACACAAAAAAATAACGATATAAGAATAGACCGTAAAGCTCTTCCTGATAAGGAGTTAACCGAATAAAATACCAGAAAAATTTACGGAAACAAGCAGACGCCCCGTTGCGCTGTCGCTGGATTTGTACCGTTTTCAGGCTTCCGATAGTTGATCGGCAAAAACAAATATTGAATGCGTCAGATGTTTTACAAACCACTTGCCACGGTCTATCCGGCTCGCCGGCGTCACTACCAGCAAATTCCTTCGTACTGCTTCATCACCGATTTATTTTTTGTATTCACCAGGTCAATGACTTGCTTGCCTGCCAGCACATCGGCAAAGGGCGACAGGTCCACACTGCGGTGGTTCAGCAAAACCACGTCGGCATAATCAAGCGCCGTGGAAAGGTCGTCGGTAATGAGCTCGGAAAGATGCGGCAGGTGCTCGTCAACAAATGATTTGTTGGCGCCAATGAGCTTTGATATCCGCACATTTTCGTCGTAGATCATCAATGCATGTCCTTTGCCAATGAGGCGTTCGGCCAGTTCCACGTAAGGGCTCAATCGCAAATCGTCGGTGCCGTCTTTGAAGCTGAGGCCAATAAACAGCACATTTTTTTTGCCGGTGGCCCTTACCATTTCAAAGCCGATGCTTTTCTGGTATTCGTTTGATTCGGCAATGCTTTTAAGAAGCGGGGTGGTAATATAATGATCGTGGCCGAGCGTCACCAGGCCCTTCAGGTCTTTGGGAAGGCAAGACCCGCCGTAAGCGAAACCGGGTTTCAGGTAAGCCGGTGAAACATTCAAGTGCGTATCCATACAAAACAGCGCCATCAGCTTATGCGAATCAATTCCCAACGCCTTGGCTATATTGCCGATCTCGTTGGCGAAGGTGATCTTGAGGGCATGAAACGAATTGTTGACATACTTGATCATTTCGGCAATCTTGATGTCGGTGATCTCCACCGGTGCGTCCAGCTCTTTGTAAAGCGACGCCACTTTATCAAGGCCTTCCGGATGATCGCCGCCAATAACGGTTATGGATGGATGGTAATAATCGTGAACGGCCGTGCCCTCGCGAAGAAACTCCGGGTTTGACACCACCGTGAATCCCTCGCCGCGCCGCTTACCCGAAACCGACTCGATGATAGCGCCTACTTTTTCATTGGTTCCCGGCAACACCGTGCTTCGTATCACTACTACATGAAATGCCTCTTTTTCTTTCAGCGCTTCGCCAATCTGCTCGGCTGTTCCATGAATGTAATTCAGGTTCAGGTGCCCCTTCGACGTTGACGGCGTTCCTACGCACAGGATACTCAGCTCCGACTCCCTGATGGCTTCTTTGTAATCGGTGGTGGCCCTGATGCGGCCGGCCTGGTACTGTTCGGCAATAATTTCATCAATGTCTTTTTCAACAATCGTGGCCTTGCCTTCGTTGATCAGTTCTACTTTCGTTGTGTTCACATCCACACCCACTACCTCGTGGCCGTTCTTTGCCAGGCAACCCAGGCTAACACAGCCAACATAGCCTAACCCAAAAATCGAAATCTTCATTTGGATACTTTTTTATACTCGTTTATTCGTGATTTCATAAACAGCACCATATCGTCCCATTTCGCCTGCAGGCGGTTGCGCAGGCCCGCCTGTGCGCCGGGATCGAACGGTTTTTCAATGATGGCATTCACTGCCGGCAACGCCGCCCGCCCCGACAGGTGTTGTAAGATGCCTTCTTTCATCAGCAATTGGTTTGCTTTCATTTCGCGAAAGCCGCAATAGATGGCGGGCACACCCAGCATACCGCCTTCGCGGGCCATGCTATCGCCCGACGAAAGCACCAGCTTGGCATAATAAATAAGCGAATGAATGTCCGAAACCGGTTCCTGCAAAATGATCCATTCTTTCGGGTATTGGTCCCTGATGGACTTATCTTCGAGCGACAGCACAATCTTGTGCCGGCTGCTGATTTCGCCCGAAAAGCCGGCAATGACGAACGGGCTTTGGTCGAAATAATTGAACGATTTATTGCTGACTTCCCGGATAAACACGTACTCATTCGGCTTTAGTCCGTACTCGTCCAGCACGGCTGTGGACGGTCGAAAGCGTTTGGGGCTCAGGTAGCTCCACTCCTTCAGGCAATTAAAAAGATCTATCTTCTTGGTGCGTTCAACAATCGGCGGATAAAACAGCTTGTTGGATAAAAGAGCGTTGAAGCGATTAATGTTTTTGCGTTCGGGATCGTCGTAAAACTGAATCACCGGCGTTTGCGACACATAAGCGGCAAAAGCCAGCGGCAGGCTGCTGGCGGCGATCACAATGTTGTAGCGTTCTTTGGCAATAAGCTTTAAAAAATCAAACACCCGCGTTACATTGCCTTCCCAGATGATAGACCATTTGCTGCCGCGGCTCCTGCCGACCTTAATTTTTTTAAAGCCTTTATACTCCCGCTCAATGATATGGGGAAGCTTGCCCCGGTCAAGATAACTGATCGTTACCTCCCACCCCTCGTTGGTGAGATCGTTCGCCAGGTTCTTAAAAAGATTCAGCTGGGCGGGGTGCTTTATATCAATGAGAATTTTCATGGAAGAAGATTGGCCTTCGGGTGACGACCGGAAGGTAACGGCAGGAATGGTGGCCGAACCGGCGCTGCCCTGTGCCTGCTGGCGTAAAACGGTTTTCATGCTGTTGATGGGAAAAACTTAAACGTCGTGGATTGTGGCTTCGCCAATCTCGGTAACAGGCCCCGCAGTTTCCACACATTGTGCTGAAGAAAATTGTTGCTGTGCAACGGTTGATTCGTCAGTCTGATCTGGAATTAGAATCGGGCCATGTTTTTCGGGTAACGGCTACGTTTATCGTAAGTTGCATCCTTTTCTGACGATCGGTTCGCTGGCCGGACAAACTTTTCTTCTCAATACCATCACCATCCAGCAAAGCTTATCCGGACAAAACGATAAGTACACGGCGACAAATAAAATTCAAAAAACGCTTCTTTCCTAATTCTGTCCAAAATATTTTGGTCATCAACGAGGGGCTGACTGCTATCTTTTACCCTTTTATTTTACTGTTGGCGAAGCCTTATTTCTGCCACTGCTGCCGCTTTCAGGCGGTATGAACAATTAATCCACACAACCGTTTTTTTGAACAGTTGGGGTGGCGGGTCCGGACAAAGCTAAAAGGTTTGTTCTGCCAAAATGCGGTTATTTTGCCCGCCGCTTTACCCTTTAGCAGTAGAACCAATGAAGTGGATTAGAAAAACACCCAGGCAATTCCTTTTCATCTTGTCTTTGGCTGTGCTCCTGCCCCTGGCCGGCTGCAAGCCGGTAGTATCGCTTGGCCGCAACCCCTCGGGTGAGGAGCTAAAGCGGATGGAAGCCGTACCCAACTATGCCGATGGCGAGTTCCGGAACCTATTTCAACTTCCCTCTTCGCAACCGTTGCGCCGCAATGTCCGCTGGACCGGATTTTTAAAATATTTTTTTAAACGGCCAAAAGGCACAAAACCAGCCGCGCCGGTGCCGTTTGTAAAAACGGATCTAAAGCGCCTCCGGCACGAAAAACCGGTGGTGGTTTGGTTTGGCCATTCCACTTTTTTGGTAAAGACAAAAACAGCAACCATCCTTGCCGACCCGATCTTTAACGATTATGCCGGGCCTTTCCGCGGACTGATTGATGCCTTTCCCGGCACCAACAATCAAACGCTGAAAGACCTGCCACCAATAGATGTTTTGCTGATCTCACACGATCATTACGACCACCTGGATTACACCACGGTAAAAAAACTACGGAAAAAAATTAAGTATGCAGTCGTGCCGATGGGTGTCGGTTCACACCTGCGCCGCTGGGGTTTTCCTGCGCACAAAATAAAAGAAGTGCAGTGGAATGAGACGGTGACCGTCACCGATAGCCTCCGCATTATCTCCACGCCGGCACACCACCGGTCGAACCGCGGTTTTGCACAGCGCAAAACGCTCTGGTCGTCGTACGTTATTGAGGCCGACGGCCACAAAATTTATTTCAGCGGCGACACCGGGTACAGCCCGCATTTTTCGGTCATAGGAAAACAACACGGCCCTTTTGACCTGGCTTTGCTCGACTGCGCTCAGTACAATACCAACTGGCCGCAAAGCCATCTTTTTCCGTGGCAGGCCGCACGGGCGGCGAAGGACCTGGCTGCAGCGGTACTGATACCGGTGCACTGGGCAAAATTTGCCGAATCGAACCATCCCTGGAACGAACCGGTTAAAAAACTCTTGCTGAGCGCCGACAGCCTTCAGCTCAGTGTTCACACACCTTACATTGGCCAACCCTACCAGGTGGGCGACAGCTTTTTGCCGCAGCGGTGGTGGGACTTCGATTGACAGTTTTTGTTGCCGGTTGTGCTTTGGTGAGAGGCACGTAACGAAACATAAATCCTGCTGAAAACCGGGCAAACAACAGCCTTTGAAAACCCAGGCCCGGCGCTGTTTTACGGAACTTAGCTATCTTTGAGCCGCCATGAATCCAGCTACCGACAACGACATACTTGAGTTAGTGGATGTTGACACCAAGACGGCCGATCCCTTCCAGTTGATCGTATGGAACGATGATGTGAACACCTTTGAATGGGTGATTGAAACCCTGGTGGATATTTGCGGCCACACCTACGAGCAGGCCGAACAATGTGCCTACATTATTCACTTCAACGGAAAATATGCGGTGAAAGAAGGGGCTTATGAAGACCTGCGTCCAAAATGCGACGCCATCCTAGACCGGGGCATCAGTGCCACATTGGAGGTTACTGCGTAAGCGCGGCGGCTTCATTTGCTTCTCTCCTTTTTTCATAGCTCCTTAGTTTGCCATGCCGGCGATTTGCCTTTCCGAAGATGCGTTTGCTTTTCCGCCATTGCACATGGCCGATGAAGAAGGGTTGCTGCTGATCGGCGGCCAGGTAACGCCGCAGCGGGTTATAGAGGCCTACTCCCACGGTATTTTTCCCTGGTACAGCGAAGACGGACTGCCGCTTTGGTGGAGCCCCGATCCGCGTTTTGTGTTATTTCCCGCCGACCTGCATATTAGCCACAGCATGCAAAAGCTGTTGCGCAAACACATATTCAGCTTCCGGATAAACACCGCTTTTGAAGACGTGATAGAAGCCTGCGCCACCGTGCCGCGAAATGGTCAGGACGGCACCTGGATCACCCCCGGCATAAAGGAGGTGTACACTACGCTGCACCGGCAGGGAGTAGCTATGAGTGCCGAAGCCTGGCACCAGGGTGTGCTGGCCGGCGGCGTTTACGGCCTTCGTATCGGCCACGTATTTTTTGGCGAAAGCATGTTCAGCCTCCGCGCCAACGCTTCCAAATTTGCTTTTATCAGCCTGGTGCAGCACCTAAGCCGGCAGGGCGTGAAGTTGATAGACTGCCAGGTGTTTACACCACATATGCAAACCCTCGGGGCTACCCTTTTGCCACGAAACAGGTTTATAGCCTTGCTTCAGCAATATGGCCGGTGAGGATTGGTTGCTTAAAAGCGGGTGCCAAGGTAGTGCGGCAGCATGGTGCGCCAGGTGTTCCAGTCGTGCGGCCACTCGCTGCCCCAGATATCCAGCTCATAATTGATGCCCTTGCTATAAAGAATAGAGGCAAAGCTCCGGCTGGCGTTGGGATCCTCGTAGGGGCCGCTGCCGCTGAACAGGTGAATGTGATGGCTGCGCCGGATTTGTTCCAGCACGTGGTGATCGGTAAGGTTGGGCAGGTAATGCTGCGGACTGTTGAAGTACACATCGTCGTCGTAGTGGCCTTTGCTGTATTCGGTAAGATCGTACACACCGCTCATGGCAATCACACCATTGAGTAGGTCGGGGCGCTTTAAGAAGAGGTTCATGCTATGCAGGGCCCCAAACGAAGCCCCGGCCACAATAATGGGCGTATCATGGCCCGATGTATTTTTTATGTAGGGAATGACTTCGTCGTATATGTAATAGTTGAACTGGTTGTGCATCCAGGTTTTGTGCTTTGGATGCACATTGTTGTTGAGCCAGCTGTCGTTGTTGATGCTGTTCACAGAATAAACCTTCAGCTTTCCGCCTTCGATAAACGGACGGATGGCATCAATAAGGCCAAACCGTTCGTACTCGAGAAAATCGGCCGCGGCCGTTGGCACCAGCAGCAGCGCAAAGCCATAATGTCCATACACCGCCACCGGCATTTCCTTCTGCACCCTGTCGCTGTACCATGAGGTCATGTTTTTTTCCATACAAATCTGTTTAGTTTTAAAGGCGAGGCCGGTAAAGCCACCAATGGAGGCAAATGTAAAAAACAGAATGAGTTTAGATTTTTTTCATTTTTTTCGGTTGCATCTTTGTTGTTTCGGAACACGAAAAATCAGTGGCGAAACATTTCTTTGTTTTTTAAGCCTGGTGGAGAAAAAGCCTTTCACAGGTGAAAACACTTAACGCATGAAAATATTTTCGCTGATGACCGGCCCGCTTGTCCCGATTGTGTACATTCATCGCCGCCGGGCTAATTGCATTTCATGACGATTGACAAAAACGTTATTGCGGGGGTAACGCCGTTTTTTTCTGACGAAGAAGCCGGCGGGCTGATTCTGCACAACCTGCAGGATTCGTTTATTCTTGTAAATCCACAGCTATCGGTGGTGTACTGCAACGAGGCCGCAAAGGAACACGTGCGCCGCTTTCTTGGCCTCGAAATTTTCCCGGGCAGTTCTATCCTCAATTTAGCGCCGGAACACCGCTGGAAGTCGCTCCGAGAAATTTATGCCGGCGTGCTGAAAGGTCAATACCACCGGACAGAAGTGAATTTTAATGCCGGCAATGGCACAACACTTTTTTACGAAAACTCCTTCAGCCCCGCCTGCAATGCCGATGGCGTTATTGTGGGGATCATTATTTGTTCAAAAAACATTTCGGAGCATAAAATTGCACAGCAGGCGGCGCAAGATTCGGAACAGCGGCTGCAGTTTGCGCTGGAGGCCGGCGCACAAGGTGCCTGGGATTGGAACCTTCAAACAAACGAAGTCACCTACTCCGCTTCTTATAAAAAATTGTATGGCTTTGAAGAAAACGAGCTGAAGAATCATGTGTCGGAATGGATGACCCGAATTCATCCCGACGATCAGCAAAAAATGCAGTTTTCGGTGGAAGACCATCTTCGCTCCGGCAATCCGGAATACGACAGCCGGTACCGGATCAGGGCCAAAGACGGCACCTATCGCTGGGTGATGGCAAGGGGCCGGCTGATCCATTTTGACAAAGACGGGCAGCCGCTGCGCATGATTGGTACCCATACCGATATTACCGATGCGGTAGAACACGAGGAAGCGCTGAAACTCATCAACGAACGGTTCGACTGTATGATGAAGGCCACTCACGAGCTGTTATGGGAGTGGGATATGTCCAACAATCTTGTTTACCGGGCCAAAGACGGCGTGAAAAAGGTGTACGGCATGTTGGACGATTCGGCTTTTCTCACCGTGGACAATTGGCTGCAACGGGTGCATCCCGGCGACCAGGCAAAGATCAGTGCTCAGCTAAGCACAATTTTGACGGCGCCACATCACCAAACTTTCGAGCTGGAGTATCGCTTTCGGCGCGACGACGGCAGCTACGCCGATATCTACGACCGCTGCATTCTTATCCGGAACAGCGCCGACAAACCGGTACGCCTGATCGGCGCCGCCCAGGACGTGTCGGAACGCAAGCGGCTGGAAAAAGAGCTGCTGAAGGCAGAGCTCGATTACCAGCGCCTGTTACACCAGGCCACAGTGGAGTCGCAGGAAAAAGAACGGGCCGAGATTGGCAAAGAGCTTCACGACAACATCAACCAGGTGCTTACCACCACGAAGCTGTATCTCGATCTTGCCATTAGCGATGCAAGTCTCCGCGAAGAGCTCATCCGGAAAAGTATGGCGAATATCAGTGATGTTATCCAGGAGATCCGCCTGCTGTCGCGGTCGTTGATGGACCCCAGCATTGGCGACCTGGGCCTGCTGGCCTCCATTGATGATCTTATTGAAAACATTCACCTTACCAAACAAATCCGGATAGAACTGGATGCCGACGCGGCAGCCGAAGACCAGCTCAACGCCACGCAAAAGCTGGCCGTTTTCCGGATGATCCAGGAATCGCTGAACAATGTGCTGCGCCATGCCAATGCCACGCTGGTGCAAATCACTTTGCGCCTTCATGAGGGGCAGGTGTTACTGACAATCACCGACAATGGAATTGGTTTTGGCACAGCCGTTACCAGAAAAGGCGCCGGCTTAAAAAACATTCAGAACAGAATATACCTGATTAACGGAACTTTGAACATAAGGAGCAGCCCCGGCGACGGGTGCACCATCCAATTGCAATTTCCTATAAAAACAACCAACTAAAATTCAAGAACAATGGAAAAGATCACCATCTTAATTGCCGATGACCATACATTGGTGAGAGAAACCTGGAGCTTTATTCTGAACACCGATGAGCGATTTACGGTAGTGGCCGAAAGCGGCAATGGCGAAGACGCTGTGGAAATGGCCAAACAATTGCGGCCAAACATTGTCATCATGGACATCAATCTGCCGGGCATGAATGGCATTGAGGCCACGCAACTGATCCGCAAGTTTTCGCCGGCTTCCCGAATCCTGGGCGTGTCATTGCACACACAGCCGACGTACGCCCGCAAAATGATTCAAAAAGGCGCCATGGGCTATGTCACAAAAAATTCATCGCGGGAAGAAATGTTCAAAGCTATAACCGAGATACAGGCCGGCCGCCGGTACATCTGCGAAGAAATTAAAAACATCCTGTCCGAGCAGGTGCTGAACGGCGACGAGCAGCAGGGCGGACTCAATGCTTTATCGCAGAGGGAAATCGAAATCATCAATTTCATCAA
This sequence comes from uncultured Flavisolibacter sp., assembly GCA_965365435.1. Lineage (GTDB taxonomy): Bacteria > Bacteroidota > Bacteroidia > Chitinophagales > Chitinophagaceae > Flavisolibacter. The sequence continues at coordinate 25,222 of CBDUBQ010000001.1, forward strand.
AAAAGGTTTTTCGTCAAAAGAAATTGCCGAGAGCCTGGATTTATCGGTGAAAACGGTAGAGGTGCACCGGTACAATATTTTAAAAAAGCTGAACCTGAAGAATTCAGCCGCCCTTGTGAATTACATAAACAATAGTCAATTGGAATTTGAATAGCGGGCAGGCAAAAGATTTGCATCACCCGTCAGCCCGATACGATAACCAAAGGAGATAACGGGGCGGAAAGCGCCGCTAAGCCGGCAGCCCGAAACCGGTCAACAAAAAACCGGTGGACGGCAGGTGATTTTCATCACGGAAAGCCTCACCCGTTTTGCACATTTCGTCGCCTGCTGCCAGTGCGGTTCTTTTTACGGATCGGTTGGCAACAGGGCCATCTAACATTTGACTGCAACAAAATTTTATGGACGACATGATACGCCTGGTTATTGTAGATGATCACACCCTGATGAGAGAAACCTGGAAGCTGGTTTTGCAGCGGGATCCGCGACTGGTGGTGGTGGCGGAATGTGCCTCCGGCGAGGAGGCCATCCACTGCGCCGGCACCACTATACCCGATGTTATGCTCATGGACATTAACATGAGTCCTGTCAACGGTTTTGAAGCCACGCAACGAATCACGGCCTCGCATCCGCAAATCCGGATCATTGGCCTTTCCATCAACAACCAGCCGGCCTATGCCCGCAACATGATACAGCTTGGCGCCAGGGGCTACATGACCAAGAACTCGTCCCGCGAAGAAATGGTCAAAGCTATTTTTACCGTCATGGACGGCGGCGTTTATATCTGCGATGAGATCCGGGAGAAAATGTCGCCCGAAGGAAATTGATACGCAGGGCCGTTGAGCTCCCCCGGCATTGGTGTGCAGCTTATCTTTGCCCACCAATTTTGTTTTCATGGATATGGAGCTTTTCAAGAATTTTGAACCCCGCGCCGCAGAGGAAAAATGGTCGGCACGCTGGCAGGCGAAACGCTACTTCAACAGCCGGCCTGACGACCGCAAACCGTTTACTGTTGTCATTCCCCCGCCCAATGTTACCGGTGTGCTGCACATGGGGCATACCCTCAACGAAACCGTGCAGGACGTGCTGGTGCGCAAAGCCCGGCTGAGTGGCTACAACGCCTGCTGGGTGCCCGGCAGCGATCATGCCTCCATTGCCACCGAAGCCAAAGTGGTGCAGATGCTGGAGAAAGAAAAAGGCATTCAAAAAGCCGGCCTCACCCGCGAAGAATTTTTAAAACATGCCTTTGAATGGAAAGATAAATACGGCGGCATCATCTACCACCAGATAAAAAAGCTGGGCTGCAGCGTGGACTGGGACCGTGTAACATTCACGATGGACGACCACTACTACAAAGCCGTCATCAGCGTGTTTGTTGATCTGTACCAAAAAGGCCTGATCTATCGCGGGGCCCGTATCATCAACTGGGATCCGCAGGCGCAAACGGCGCTGAGCGATGAAGAGGTGGAGTACCGGGATGTGCAGGGACAACTTTATTTCGTTCGGTACAAGGTAGCCGGCAGCGATGATCACGTCCTGATTGCCACACAACGGCCCGAAACCATCATGGGCGATGTGGCGGTTTGCGTGCATCCCGGCGATGAGCGATACCAGCACCTGATTGGCAAAAAAGTAATGGTGCCGATGGTAAACCGTGAAGTGCCGGTGATAGCCGACGAGTACGTGGACCCGGCCTTTGGTACAGGCGCCCTGAAGATAACGCCGGCCCACGACATCAATGACTACAACCTGGGATTAAAGCACAACCTCCCCGCTATTGATACCCTTAACCCCGATGGCACGTTGAGCGAGGCCGCCGTGGTGTTTGTAGGCATGGACCGCTTCGAGGCAAGAAAAGCCGCCGTTGCACGGCTGGCTGCGGAAGGACTTTTGGAAAAGGAAGAGGAATACAGCACCCGCCTTGGTTTTTCGCAGCGCACCAATGCCGTGGTGGAACCACGCATCTCCACGCAATGGTTTGTAAAAATGCGGGAGCTGGCCGGCAAGGCATTGGAAGCGGTGCTGAGTGGCGATATCAAAATTCACCCCGAAGAACGCTTTCTTGCCACTTATAAATACTGGCTCGAAAACGTAAAGGACTGGTGCATCAGCCGGCAGTTGTGGTGGGGCCAGCGCATACCCGCCTGGTACGATCCCGAGGGCCGTTTTGTGGTGGCCGCCACTGCACACGAAGCGGGCGAAAAATACCGCGCCGCTTACGGGGTGGAAGCAGCAAACCTGGTGCAGGACGAAGATGTCCTCGACACCTGGTTTTCCTCCTGGCTTTGGCCGATAGAAGTTTTTAACGGCATTACCCAGCCGGGCAACCCCGATATACGGTACTACTACCCTACTTCGGTGCTGGTAACCGGGCAGGATATCATTTTCTTTTGGGTAGCCCGCATGGTGATGGCCGGCGAGGAATACATGGCCGAACGACCGTTTGAGCATGTGTATTTCACCGGCATGGTGAGGGACAAACAGGGCCGTAAAATGAGCAAGCAGTTAGGCAACTCGCCCGACCTGCTCGACCTGATAGAACGTTTTGGAGCCGATGCGGTACGGTTTGGTATTCTTATTTCGGCGCCGGCCGGCAACGACCTGCTTTTCGACGACAGCAGTTGCGACCAGGGAAGGAATTTTACAAACAAGATTTGGAATGCGCTGAAGCTCGTGAAGATGTGGGAAGCCAACGGCACAGCCGAAGCCGCCGATGGTGATGCGCCACATTTTGCGGCAACCTGGTTCGAACAGCGGCTCCTGAGTGCCAAAGAGCAACTGGAAGTAATGTACCGCGAATTCCGGTTGAGCGAGGCGCTGAAAACCGTTTATTCGTTGATATGGGATGACTTCTGCAGTTGGTATCTGGAATGGGCAAAGCCACCATTCGGCGAAAAAATCAGCGGCAGGCTGCTGGCGTCCACAATTGGTTTTTTTGAAGAACTGATGTGGCTTCTGCATCCCTTCATGCCCTTCTTAACCGAAGAAGTTTATCACCAGCTTCGGCAAAGGGCCGATGGCGACGACCTCACCATTCGCCAATCGCCGCAGGCAGATGCTTCTTCTAAAAATCAGCTACCCGATGCTTCGACGCTTGAAATAGGCAGTGCGTTGCAAGACCTGATCACTGCCGTTCGTGATGCTAGGGTAAAGGCTGGTTTAAAGCCAAGAGATCCGGTGGCCCTGCATGTGCAGACGGCCTCGCCGGCGTTGTTCGAAACCATCGAACCGGTGCTGCTGAAACAGGTTTCGGCAACAGCCATTCATTATACCGGCGTGCCTGTGGCCAATTCCATAAACGTAGTGGTAGGCACCCACCGGCTGTATATTGAAAGCGAACAAGAGCTGGACACAGCAGCGCAAAAGGAAAAGCTTTTAAAAGAGCTGGAGTATCAAAAGGGGTTTTTGCAGGCCTGCGAAAAAAAGCTGGGCAACGAACGTTTTGTGCAAAACGCCCAACCCGAAGTGGTAGAAGCCGAGCGGAAGAAAAAACAAGATGCGGAAAACAAGATAAAGGCGATTGAAGAAAGCCTCGCCAGCCTGTAGTTTGGGCAAGGCGCCGGTAGCCGTTTCTTTTAAATCGCTGCCCTGATAAACGTACAAAATAAAAGTCCCGGTGCTCTGGCCGCCGGGATTTTTATTTCCATCACTAACCTGCCAAAGCAGCAAGTTTCTTTTCTTTGCGGCCATGCAGAGGAAGCCCTTTTTTCGTGGTGTCATTTTTGGCCTCTTTTTTATTATTCTGTGCGCAAACGGCCGGACACAAAATGCCCTTCCCCGGATTGACACGCTTACTTCGGGTACGAAAACCTCGTTGCGGGGTCTCAGCGTGGTTACCGACAAGGTGGTCTGGGTCAGCGGGTCAAATGGTATGGTGGGCAAATCCATCAACGCCGGCAAAGACTGGAAATGGTATCAGATCAAAGGCTTTGAAAAAACGGATTTTCGCGATATTGAGGCCTTTGATGCCACCACCGCTGTGGTGATGAGCGTAGGCGAGCCAGGCTACATTCTCCGCACCGGCGACGGCGGCGAAAACTGGAAAGTGGTGTACGAAAACAAAACCAAAGGGATCTTTCTTGATGCCCTGGAGTTTTGGAACAGCGAGGCGGGAATTGTGATTGGCGACCCGATAGAGGGCCGGCTGTTTATTGCCCGCACGTTTGATGGCGGCCACTCCTGGCGGGCCATTCCCGAAGGCTACCGGCCCGCCGCGGATGCCGGTGAGGCCCTCTTTGCCGCCAGCGGCACGGCCATGCGTGCCCTCGACCGCGACGAAGCTGTGTTTGTTACCGGCGGCAAATCGTCGCACGTTTATATCCGGGACCAACGCACCCGACTTCCGGTGGTGCAGGGAAAAGAATCCACCGGCGCCAATTCGATAGCGGTCTGGGACCATAACAAACGCAACGGGGGCAAAAAAATGGTCGTGGTTGGCGGCGATTTCTCGCAAGACACTTCATCGGCTGCTAACTGTTTTTACACAACCGACCGCGGAAAAACCTGGACAGCCGCCCGCCGCCCCCCACAGGGATACAAAAGCTGCGTGGATTACATCACCGAAAAAGAATTGATTGCCTGTGGCACCAGCGGTGTGGACTATTCGGCCGACGGCGGACAAACCTGGAGCCGCATCAGTCAAAGCGGTTACCATGCCTGCATTCGTGCCAAAGACGGTAAAACGGTTTTTCTTGCCGGAAGCAATGGGCGTATTGCAAAGCTGGTGCGTTAACCGTTTCTGATTTTAGCCGTTTCATTTCCCGGCTTCTACCGTATCAATAGGCAGGCCGCGATAGGCAGCGAGGGAATCTATTGCGCCGTCAAGCGAAAGCGCATGATCTTTCGATAAAAAGACAAAATCGTTCAGTTTGATAACGTAAAACGAATCGGTTGCCCCTGTTGTTCGTACAAAACTGATCTGCTTAATAGCTGACAAGGGAAAGGCTTTTTCGCCAAGGCTGGTCAATCCATTGATCACAAGCCGCTGCCGGTTGAAGGAAAAATAATGATCCCACAACAGAAATAACACTGCCATTGAAAGTGCAGTGCACACGATAAAGAAGGGTTTTACAATATGGTAACCGGCTATGTTGCGCTGGCCAAAACCTCCCATGGTGAAAGGAACGTGCTTGTATTTGCGCTGCAAAAAAGCCCGGTAGAGCCGGTTCAATACAACAGGAACCAGGCCGAAGCCGAAAAGCATACCGGGAAAAAACCAAGCGTAGTCGCCTGGGCGGATGAAGAAGTTGCCGGCCCGGCGGGTGGAAACAAATACCAGGTCACCAATTACCTTAAACAGAAAACCAAAAACAGCCGGCAGTAAAACGATGAGGAGAATGGAAAACACCGTTTCCCTTTTTGACCAGGATGGATAAGAGGTGCGCTGATACATTCGTTGGTACTTCATTGGTTTTGGCACAACGGAAAACAGCGCCGGGAGCCGGTGGCACCCAATAACCCAAAGCAAAAGCCCGGCTTACCGCGGTTGGCCATATTTTTCCACCCATGCCAAAATGCCACCTTCAACATTCACCGTGTCGGCAAAACCCATTTGATCGAGAATGGAGCAGGCCATCATGCTACGCTTGCCGCTGCGGCAATGAACGATCACCTCTTCGCCCTTCAGTTCCTCCAGCTCATCCAGGTCCATGGTCTGAAATTTTCCCAACGGAATCAGGCGGGCGCCCAGGTTCATTTCTTCGTATTCGTGCGGCTCGCGGCAGTCAATCAGGTTCAATTTTTCGCCCTTATCAAGGCGGGCTTTCAATTCTTCTACGGTAATGTTTCGCATATGCTAAGATTAATTTTGTTCTGGCGCAAGCTGCTCCCCTTGCGGCAACGAATCCGTTACCGGCCTTTCAACCTGCAGCCAGATATCTACCATCTGGCCGGCCCGCATCGTGAGGGGCTTGCCGTCGGGTGTTTTGGGCATGGGCCGCTGGCGGTACACATAAGCAGTGGCCGAGTCGGTTACGTCGGCGTTAAAAACCGGTGCGCCAAGTATGATCCCCTGCGCATCAAGCAGGGCCCTTGCTTCGTCAAAAGACAGTCCTATCAGCTTTGGAACCAAGATGGCTTCATCGCCAATACCGCTGCCGATGACGAGGTCCAGGGCGCTCCCCATTTTTATTTTGGCCCCGGGGAAAACGGTCCGGCCCTGGTACAGCACTTCAAGAACTGTATTCTTGGCAAAGTCTGTGCGGAAGGTCGTGTCCCCTACCCGCAGGCCCAGATTGCGCAGCACCATTTCGGCATTGCGGTAGCTGAAGCCGCTCAGTTTCGGTATTTCCACATCGGGCGGCACAAAACGATTGATGGTGACGTAAACCGTGCGGTTGACCTTCACCACGTCATCGGCCTCCGGCACCTGCCGAAGCACCTGGCCGGGCGGCAGCGAGTCGGAGAAAAGTGAGTCCTGCACAATGAGATTAAATCCGCGTTTTTCCAAAACTGCCTCGGCATCGGCCAGCCTTTTTCCAGTCACGGCCGGTACGGTGTTCGACTCGCCATGTTTGGTAATCCAGTTCAGCGAAAGGATAAACAGAAAGAGCAGAAAAAAGACCAAGCCCAGCGCCAGCAACAAATGAAACCAAAACGGCTTGTTATAAAGAAATCGAAACATTCAGCTATTTTATTTGAGGGCTGCAAGATATTGAAAACAGAAAGAAAAGCCGGCTGCCCATACCATCAGGAGGAAACTAACGCCGGCGCCGGTTAATCTGCGCTTTATAACAAAAAAGAAGAGCGTCCGTGGCTTGTCGTGCGGAGTCAGCCCTTCGCCAGCGCCGCTTCAAGCAGCAGCGTATAGAAATCGGTCAGATTCCAGCCTTTTGCCCGCACCTGTTGCGGCACCACACTGGCATCGCTTTGGCCGGGGATCGTATTGATCTCGAGCATAAACGGCGCATTCTTTTCCTCGTTGTAGATAAAATCAATCCGGACAACTCCCTGGCAATTGAACACCCGGTAGATCTGCCGGGCAGCCTCCTCCAGTTTTTCCCGCCAATGTTCCGGTATGTCGGCCGGCGTTATTTCAGAAGATTTTCCTTCGTATTTCGCTTCAAAATCGAAAAAATCGTTGTGGGCCACCACCTCGGTGATTGGAAGCACCACTATTTCGGCGCCGGTGCGAAACACGCCGATGGTAAACTCGCGGCCCTGGATCATTTCCTCCACCAGCACCTGATCGTCCTCGCGAAAAGCTTTTTCAATGGCAGCCCCCAGTTCTTCAGATGCATTTTTCACTTTTGACATACCAATGCTGGAGCCACCGTTGTTTGGCTTTACAAATACCGGAAAAGTAAGGTTGGCCACCACTTCATCTCCACTGCCAAACTGGCCTTTGATCAACAGCACCGAGCGGGCCACGTGAATACCGGAGGTACCGGCTACCGCGGTTGTGTACCGCTTATTAAACGTGAGGGCCGATGTAGCCGCATCGCAGGAAGTGTAAGGAAGTCCCAGCATGTCGAAATAACCCTGCAGCTTTCCGTCCTCGCCCGGGGTGCCATGCATGCCGATAAACACCGCATCGAAGCAAACCGTATCGCCATTGTCCTGCACGGAAAAATCGTTTTTATCCACAGGCGTCCGCGAGCCGTTGGCAGGCTCGTAAAACCAGCCTGCCGGGGTGATGTCAATCTTATACACGGCAAACTTTTCCTTGTCGAGGTGATTGTAGATGGTGGCTGCCGTTTTATACGAGATCACCGACTCGCCGGAATAGCCGCCGGTGACCAGTGCAATTTTTTTCTTCATGGGCCAAAACTAAACGGAAAATTGCTTGGGGCAGTTGCCAACCGGGCGCCGGGTTTGGCATTTTATCCACAACCCGGAAACCGGTTGCCGCCACACCAAGGATGCTTTCATTGTAAACGGAGAATTTATTGTATGTTAGCCTCCCGACCAGCAAAACCAGCCAAGCATTTGCTAAACCGTTTTTATGCTAAAACTGTTTATGGGTCTTTTGTTAGCGCTGTGCTTTACAGTTCCCTCCCGTGCCCAATACCAGCCCATCGTGGAATTTGGGTTTGGGCCGGGCACCGCCATCTATCAGGGCGATCTGTCGCCGCACCGTTTTGGCTCGTTGCGCAAAGCTGGCCTGGGCCTGCAGCTTTTTGGCCATTTTATTTTTTCGCCCACTTTTTCGGCCCGCCTTAATTACAGTTTTTCATCGCTGCAGGAGAGAGACAATAGCTACACCTTTACGTACAAGCAGTTTCGCAACTTCTTTTTTGAAACCACGGTCAACGAGCTTTCGGCGCAGCTTGTGCTGAACCCCTTGCGCAACAACGGCGATGAAGACGACCAGCGGCTGCTGCCCTACCTGTTTGCCGGCGTTGGCATGGCCAAGCTGCGGGTCAACCGCGACTTCAGCAATTTTGCCTATGGCTGGCAGCATTGGCAAAGCTGGGTGCGTCCCGGCCTGGCCACCGATTCGGCCAAGGTTTTACCGTCCTTTGCGTTAACGCTGCCCGTGGGTGGCGGCGTACGGTTTTTGATAGGGGAAAATATTTCTCTCTTTGCCGAAGTGGGCCATCGTTTCACCAACGAAGAATATCTAGATGGCTTTAGCATGGCTGCCAATCCAAAGAAAAAAGACGCCTTTACCACATTTACCGCCGGCCTGATTTTCAGGCGCCTTTAAGCCAGTCGAAACGGGCGGGACGACCACCCGCCTTTGCACCAACCTGTTAATGTATTTCTACAGGCTTCCTTCACGTTGATAAGAATCGTACTTTTGCAGCTATTTAGCAGATTCGCCGCTTAATTGGATTTCCTGCCTCGTTTTTGCATATAATAGCCTTTTCGGACTTGTTAAATGCCGGGAAATTTAGTTGAATAAGCAACTAAAAAGTAGTTTATTCGTTTTAATTATAGGAACAAATCAACAGTAAATACATGCGTAAAGGAATTACGGAAAGCAACTCAACCACCCCCCTCACTCTGCAGATGCTACGGAAAATTGAAGATGAGGGATTCAAATTCGTTCAGGTTAAAGGATTAACGCTTGACAAACATTACGACTATGTAGAGCCTCATTTTCTGGTGCTGGTTCCCATGAAGGAACTGCCGGTGGCACAGGACCAGAAAGATGTTTACGAACCACTCCCCAGCAGCCTGCTGAAACAATGGGCAATGGAGACGGATGATGCCTTAGAGATTGTGGTTTCGACCAAGCAGTTAAGTTGAGCCGGGCAGTAGAGCGGATTTTGGCAGAAGGAAGAAAAATCGCCTTCATAAAAAAGCAAAGAGTCGTTGAGGTAACGACTCTTTTTATTTGCGGCGGCTGGCAAACCTATCCCACCAGTTCTCCTTCCAGGTCGTAATCGTAGGCCTTGGTAATGCGCACGTTAACGAAGTCGCCAGGTTTCAGGCGCCGGTCGGACAGTATGATAACTTCGTTGTCCACTTCCACACTGTCGAATTCGGTACGGCCCAGATAACGGCCGGCTTCTTTTTTGTCAACCAGCACCTTTAGGGTTTGCCCCAGTTTTTCCTGGTTTTTTTCAAGGCTGATCTCCTGCTGTACCGCCATAATTTCTTCGGCGCGGCGTTGCTTTTCTTCCGCCGGTATATTGTCGGTAAGGCTGTAAGCCAACGTATTTTCTTCGTGCGAATAAGTAAAGATGCCCACACGGTCGAGGCGCTGCCGCTCCAGGAACGCTTTCAATTCTTCTACGTCATCGGGCGTTTCGCCCGGAAAACCGGCAATCAAGGTTGTGCGGAGGCAGATGCCAGGCACCGTTTCGCGGATAGCAACCAGCAGGTCTTCCATTTCGGCACGGGTAATTTGCCGGCGCATAGCTTTCAGCATGTTATCGGCGGCGTGCTGCAGCGGCATATCCAAGTAGTTGCAGATGTTTGGCCGTTCTTTCATCACCTCCAGTATCTCCATCGGAAACTTATGCGGGTAAGCGTAATGAAGCCGGATCCACTCGATGCCGGGCACATCGCTTAGCCGGCGAAGCAGATCGGGCAATGCCCGCTTTTTGTAAAGATCCAGGCCGTAATAAGTCAGTTCCTGCGCTATCAGTAAAATTTCTTTTACGCCACGCCGGGCCAGCTGCTCGGCTTCGCGTACCAAATCTTCTATGGACCGGCTTGTATGAGTGCCCCGCATGAGCGGAATGGCGCAAAAGGCGCACGTTCTGTTACAGCCTTCCGCAATTTTTACATAGGCATAATGCTGCGGTGTGGCCAGCAGGCGCTCGCCAATCAATTCGGCCTTGTAGTCGGCATTAAAACGCTTTAAAATCAGCGGCAACTCCATGGTACCGAACCAGGCGTCAACCTCGGGAATATTTTGTTCCAGATCGTCGCGGTAGCGCTGGCTCAGGCAGCCCGTCACATACACTTTGTCGAGCCGGCCTTTTTGCTTTAATGCCACCTGCTGCAGAATCGTATTAACGCTTTCTTCCTTTGCCTTGTCAATAAACCCGCAGGTGTTTACCACCACAATATTGTGGTCGCGGCCGGCGCTCTCATGCACCACATCAATCTCGGATGCACGCAATTGGCCACTGAGCACTTCGCTGTCCACCATGTTTTTGCTGCACCCCAGGGTGATGATATTGACTTTATCTTTTTTTAGGGTTCTTGCTTTCATTCGCCGTACTTCGCTGGAAAAATTAAGGCGCAAAGCTAACGATTCTGTCCAGGACGGATGTTTAGGTTTTGGTAAATGAAATACCCGCGGTGCAAGGTATTGCCAGCCTCTTGGGCCTGTTGCCAACATCTCCTGTGCAAATGAATTAAACCGGACAGCATGAAGTGGACAAAACTTTTTAGGGCGTTTTTTGATAGCGAACGTATTGGCGGGATTTTACTCCTTTTTTGCACCCTGCTGTCGTTGGCCATTGCCAACACCGGCTGGGGCGAAGCCTACCTCCATTTCTGGCACCAGAAAGCCAACCTGTCTTTTGGTGCGGTGGAACTGAACCTTTCCGTAGAGCAGTGGATCAACGACGGCCTGATGACCATTTTTTTCCTGCTGGTAGGCCTCGAGATTGAGCGGGAATTGTACTCCGGGGAATTGTCATCGTTTTCCAACGCCGTGTTGCCGGTATCGGCAGCATTGGGCGGCATGCTGGTTCCGGCCGCTATTCACTACCTGTTCAACAACGGCACGCCTACGCAAGGCGGCTTTGGCATACCCATGGCCACCGACATTGCTTTTGCCCTGGGCATGCTGGCCCTGGCCGGCAACCGGGTGCCCTATGCGCTGAAAATTTTTCTCACCGCCCTGGCCATTATAGATGACCTGGGCGCCATTTTAGTGATTGCCATTTTTTACAGTGGAGGCATTCAATGGCTTTACCTCGGCGCCTCGGCCGCTTTGCTGGGAGTTCTTTTTCTATTAAGCCGCCTGAAGGTTTACAACCTTGTTTTTTACCTCGTTCCCGGGTTGGTGCTTTGGTATTGCATGATGAAATCGGGGGTACACCCCACCATTGCCGGGGTGCTCCTGGCCTTTGCCATTCCTTTCTCGGGCGAATCGGAAGATACACCCTCCTACCGGCTGCAGCATTTTCTGCACAAACCGGTGGCTTTTTTTATTGTGCCCGTTTTTGCCCTTGCCAACACCGGCATTCGCCTCGAAGAAGGGTGGCTGGTCCAAATGACCTCCGCCAACAGCCTGGGTATTGTAGCCGGCCTGGTAGCCGGTAAGCCCATTGGCATCCTGCTTTTTTGCTGGCTGGCCGTGAGGCTGCTAAAAGCCGGCCTTCCGTTTAATGTAACCTGGAGCCACCTGGGTGGAGCCGCTATTCTTGCCGGCATCGGTTTTACCATGTCCATTTTTATTTCGAACCTGGCCTTTGCAGATGCCGCTTTGGTCAGCTACTCGAAAGTGGCCGTGTTGCTGGGCTCCTTACTGGCAACAATCGCCGGGCTTTCGGTTTTGTTTAGGTTGCGGCCGGTTGCCGATGCAAACGGCGCCAATGCCAAAAACGGACATTGAGTTAAAAACAATACCATTTCGGCTTGAGAAGTGCGGTATTGCATGTTTATTGGCCTTTTGGCTTCAACAGTAGTCCCGTATTTACTGAGGATGGATAGTAACCAAAGCTTACAGAACCGAATTGTGTTAAGAGTTTCGACCGGTTAGAACACGGGGCGCCTACCGGAGCCTATCCTTTTTGCACGATACACCTTTCTATACACACGGCGCGACTACCGGAGCGGAATGACTCTCCGTTGATACCGTACTGAATTAGTTAGGAACATAACATAAGCTCGAATAAAGCGCCTGCTGGGCAAAAAAATTTAGCCCCTCCGGCTAACCCTCCTCCGCCCACCGTTAATAGAAAAAGGGCTGCCTCACATCTTGGGGCAGCCCTTTTTATTGCAAAATGAAATACGATTACTTATTCTGTTCGAGGTTTGGATTGGCATTTAATTCCCGGAACGGAATCCAAAGGATCAAACGCAGGTCATTCCAGGGCCGGCCATCCACAGTACGGCGGAAGCGGCGGGCATCATGAATACCGAAGCCTTCAAACGCCAATTCCCTTCTTCGCTCCAGGTAAATCTCATTCACATCGGTTATAGCCGTCATTTCAACGGCGCCGGCGCGGCGGCGAATGCGATTCACATCGTTCAGCGGGGTATCGCCTACGGCCGTGCCCTGGCGGAAATTGGCCTCGGCTCGGGTAAGGTACAATTCGGCCAGCCGCATCACTTTTACATTTTTGTAAAGGTCGCGGAACTTGGTAGTGCGGTAGGCGCTGTATTTGGTGTAAAAGGCCGTGTTGAATTGCGTGGAGGCACCGGGATTGCTCGTGATACCGGCGCGGCTGTCGTTGGGCCCGTAAATTCCTAAATGGCTTGCATTGATTTCAATATCACCGTCCCTGGCGCCAAAAATATCAACCGAATAAAACAGGTGAAGGTTATTGCCGCCGTCCTGGTCGCTCACCTGGATGGCAAACAGGTCTTCGGCGGTGTTGGCACCCTGGTTGAAATTGTTCATGAATGACGGCAAAAGCGATTTGCCGGTAGCGGCTCCAATACCCCTGTTAGCTGCATCGCGGGCCCCGTTGTAATCGGCTTTTTGCAGGTACACCCGCGATAGCATGCCGGCTGCTGCTGCTTTTGTGGCAAACACGCCGTTTGTGGCCGGCAGTAATCCTTCGGCTTCGGTAAGGTCGGCTATTACCGCGGTGTAAACCGCCGCCACTTTCGCCCTTGCCGGTTGCGTAATCTCCGAAGTGGAATTGGTGGGCTGCGTCATCAGGGGCACACCAGGATTAACCGCCGCATCGCCATCGGTAAAATCCCTGGCAAACAGTCGAACCAGTTCAAAGTGCATAGAGGCCCGGATAAACAGCGCCTCGCCTTTTACGCGGTTGCGGTCGGCCGCCACCACTTTATCAATATTGGCCAGCACGGTGTTGGCAATGTTGATGGCGTTGTAAGCGGCTGCCCACGTGGCTGACAGCCGCGGGTTGGTGGTGATCATGGTCTTGCCCCAGATTTCGCGGTAGTCGTTAAAGGTACCCACCCAGGTAAGGTCGCCGTTGGAGCCCAGGAGGTCGGCAAACATTTGCACGTTGCCGCCATACAGGTTGGTGGAAGAAATGGCATCGTAGCCGCCTTGTAACAGCTTTTTCAGGTTGCCATCATTAGCCGCGGCGTCTTGCGGCGACAGGCCCTGCGGATCCTTCAGCTCCAGTTCTTTGGAGCAGGCGCCCAGCAGCACGGCCCCAGCCATCAGCGTAAAGAATTTATTTCTCAGATTCATGTTGTTTCCTTTTTTGAGAGATTAAAAACCAATGTTGAGTCCAAACACGATGGATTTTATTTGCGGCGCCGCATAAAAATCACCGCCCTGGTTAATGTTCGTAGCCCGGTAGTCGGTGTTTACTTCCGGATCCCAGCCGGTGTAGTCGGTAAAGGTGGCCAGGTTGACGCCGGTCAGATAGACACGGGCCGAAGAAAGGCGCAATTTGGAAAGAAGATTCGTCGGCAGGTTATAGGCCACGGTCAGGTTTTTCAGGCGTATGTAAGAGCCATTTTCCATAAACTGCGTGGACACGCCCGGCGACTCAAAATCGCCAAAACGATTCAGGCGGGCTTCGGGCACATCGGTCACATCGCCCGGCTTACGCCACCGGCGAAGCTGGTCTCTTGTCTGGTTGTCGAACCAGTCGGCACGGGCGCTCATAAAGCCGCCGGCGCCATTCACGATCTGGTAATCGAACACACCCTGCAACAGCACATTCAGCTCAATACCCTTATACGTAAACGTGTTGCCAAAACCGCCGAACCATTTGGGGTTCGGATCGCCCACCACAAAAGAGGCGGCATCATTGTAAACATTGGTGGTGCTTTTGCCATCGGCCAAGTAATAAAGCGCATCGCCGTTTTGCGGATCCACACCAGCATAGCGGGGGCCATAAAACACACCAATCGGCTGGCCCACAATCAGCGCATTCATATAGCGGCCATCGCGGAACGAGAGAGTGTCCTGTTGGCCATCAATCCGGAGCACCTTGTTGATATTCCGGCTCAGGTTGAACGTGGACGTCCAGCGGAAATTGCGGCCGTTGACATTGGTGCTGTTCAGCGAAAACTCCAGGCCGCGGTTCATGATTTCACCAATATTGGTGATATAGCTGTTGTAGCCCGAGGTAGAGGGTACCGGCAGGTTGAAAATAAAGCCTTTTCCGCCCTTGGCCGACCGTTTGTCGTAATAGTCAACCTCGCCAGTCAACCGGTTGTTGAACAGGCCAAATTCCAGGCCGATGTCGAGCTGGTTGCTGGTTTCCCAGGTCAACTGATTATTGCCTAAGCGGCCCGGCACCAGCACCGAAGCGCCGTTGTACCGGCCAACGGTAAACGCTGGCTGTGCTTCGTAATTGCCAAAGCCAAGGGCATTGCCCAACTGGCCATAGCTACCGCGGAGCTTCAGGAAACTAAGCGTACGGTTGCCATTCAAAAATCCTTCTTCGCTGATGACCCAGCCCACCGAAGCGGCCGGGAAAAAGCCCCAGCGTTTGTCTATACCAAATACCGAAGAACCATCGTAGCGGCCGCTCAGGCCAAGGAGGTATTTTCCGCGGAATTTGTAATTGATCCGGCCAAAATAGGAAGCCAGGGTAAACTCACCCAACGTGGAGGTGCCGGCGGTAATTTTTCCTGCATTGGCAAGGCTCTTCAGGTCATCGGAGGGAAACTGTTCGCCCGATACCGAGGACGTGCGGCTTTGCGATTTTTCAAACGAAAAACCAACCGTGCCGTCAATGGCATGATCGCTGCCAAAGGTGGTGTTGTAGTTGGCGTAGTTGTTTGTGGTATAGCGCACATTGCGCAGCCAGGTACTGCGTCCAAAGCCGGAAGTTGACTGGCCCAGGATGGTCCGTGACCCGTAAAACTCTTCGTCGTTCTGGTTCAGCATGTCGAGGCCAAACTCGGTGCGTACATAAAAGTTCTTCCGGAAATTAAACTGGCCGTAAGCCGATCCAAGGTTGCGGAAATTGTAGGATTTGTACTGCGAATTTTCGCTTTCGATCAGCGGGTTGTAATACGTGGTGGTGGGACGGTCGTAGATGTTTCCGGCCAGGTCCCGTACTGGCGTAATGGGCGCCAGTGCCACAATCTGCATGGGCGTGTAAAACTCATTGTCGTCGCCTACACGGTTTTGATTGGTGCGGGAGATGGCCATGTTCACGCCCACTTTCAGGCGGCTCGAAAGGTCCTGGTCGAGGTTCATACGGGCCGAGATGCGGTTAAAATCATTGGCGAAAAGAATACCGTCCTGCTTGTTGTAGCTGCCCGATATGTAGTAACGGGTACGGTCGCTGCCGCCCGATGCCGACACGTCCACGGCGCCTACCTTGGCATCCTGGAAAGCCAGGTCTTCCCAGTTGGTGTTGGTCTGCAGGGTTTTCCAGTCACTGTGTCCACTGTAGCGGGTAAAGCGGCCTTCCACAAACGTAATCATATCGTTGACGGCTGCCTGTTCCGAGGCATAACCGCGCCAGTTACCGGCCCGGTTGTAGTGGTAGCGGCCGGCATTCACGGCTCCTTCGCGAAGCAGCTCAATGTATTCGGCCGCATTTAAAAAGCCTCTTTTGTTCGTTGGCTCGTTGGTGCCGTATTGCATACCCACCGTGAATTTGGGCAGGCCCGAGCGCCCTTTTTTTGTGGTGATGAGGATAACGCCATTGGCCGCCCGGCTTCCATAGATGGCGGTGGCTGACGCGTCTTTCAAGATGTCGAACGACTCCACATCGTTGAAGTTGATATCCGACAGTGCATTGCCGGACAGGTTTCCGGTATTGACAGGAATACCATCCACCACGTACAGTGGTGCATTGGAGGCATTGATGGAACCCTGTCCACGAATGCGGACCTTGACGCCTTCGCCCACTTTACCGTTGTTGGATTCAACAAAAACACCCGCAGCCCGGCCCTGCAGTGCCTGGGTAAAGTTGGGTACCGGTAGGTTGGCCACCTCGGCGCCTTTCACTTTAGCAATGCTGGAGGTGAGGTCGCGTTTCACCGATTGTCCGTAGCCGGTCACCACCACCTCGGTCAACCGTCCTTCGCCTTGCTGCAAACGAACATTGACTGATGTAGCCGAAGCCGAAACTTGTAACTGCTGAAAGCCAACAGAGCTAACGAGCAGCACATCGGTTGGTGCAGCGGTGATGCGGAACGATCCGTCGGCGGCACTCACCGCCGATGCCCGTCCGTTTTTGATGCTGATAGTGGCGCCTTGTACCGGCTGCCCGTTTTCGTCTAAGATTCTGCCGGTAACCGGTCTTGTTTGGGCGTAGAGGAGATGTGCCATGCACAAAAATCCCCAAAGCAGGAGGAGCTTCAATTTTCTCATGTAAGCTGGTTTTAATAATAGCGTTAATGCGCTGCCAATTTAGACAGATTCACTTGTAAAAAAGCTGCATTTGTTAAAAAACCCTGAATTGGTATCAAAAACGCATCGAAAAAATAAAGCGGGTTTTATATCCGACCAATTATCGGTTTCAGCTAATAATCAGGCGCTTAGAGGACGAAGAACGTTTTGTTTTCAGGTAAACAATTCAGTAATGAATAGTGAACGTAGAAAGGGCGCCCGGCGCCACCGGTATGGAGTCGAGACGATACTGGATGGTATCGGTGAGATAATGCAGCCATTCCACCGCCAGCATTGGTTTTGATTCGCCAGGTACCGTATCATGGATGAACTGATCGGTACGGCCGAACAGCAGTATGTTGTAGCTGTCAAACAGTCGCGGGCCAATTTTATCGGGCCGCATCGAGGGTGAACCGTAAGGTGTTTTGAGATAAAGCTGTTCGTTTTCAAAGCCGGTGGTGTGCCGGATGTGGTAACGGATATAAGCAGCTTTTTCCACCCGGATGGTGTCGTAAACCGTGCGGAGGTAATCCCGCTGCGGCTTCATATCGTCTGTTAACGCCACGCCTGCCATTTGACCGCTGGTTTGGCAATAATTGCCTTTGGGTATCGTGGCAAAAAATGCCGAATTGGGATGCACCGTAAACTGAAACCGGTAACGACCGGCGGCATCGGTCAGCATTTGCATGGTTTCGTACACCATCAGCGGTTTGCCGTTGGGAAACTCGGCGTCTTTTTCAGGCGAAATGATTTGCCGGTACCGGGTAAGACGCACCGGGTAGGCGGGCACCGGCCGTCCCGATAGGGCCTCTAACAAAATACCCGCCACTTCTTCCTGTGGAAGCTTCTCTTCTCTTTGACATGCAACAATCGTCAGAAAAACGGCAACAGCAAGACAGCATGTTTTGAGCAGGCGAAACATCATACCCGGCAAATTAAATGTTTTGCAGCCATCCCGCCAAGCGACCCGGCGAAGGGAATGCAGGCGGTGTTTTTCACCCTGATGGAAAAACCAAAACAAACGCAGGTATCAGCAAAGGGGGAAAACTGAACGGCTATTTTTTCCGGCTCCAAACTTCAAAAATCGGTTCGCCGCGGGAACTAAGGCCGCTGTGATGCCAGTCGCCGGCTTCCAGCTTGCCATCAAACGAAAGCGAGCTGCCGACCCGGCTGCTGTCTCGCGAAAAAAATTCAATGTGTTCGGTGTATTTGCCATCGCGAAACGTGTAGGTGCCGCCGCCGCTACCCATAAACTGTTTTGTTCCGGGGTCAATGGCCGCCCATTGAAACCGGGTGCCGGAAAGAATCTTCACGGTTTTCCGTGTGCCGGTTTGATGGATGGGCACCAGGCCGGCTTCCTGTTTGCGGGCCGTAATTTTCCAAAGTCCTGCGAGGCCGCTGTTGCCGGCATCAAGCCTTTTCCAGGGCTCATCGGCCCCGCCGATATCGGTGGTGAGTTGGGAACCCGAAACCGCCGCTTTGTACGCAATTGTTTTCCCAACGGCTTCTTTGTCTTTTGTGTCAAACTCGTACTTAATGGAAAGCCTGTTGCCGTCCGCGGTAGCCACACCGCCCCTTGTGCGAAGAAATTGCCGCCCGCCCTTGTCATAAACCGTATGGGTGACATAACCATCGGCAAAAAGCAACACCTCCAGCACCGGTCCTGTTTGTTTTTCCCAGGCGCCGGTAAGCGGGCTGTCGGCAACCGGCACCGGTAAGCGAAAAGCCGAGAAAATGACCAGCAGCAATAGCGGGCAAACCATGATTAAAAAGCGTTTTTTCATGCCTGTCGGTTTGGCTTCAAATTACTGAATTCAAGCTAAACCAATGGCACAAAGTGCAGGCGGCAAAATCATGTACAGGCGTGGCATATGTCCGATTGCCCAGGCTGGGCCGCCCCGGCCGAATACCGCTGTTTGTGCTGGTTTAAAAATTGCCTTTCTAAGCGGCAGAAACAACGGCTGGTATGAAAGGGAAAAAAACGGTTGCTGAAAATCATTCTCCCGTCCCTAGGGGAATTTTGGTCATTATTGGCGGCAAGGAAAATAAAGGCGAAGACGCACCGGAAAGTAAAAAAAAGCCGGCTGATTTTGTGCGATTGGAGGTTCTGGAAGCCTTCCGGAAAGCAGTGCCGAAAAGGGAACCGGTGGTGGAAGTAATAACGACCGCCAGTAGCAGCGGCAACGAACTTTTTCAGCAGTATAAACGCGTTTTTTCCGGCCTTGGCTTTTCAACCGTCGGGCATATTCATCATCACGAACGCAAAGAGGTGTTGAACGACGACTTGGGCGAACGGCTGCAAAATGCCGATGCCTTCTTTTTTTCGGGTGGCGACCAATTGAAGCTGACGGCGTATTACGGCGGCACGACACTGTTGCAAACCCTAAAGGAGCGGTATATCCACGACCGCATTGTTATTGCTGGCACAAGCGCCGGCGCCATGGCGCTTTCCACACCCATGATCTATGCCGGCAATGAAGAGGTGCAGGAACTGGGTGGCGCCATCAAGATCACCACCGGCCTTGAGTTTTTAAAAGACGTGTGCATTGATACGCATTTTGTGCACCGGGGCCGCTTTGTGCGCATGGCCCAGGTGGTGGTGACCAACCCAACCTGCATCGGCATTGGTATAGAAGAAGACACGGCGCTTATCATTAAAAATGGTTTGGACCTTCAGGTGGTAGGTACCGGAATGGTCATCATCATCGAAGGCTTTGGCGTAGAGCAAACGAATGTGAAGGATTTTACGGCGGATAAACCGATAACGGCACGAAACCTGCAGGTGCATTTGCTGGCCGATGGTGAAACGTATATTATTCCGCAGATTAATCCGCCGCACAAGTAATGGAATGCGCAGCCGGCCATCTCCCTATTTCCTTCCGACTCAGCAGCAAACACTGATCATATGGTTGACGATGCGGCTCATGTAAGCAATATCCGAAGGTTTGGTAAAAAACTCGATCCCGAGCTCATTGAACAGCGCCTTATCCTGCGGTTTTTCGCTTGATGAAAACACAATTACAGGCACCTTGCCTAGCACAGCATCCTGCCGCAGCCGGTCGAAGGTTTCTTTACCGTTGAGAAAAGGCATATTGATGTCGAGCACAATGAGGCAGGGAAGCCGCTTGTTAGCCGCCTTCATACCGGCCAGGCTTTGCAGGGCATCGAGGCCGTTCTCGGCCAGCATTACATTCACTTCAGGATGGGCCGAGGTAATCGCGTCGGCCAGCAATTCGCGGTCATCCTGATCATCGTCCACATAAAGAATAAACTTCTGCTCCGGGTTCATAACCTCACTTCGTTTTCCGTGGTTTTCAATAAGCTGTCTTCGCCATTGGAAACAGCGTTGGGCAGCGGCAATAATAGGGTAACCGTGGTGCCTTTACCGGGCTGGCTATCGAGACTGATGGTTCCCTGATGGTTCTCGGCAATTTTGCGGCAAAGCGAAAGCCCGATGCCACGGCCGCTATCGGCGTGCAACCGCTTGAAAAGGCCAAACGCCTGCTCTTTGTACACCGGATCGAAGCCACTGCCGTTATCAATAAAACGCACCTTTACAAAATTGGCATATGCATATTTGCCGCTCACCAGCCGGAATTTGTTTTGCTGCAGCACACTGGCGTTGATACGAATGTCCACCGAGCTATCGGGCTTGCGGAAACGCACCGAATTGGCCAAAACTTCCTGTACCAGGAACTGCAATTGATCCTGGTCGCCCCAAAGAATGGGCTGGCCGCTGACGTGACTGGAAATACCCAGGGCCGGGTGTTGGCCGCTAAGAAAGCCCACCGCATCGGCCACCAGGGTGTTTAAATCAAGTTCCTGCAAACGCACTGGCGTTTCGGTCAGCCACACGTATTGCTGCAGGCCGGATAAAAGGCTGCGCAGCCGGTCGGCCACCGAACGGATTTTCTCCACTGCTTTACCGTTTTGCGCCATCATGGCGCCATCCTGCAGCATACTGGTAAACACAAACAATTTGCGCAAGGGCTCCTGCAACTCATGCGTCACCACATGATTGAACTGGCGCAGTTCTTCATTTTGCTTATTGGCCAGGTACATTTGCTGGTCAAGCAGCTCGGTGCGTTCCTGCAGTTCGCGTTGCATGGCCAGCAAAGCAAGATTTTCATCCAATGCTTTTTCGGCGGATTTTTTTGCCGCCAGCAGTTCGTCTTCGAACTTTTTGCGGTGATGCACTACAATGCCGGCGTAAGTGGTGAGGGCCTCACCCTCGCCCACTGTGCGGCTGGCCGCCACCAGCACCGGCACCGGGTCGCCTTCTTTCGTTTGCAGGGTCAAATAAATTTCTTCGGCGCTCCCCTGCATCCGCAGCAGGGGAAAAAAATGAGTTTGCTGAAAGATCCGCGTGGCCAATGTAAACAACACATCCACTTTACGGCCCACCAGTTGACTGGCGGTATAGTGAAGGTGCCGGCACGTGGCCTCGTTTACAGCCGTCAGCACACCGTCGTCGGTGGTGGAAAAAAGCAGGCAGGGAGCTGATAGATCGCTTGTTTGCATCAGGCAGCCGTATGCAGGTATTCTTTAATCAGGTAAACCGTTTCTTCGGGCTCGCTCATATGCGGGCAATGGCCGGTGGCGGTCATGATCCGCAGGGTGCTTGCCGGCATGTTTTGCGCCAGGTACTCTCCCACCGCTCTCGGCGCAATAAGGTCATCGGAACACTGCAAAATGAGCGAAGGCACCGGGCTTTTGGCCAGATCGCTGCGGTTGTCCGAGAAAAAAGTGGCCTTGGCAAACTGCCGGGCAATAACCGGATCGGTAGAGCAAAAACTGTCGGTCAGTTCCTGCCCAAGTTCCGGACGGTCTTTGTTGCCCATAATGTTCGGCGCCAGAAAATTGGCCCAGCCGATGTAGTTTTTCTCCATCGTATCCAACAGCCCTTCTATATCGCCTTTTGAAAAGCCACCGGTGTAGTCGCCATCGTTGATATAACTGGGCGAAGGCCCCACCATAATCAGGCGGCTGAAATAATCCGGCTCCTCAATGGCCGCCAGCAGGCCTATCATGGAACTCACCGAATGGCCTACGAAGATGACCTCCCGCAGTTCCAGCGCCTCACAGATTTCCAGTACATCTTTGGCATACCCCTGCAGCGATGCGTACCGCTCCTTGTTGTAGGCGCCCACATCGGACTTACCGGCGCCCACATAATCGAAAAGGATGAGTTGGAAGTCGTTTTCAAAAGCAGGTGTGATGTAGCGCCACATGTTCTGATCGCAACCAAAGCCATGCGCAAAAAGCATGGTCTTTGTGCCGTTACCGGAAATGCGGACGTTGTTGCGCCGGAGAACGCCGGTAGCGGATTGTGTCGTGTGCATTGTAAAAATTAAGGGAGGTGAACAGAAAGGCTAAATTAAACAAATAGGGGCCGCCGGGCGATTATATTTTTTGCCTTACCCCCAAACAGACAAAAGCAGCAAAACCAGCCGCTACAGCGGTTTTGCTGCTTTCTAATGGCCTGCCGTTTTTCAGCACAAGCCTGGTTATACCCATCAGCCGTTGTGCAACGAAGGCGTTGGCAGGCTGGATTCCTTTTTCAGCTTGCCCGTTTTCCGGTCCACTTTATACCGTTGCTTACTGTTTTTGATTAGCATTATTATACCCAACGTAATGGCGGCGCCAATGGCCACATTCTTAATCAGTCCCTTGCGGTTGTATTTCCATTCGGCCGCCCATCCCCGCTCCTGTATCAGGTTAGGGAAATGGCCATTGCGAATGTCATCTACAATTCCTTCAATCACATTCACCCGGTCGGCCACCACCAGCGGAAACCAGTGCATGTAAGTGGACTCGCTGTACTTAAAGGCAAAACGCCGGATAGCGCCACTCAGGCCCTTTGGCGGCAGCGTATCGCCATGCACACAGCTAAGCGTCGGCCGTTCAATAGAGCGAAGAATCTCCACCCGCTGGGGCTGCATGGGCGGTCGCTCATAATTCAGCCGCTCGTAATCCGACCCGTTCCATTTTTTCATGGGATAGGTGGGATTGTTTTGCGGATCGGCATCCACGCCCCATCCCGGTATTTGTTTTTCGTTTTCGGCAATCTGCCGGTCGAGTTCCGACTCGAAACCGATTTTTTCTTCCAATGCTTTTTCCATAACTAATTTTTTAAGCCGCCCATGCGGTGGGCGGAATCAATACAGGTTTAATGCAATTGTCGCGTTTCGCCGAAAAGATGTGGTAGGCTTCTGATACTTCTTCGAGCGGAATGCGGTGAGTGATAAGTCCCTTGGGGTTGAGCCGGCCGGCCATCACATGATCAATCAACTTTGGCAGCAGGCGTTTCACCGATGCCTGGTTGGCACGGATCGTCAGGCCTTTGTTCACCACGTTACCAATCGGCACCAGGGCATCGAGCGGCCCGTACACGCCCACAATGGAGATGATGCCACCTTTTTTTACGGAGTTGATGGCCCAGTGTAGGGCCGTGGCCGAACCGCCGGTCATCAGTCCTTTGCGGCCCACCAGGGTTTGCAACAGATTGCCGGCTGCTTCGGCGCCCACGGCGTCAATGCACACATCGGCCCCCAGGCCGCCGGTAGCTTTTTTCAGGAACACCACCACGTCGTCCATTTCTTTAAAATTGTAAGCTTCGCAATAGGAGTAGTTGCGGGCAAACTCCAGCCGGTACTCCAGGTGGTCAATGATGATCACCCGACCGGCGCCAAACAGCCAGGCGCAACGGGCGGCCATGATGCCAATGGGGCCGGCGCCAAACACCACCACCGTATCGCCTTTTTGAATGCCGCCCATTTCGGCCGCCTGGTAGCCGGTCGGCGTCACATCGGTCAGCAGCACGGCGTCTTCAATGTCCATTCCCTGCGGTATCAACGTGGGGCCTACATTGGCGTAAGGCACCCGTACGTACTCGGCCTGGCCGCCATCGTAACCGCCGGCGGTATGGGTATAACCAAAGATGCCGCCTACGGCCGTAGCCTGCGAGTTGGACTCATGGCAATTGCCGTACAGTTCCTGTTTGCAAAACGGGCAACTGCCGCAGGCAATGTTGAAAGGCACCAGCACATGGTCGCCTACCTTCAGGTTTTGCACCCCGGGCCCCACTTCTTCCACCACACCGGTAAATTCATGTCCCAGGGTCATACCCACTCTCGAATCCGGCACAATGCCATGGTAGATGTGCAGGTCGGACCCGCAGATGCACGACCGGGTGACACGAACAATGGCATCTTCGGGATGCAGAATCTCGGGCATTGGTTTGTTTCGGTCGGCCCGCACACGAAAGGGGCCACGGTAATTCATCGCTATCATCATTATTGGGTTTAGTACAAGAATCGGGTTGCTCTTGCTGTTATCTTGCCGCGCTGTTTGTGAGGCGTTTTTGTCCACACATGCCAGGCTGCAGCGGCTTATGTAGAACGATGTAAAAAACATGCCGCAGTTGCCGCCTGACTTTCCGGCAACACGATGGCTGAGCCTACGCGGCAGGCTGTGCAACGGGTTCGGCCCGAAAGCTTTACCTTGGAAAACGAAAACGCAGCGTTGAAGGAACGGGCGACCGAAACCAGGCGTTTTCAGAAAAACCCAAACAGTCCTATTTCATTCATAAAGGAAATCAGCATGCAACCGGCAGTACACCTAACCCGTACCTCCACCAACCACCCGGATTTCCAGGCGCTTGTTCGCCAGCTCGACCATGAGCTCTGGAACGAGTTGAACGAAGATCAGGCTACCTATGATCAGCACAACAAAGTGCCCGGCATCGATACAGCGGTGGTATTGTATGCCGGTGAATTGCCGGTGGCTTGCGGTTGCTTTAAAACGTTTGACGCAACCACGGCAGAAATCAAAAGAATGTTTGTGGTGAAAACCTGTCGGGGCAAAGGTTATTCGCGGCAGGTTTTGCAGGCGCTGGAGCAATGGGCGGCAGCCTGCGGTTTCAGCGAGGCCGTGCTGGAAACAAGCATCCATTTTAGCACGGCCCGCCGCCTGTACGAAAGCAGCGGTTATGTCGTTATTCCCAACTATCCGCCTTATGTGGGCCTGCCGGAAAGCCTCTGCCTGAAAAAAGAATTACAATAGAAAAGCCGGTCTGCGCTTAGCGAAAACCCGTTTCGACATACCTTGAAAACAAACCAGAAGAAAGCACGGCCCAGCCTATAATGGCCAGTAGCGAAACCGCCAGGCAGTACAGAAAGCCGGCGATCCCTTTGCGCTGTGTAAACTGAAAATAACCGATAGCCCGGTACACGGCTTCCCAAACCAGGAAGAGGGCAATGCCGGCATAGTAAACTGGCTTGCCCTTGCTTAGCACCAGCCAGGGAGTAATGACAAAAATGTAGAACAAAGCACTAAAACCCGCGAAGTAGAGATGGCCCACGAGGTGTTCGGTGTAGTTGTAGCCGGATTTGTAAAAAGCCAGGAAAAATACCAGCGCCATCAACGGTGTTACCGCCATGTTGATATAGTTGGAATACTTTGCCATAAAATTATTTCCCCTTTCCAAGCGGTCGAGTTTTGCCAGCCGCCGCTCCCGCACGGTGGGGTCCGGATGGGCCCGTACTTCCTGCCTGGCTTTGTCCATGCTGATCATTTGCATGGGTTTGAAGGTGGTTTGCACAAACAGAAAAAGGCCAATGACGATAAAGAAAAAATTCAACGGGCTGAAATAGCGTTTGCGCCGTCCCTGCACATATTCCCTCACCACCACTCCCGGCTTTGTTGCCAGCATCTTCACCAGGTAAAAAATGCCTTTGTCGGCAT
The DNA here is from genome assembly GCA_965365435.1 of uncultured Flavisolibacter sp. Taxonomy (GTDB): domain Bacteria; phylum Bacteroidota; class Bacteroidia; order Chitinophagales; family Chitinophagaceae; genus Flavisolibacter. Next base: position 50,822 of record CBDUBQ010000001.1, read on the forward strand.
GGGTAAAAAAGTGCACGCCTTCGTGCAGCAGGTGGGCCAGGCTAAGGCGGTGCACCTGGGCCAACTGCCCGCAGTGAGAGCAAAAACGGTCACTGTCGGAAAGATGAGCGCCGCAGTTCAGGCAGTTTTGGGTTGGTTGCATGCAGCGAAAATAAGCATTGTGTGCAGTGAAGCAGCGGCCCTGTGGCGCTGCCGAAAAGGGGGGTTAAAACAGCCCTGGAAAGCAGCCGCCTGGCCGGCGATGCTTCCCACGGCTTTCTAGTGAAGTAGCGTTAAAAGTGAAAGGCCTCATTGTCGTCGAGGCCAATGGGCGCTCCCGGCGGAATAACAGCATGCTGCGTGGCTTTGGCTTTTTCGGGGCTTTTCATCCGCTCCAGCGTCAGCAGGTAATAACCTCTATCGGTGCCGGATTTTTTTGCTTCGGCCGATGCTTTTGTTTTGAGGTCTTCCAATACGTTCAGCAGGCTTGCTTTGGTGGTAAAGCCGGCGTCGTCGCTTACCGAAGCAGCTAAAAGATACGTGAGCACCAGTTGTTCGTTTTGCCGCTGAATCAAGCCTTCCGTACCGGTGCGCCGGGGTGCTTTCCAGGTTCGGGCCATTACCTGCTGCAGCATGTCGTTCAGGCCAAAGCCGGCCGGATCGGCATCGGCCTGCGCCAGGCGATTCAACCTTTCAACATGAAACAAAAAAGACAAGGGAAGATCCGCTGCCGTTTCCGCCGCCGCCAGGGGATCGAACGAAAGCTGGCCGGTGCGGCGGTTGAAGAGTTCACGGTTGTAATCGTACCCGGCGGGCCGCGGCGGAATTTGCCTGACGATGTTTTTCGGCAGCGCCAGGAAGGCCGGGTCCAGGCAGTCGAGCACGGCCTGCAGGGCCTTTGCCTGTTCCTCCCTTGAAAGCGCTTTCGTCACTGCCTGCCCATCGCCCCGCAGGGCATAGCTGTAGTAATAGCCGCCCACCAGCTTCGTGGCCGCTTCTACCTGGTAGCGATGAAAAAGATAAACCGGCACCAGCACATCTTCCAGCAACGCCATCGGCTCTCCTTTCCGGATATTGTTCTCACCAAAATTGGACAGGGCTTTCTCCCTCACTTTCATCACTTCCCGCAAGCCGGCAACCGCGTTGGTTCCCACATCCCACAAATGCGCTCCGGGGTGCAGGCTGCCGGGCTGATTGGCGTCCCGGTCGGCGATAAAGGTCAAGCCTTTGCCGGCAGCCTCCAACAGAATGCGGGTCAAAGCCAATGGCTCGTCGGTACCCGGCGAAAACTCGCGGTAGCCCCAGTTGATGCTGACCTTGTCCCAGTCGCCGATGCTATTTGTGTAGGCGTTGCTCAAATCAATTTCGCCGCGGTTGTTCAGCGATACCACCGGCGGCGGATAGTCCATGACGCTGGCCCGGCCCTGCGTGCTGGAAACATAGTTGTGCATAAGGCCAAGGGTATGGCCCACTTCGTGCGCTGCCAGTTGCTTTAGCCGTTGCAACGCCATTTGCAGCATTTTGTTATCGGCAGGCACGCCGTTTTCAAAGGGAGCCAGCAGTCCGGCGGCGATCAGATAGTCCTGCCGTACGCGAAGCGAACCTAAGGTGACGTTGCCTTTGATGATCTCGCCGGTGCGGGGGTCCACCACTGCCGCCCCGTACGACCATCCACGGGTAGACCGGTGCACCCAGTTGATCATGTTGTACTGCAGGTCCATGGGGTCGGCATCTTCGGGCAGGATCTTTACCTGGAAAGCATTGCGGTAGCCGGCTGCTTCAAATGCCTGGTTCCACCAGGAGGCCCCTTCGAGCAGGGCACTGCGAATGGGTTCGGGTGTGCCGTTGTCGAGATAATACACAATGGGCTCCACCGCTTCGCTTAGGGTTGCTGCCGGGTCTTTTTTCTGAAGGCGGTGGCGCATCACCCACCGTTTCTGAATCGGCTCGGTTACCGGTGTGCTGTAATCGTAAAAGCTCACCGGAATAAATGACGACCGCGGATCGTAAACCCGCGGCTTGTAATTATTGTCGGGCAACTGTACAAACGAATGATGCATGCGCAGCGTAACGGCATCGGCCGAAGGCGCTACCGATTGCACAAAGCCGCCGGGGCGGCCATCGCTATTGACGAAGGTGATGCTGGCTTCGAACTCGGTGTTTAGGTTGAAGTTTTTGGTGCGGGGAAGGTAGATAGCCGAGCGGGCCGGATCAACAGTGTAGTTGCCCTGGTTGCTGCCGCGCAGGCGGTTGGCGACCTGCATGGCATCGCGGAGCAAAAAAGACGTGGCATCAACCAACACCGCGCCGTTCGATTCGGCTTCCACGGTAAACCCTGCAATGGTGGAAGAAGCAAACGATTGTTCCACGGCTCTTTTTTCTGCGGCATCCGATGAACTGGCCCGGTAGTATTGGTTGGGTTCACGCAACATGAGCTTATTGCCCACCCGGTTTATTTGCAACAGGGAGGTTTTTCCCATCAGGCCCCGGTCAAGCCGCAAATCATTCGACCCCAGGCCAGCCGGTAACGATGTTTGGTAGAGAACTTCTTTGGGCTGCGCCGGAAATTGCAGCCAGATCTTTCCAGTGCCTTCGTCCCAGAAAAACGGGAAAAAGCCCGGGTACGCCGTCATGTTTTTGGTTTTGTCTTCGATGGAGGGAAGCTTCTGGGCCTGCATGAACAGCGGCAGCAAAAAGAATAACAGCAGTGATCTTCTCATGGTAACGATTTATAACGGCGTCCAATATACAGCTGTTTTTCATGCGGCCTTTACCACCGGGGGAAACAGATTGCCCAATGCGGGTGGCCGTGAAGGGGCGTCCTGCCCGGCAGTTTATCCGCCCGGGCGGCAACTCATGACCCGTTTCTATCGGTTGGTGCAAATGCCGCCGGACGCCTATTGAATTTGGTTCAAATTTGAAAACAAAAAAACATGCTTCCCACAGCAACGATGGCAAAAGACAGGATCATGACCGTGGATGCGCTGCGTGGCTTTGCCCTGCTTGGCATTATGATCGTGCATTTTCTTTTTTGGTACACCGCCGGCCCCTTGCCGGAAGCGGTGTATGCAAAGCACAGCGATGTGGGTAGCACCATTGCCCGGTTTTTCTCCGAAATTTTTTTGTCGGGTAAATTTTTTGCTTTTTTCTCTTTTTTGTTTGGCCTGAGCTTTTACCTGCAAACCGGCGTGAAAAACGCCGGCCGGCAACACGTAGCCAAACGGTTTGCCTGGCGCATTACCCTGCTGCTGCTGATCGGCCTTGGTCATCATGCGTTCTGGCAGGGCGATATTTTGTCCATCTATGCACCACTTGGCTTTTTGCTGCTGGCGGCAAGGCCATTGTCAAACAGGTGGCTACTCCTTACCGGCTTACTCCTGGCCATTAATCTTCCCGGGAAAGTCATCAACCTCGTACAACTGCTCGGTACGACGCCGCCGGCGGGAGGCCCCGGGGGGTTTGCGGCCATGGGCAGCGCATACGATCAACTGATCACCCGCGGCAGCCTGGCCCAAGTGTGGCGGTACAACCTCCAACACCTCGCAACAAAATTCGATTTTCAGATCGGCAGCGGACGGCTGTTTATCACGTTTGGCTTTTTTCTCCTGGGCATGTATGTGGGCCGCCGCCGCTGGTTCGAAGGGGGCGAAAGCATACGGCCTGTCTGGCGGAAGATCTGCCGGCGCAGTGCGGCCATTGCGGGCCTGGTGCTGGTGATTGCGCTGGGAATTATTGCCGCCAATGAACTAGGAAAACTGGGTTGGCAGCAAAGTCCGCTGATCGGTTTTTTCTTTTCTTTTTTGTACGATGGATTCGGCGCCTGCCTGGTGGCTTTTTATGTATCGGGCCTAACGCTGCTGATGTTCCGTACGCGGTGGCAGCGCTTTTTTTATTCCATGGCGCCGGTGGGTAAAATGGCGCTGACCAGCTACCTGATTCAAACGGCCTTTGGCCTGCTGCTTTTCTGGGGCATCGGCGCCGGGCTTTATACCAAAACAAGCCCCGGACTGAATTTTCTGATCGCCATTGCCTTTTTTTATGTCCAGGTGTTGATGAGTCACTACTGGCTGCAGCGGTTTTATTATGGCCCGGTGGAATGGCTTTGGCGTTCGGCCACGCTTTTCAAAGCACAAAGAATGAAGCGGGAAAGGCAAGATTCGGCGACGGCTGCTCCGGCAGGCGTTACGCTGGTAACGGAGGCGCCGGCGAAAAAGCCGGTGGTATAAACTGCCTTTCGGGGATCTTGAAAAAATGGTTTTTTTAAACGAAGGCGATAGATTCAACCGCTATTCGTACCGCTGTTCGTTCATCAGCCCCGCTGACAGAAGATGCCGTGAAGATAGCCCATTGCCGAAGTGCAATAATCTCCCGGTAAACCCATCCTGAAACCAATCATCCATCATTTGGTTTGCCCGGCAAAGCGACACCCTGCCGGTGGCTTTCTGCCACACCCGTATTTCGGTGCGTTGGTCTTTGCGCTTTACCATGAACGGCTTGCCCACTGCCAACCGTGCGGCCGGCTAAGCAGCCAGTAGCTGCCCGGCACCTCGCGGCAAATGAGCCGCTGCACTTACCTTCGCCGCATGCAGATCAGACCCGCCACCACCGCCGATGTTCCCCGCCTGAATACCCTCGTCAACGGTGCCTACCGGGGCGATGGTTCAAAAAAAGGTTGGACAACCGAGGCCGACCTGTTGGATGGCATACGGACATCAGAACCCTCGTTGCAGGCCATGATCGCCCGTCCGGATGCCGTGATTTTGTTGGCCGTGGACGACAATGAGATCATCGGTTGCGTGTACCTGGAACAAAGAGGGCCGGTACTCTATCTTGGCATGCTCACGGTGCATCCGGAGCAGCAAGCCCGTGGCATTGGCGCCCGGCTGATGCAGGCCGCTGAAGAAAGGGCGCAGCAGCTTGGTTGCCTTTATATCCAGATGTCGGTGCTCACAGCCCGCGACAGCCTCATTGCCTATTACCTCCGCAAAGGATTTGTGGACACCGGCGAACGCCTTCCCTTTCCCGACGACCCCAAATTTGGGATACCCAAACAGCCGCTTCAATTTATGGTGATGCAAAAACCCACCGGCAACAAGTCCCAGCAGGATACTTGATTTTTTCCCGACAATGGCCGTTTACTGCACGCTCGTTTCCAACGGACTAAGCGCCAAGGAGCCGGCATTAAAACGGCTGCCTGTTGGCACAGGACTGTTTGCTCTTTTTTCCGGCGCTTTTTGGAACACACTTTGTTCTACCTACCATCCTGCAACTTTCTTCCCGCTTTTGATAAAGCTGATTGCCGGCACCCTGTGTCAACAAAATCATTTGCCATGAAAAAACACTTACACATGAAGCTCTTTACATCGCTTGCTATTTGCACTATGTGCTATGCCTGTTTCTCCGGCCGCAAAGTGCAGGCCGAGATGGTTTTTGCCACACTGGTAAAAGTGGAAGAAGTAAACCGTTACCCCAACCTGAAGCAGAAGGTATTTACTTGGGAAACCGATAAGGCCATTTCCTATGTGACGTTTGAAAAACCATCGGTAAACCTGCCCATCGGCACGCGAACACGGGTGCTGATACAAAAATAACCACCGGACTGCGGCCCCTTCCGGCGCTGGCCGTACAGGGCATCTGCCAGGCCTTGTATATTTGCCGCCATGGCAACGGCATCGCAACCTGAAGTCTGGCTTCGCGGCCCTGTTGACGGACTATCACCTTACCTGCAACCAGTGGCCCATGCCCTGCTGCAGGCCAACGAAGAAATCATTTCCCTGCTGCAGGATTTTCCCGACGAGCTTCTCTGGCGTCAGCCGGCCGGACTGGCATCGCCGGGTTTTCACCTGCAGCATCTGACCGGTGTGCTCGACCGGCTGTTGACCTACGCCGCCGGCAAGCCGCTTTCTGAGGAACAGTTGTCTTATTTAAAATCGGAAGGTTCGCCGGGCGGCGAAAACACGGATGCAAACGATCTGTGCGCCGCTTTCTCGGAACAGGTGGAGGCCAGTTTGCAAACCCTCAAAACATTTCCGGAGGCATCGCTGACGGAGGCCCGGACGGTTGGCCGGGCAAAGCTGCCGTCAACGGTGCTGGGACTGTTGTTCCATGCCGCAGAACACACAATGCGGCACACAGGGCAGTTATTGGTGACGGTGAACGTGCTGAAGCACCAGTGGGCAACAGAAGATGGGAAATAAATAGTAAGCAGTAGCATCAAATACTATCGTGTCCAAGCCGCACTTCCCGCTCCTTACACGCCAAACGAAGAACCACAACCGCAAGTGGAAGAGGCGTTCGGATTACTGAAGGTAAACCCGCGGTTGTTCAATCCGTTTTCCCAATCTACTTCCATACCGGCCAGGTAAAGCTCATGGGATTTTTCCATGATGTACTCCACGCCTTCGTATTCATACACCTTGTCCTTTTCGCCCTTTTCATCGAAACCCAACACATACGACAAACCAGAGCAACCTCCGCCCTTCACGCCAATGCGCAGGCTAAGCGCCCTGTTGAAACCCGGCTCCAATTGAAGCCGTTTAATTTCGGCAATTGCACCCGGGGTCAGCTTCACCGGCGCTTCTGTTATTGTATTCATTCGGCAAAATTACAACGCTGCCGTTTGCCACAGCCAGAAAGGCAGAACCGGCGAAAGAGTTTCACAGTATTTTTGCGGCCTCAATAAAACCGGATGGAAACAACCACGCTGAGTCTTTTGATTGCTGTGCTTGCCCTTGTGCTTGCGTTTCTTGCTTTTTTGCGAACGTACAGGGAAAAACCGGCGGTGCCCGATTTTAATACCCGGCCGCTGCAATTACAGGCTTTTGAACGGCTGGTGATCCTTTGCGAACGCATTTCCCTGCCCAACCTGATCAGCCGGGTCAACCAGCCGCAATTATCGGCCCGGGCCATGCAGGTGATGCTGATTGAAAACATCAAGCAGGAGTTTGAGTACAATGCCTCGCAGCAGATCTATGTGAGCCAAAAGGCCTGGGAAGCCGTGCGAAACCTCCGCGACCAAACCCTGCTGATCATCAATTCCATTGCCCGTATGCTGCCGGCCGAGGCCACAGCGCATGAGCTGAACAAAGGCTTGCTGGAGGCCATTATGCAGGAAGACAATGCGGCCCTCCACACCTTTACGCTAACCACGCTGAACGAGGAAGCCAAACGGATCCTTTAGCATCGAAGGTTGGCCGGCAAGGCTGTTGACTTTCCACTGAAACCCCTCTCCTTTTTTGCGAAAGCGCTTGTTTTATGAGCAAAGAAATTTCCACCGACTCCGGCATTCTGGTAAAGCCGGTTTATTCTCCCGCCGATGTGCCAGCCGGCGCCCTGCCCGGCGAGCATCCCGGCGAGGCACCGTTTACCCGCGGTATTCAGCCCGATATGTACCGCGGCCGCCTGTGGACCATGCGGCAATATGCCGGCTTTTCCACAGCCGAAGAAAGCAACAAGCGGTATCATTACCTTCTTTCGCAGGGCGTCATGGGGCTGAGTGTAGCCTTTGATCTTCCCACACAAATCGGCTACGACAGCGACCACCCGCTGGCCGAAGGCGAAGTGGGCAAAGTGGGGGTCGCCATCTCTTCGTTGCAGGACATGGAACGGTTGTTTGCCGGCATTAAGCTGGAGGAGGTATCTACCTCCATGACCATTAACGCCACGGCCTATATCCTGCTGGCGTTTTATGTGGCGCTGGCTAAACAGCAGGGCGCCGACCTTTCTAAAATTTCGGGAACCATCCAGAATGATATTTTAAAAGAGTATGCGGCCCGCGGAACCTATATCTATCCGCCAAAGCCTTCCATGCGCATCATCACCGATATATTTGAATGGTGCAGCAGGGAGTTGCCAAAGTGGAACACCATCTCCATTTCGGGTTATCATATTCGCGAAGCCGGCAGCACAGCGGTGCAGGAAGTGGCATTTACGCTCAGCAACGGAAAAGCCTACGTGAAGGCGGCGCTGGAAAAAGGGCTTGACATCAACGTGTTTGGCAAGCGGCTTTCTTTTTTCTTCAATGCACACAACAACCTGTTCGAAGAGGTGGCCAAGTTCAGGGCGGCCAGGCGTATGTGGGCCACCGTTATGAAAGAGCTTGGCGCCACCGATCCCAGGGCCATGATGCTCCGCTTTCATACCCAAACCGGCGGCAGCACGCTAACGGCGCAGCAACCGCTGAATAACATTGCCAGAGTGACGGTACAAACCCTGGCGGCAGTGCTGGGTGGCACGCAGTCGCTCCACACCAATGGATATGACGAAGCACTTAGCCTGCCAACGGAAGAAGCGGCCCGGATTGCGCTGCGTACACAGCAGGTGGTAGCCTTCGAAAGCGGGGCCCCTGATACTGCCGATCCGCTGGCCGGTTCTTATTTTGTGGAAGCGCTAACAGCGGAAGTGGAAGAAAAAGCCTGGGCCCTGCTGCAAAAGATTGATGCCATGGGCGGCAGCGTAGAAGCCATTGAAAACGGCTTTATGCAGGACGAGATTGCCCGCAGCGCCTACGACTACCAGCGTAAAATTGAAACCGGCGAGAAGATAATTGTGGGCGTAAATAAGTTTGGCATTGACGCGGAAAACGCAATTCCGGTGTTCCGGATAAACGACGGCATCCGCGACGAACAAACAGCAAAGCTGGCGGCTTTGCGTGCCTCCCGCGAAGCCGGTAAGGTGGCGCAGTGCATTGAGGCCGTGCGGGCCTCGGCAACAGAGGCAAGAAACCTGATGCCGCCGGTAGTAGAAGCAGTTGAAAACCTTTGTACGCTGGGAGAGATTGCCGATACCTTGCGGCAGGTATATGGTGAGCATAAATAACCCCAGTCAAGGCACCTTTCCGGCAACGCCACAGGGGCAAAGCAGGGAAGCCTGAGCCGGCAATTTCTATTGTGGGGAATGATTGCAAATTGCACTGATTAGCACAAACAACCTTGTCATACCAAACTACCGTCGAGGAGCACCTGTTGTTTCAGCCGACGCCATAGGCATCGAATAGGTGCGGCAAAGTAGATGTAGCTAGGCCCCAATCCGTTAGGAGTCGAACAGCGACGATTTTGGACGGTGGCCTAGGATAACGCCAATAACCCGAAAAGAATCCCTTGTACTAAACCACTATCAGGGTGCGCTGTTTGCTTCAGCCGACGCCGTAGGCGTCGAATAGCTGTAGGAAGGAAATGGCAGCATCAACGCGACTCCCTAGGGAGTCGAACAGCGACGATTTAACGGCGGCTTAGTAATAAACTCACCATGCGAAAAGACTCCCTCATACCAGACCGCCATCAGATTGCTCTCGTCAGTTCCGGCGACGCCGTAGGCGTCGAATCTCTGTAGCAGAGTAGATGTAGAAAGTGCCCCGACTCCGTCAGGAGTCGAACAGCGACGATTGGGCGGCGGCTTAGCATGACACCAACCACACGAAAAGGAATACTTCGGCACTCTTCAATGCATAACTCATACAGCATGTATCGGTTGGGTATCAAATCAAAACCCCGCTATTTCGTTTTAAATAAAAAAGCACCGGATCAGTGCCGGTGCTTTTTTTATTGTTGGTTGTAATGTTATTTGATCGTGTTGTTGATAGCGGTAGCGGAGTCGCGGTGCATTTGAATAATGGGCAATGTTTTCGCCGCAAATGCCTTTAGTGCGGGATCAGCGCCGCTGGCCGCCTGCTTTTCAAAGTCGGCGATGGTTTTCTGGTGGTCTTTCACCATCATGCCCATATAATGCTTATCAAACGCTTTGCCCTTCATTTTTTGCATTTCCTGCATATGCTCCTGCATGTCGGGCGGTAAAGTTGGCGTAACGGTTAATCCCCGTCCGGCCGCAATGCTCATCAACTCTTGGTTGGCGGCCTCATGGTCTTTCACCATCATGGCGCCAAAGGCTTTTACCCGGTCCGATGCGGAATTGTTTTGGGCTGTTTTGCCTGCTTCCACTTCCATCATACCACCCGCGGCTGCCTTCATCACAAAGGTTGAATCGGCCGCACTAAGCGGCAGTTGGCTGGCCGTGGCGTCGGCGGCCTGGGCGTTGTTATTATTGGTGGTGCTGTTCGACGCGGCGCCTGCCGAGCTATCCGTGACATCCGTGGTGGTGGCGGTGGTTGTGTTTTCACCGCTGTTGCAGGCGGCCACTGCCGCCGCCAAAATCAATCCCATCATTCCAAAGCGTATCCTTTTCATAAATCTGTTTTTTTTTCACAGATTAAAATTCTGTGCCATAATTAAGCTCATCGGCAATTTTGGTCAGAGCGAAAACTGGCCAAAGCCGGCATTTAAAGCAGGACTGCCGCCGGCAACCGTTTCCACCTGCTTCACCAGTGAGTAATCCCGGATGATTTCCGTGATGCGGTTGATGTCGTTGGCAAACACCCGGTCTTCCTCGGCGAAGCCGACAAAGCGGCGCACAAAATGGTGGGCTTCTTCGAGCACGGCGCTGCTTTTCAGCGGCCGACGGAATTCGATGGCCTGGCAGGCACAAAGCAGCTCAATAGCCAGGATGGATTCGAGGTTGGCCAGCACCTGGTTCAGTTTGCGGCCGCTGATACTGCCCATGCTCACATGGTCTTCCTGGCCAAGAGATGTGGGGATGCTGTCGGCGCTGGCCGGGAAACAAAGGCTTTTGTTTTCCGACACCAGGGCTGCCGTGGTGTATTGCGGCAGCATAAAGCCGCTGTTGAGGCCCACGTTTTTCATCAGCAGCAGGGGCAGGCCCCATTTTCCTTCGAGCAAGAGGTAGCATCGCCGGTCGGAGATATTGCCCACCTCCGCAGCCGCCAGGCAGGCATAGTCAAGGGGCAGCGCCAGCGGCTGGCCATGAAAATTGCCGCCGCTGATGGTATCGTCTTCGCCCAGTACCACCGGGTTGTCGGTCACCGATCCCGCTTCAATTTCGGTACAGGTTTTCAGGTGCAGCCAGGCCGTACGGGACGCTCCGTGCACCTGCGGCATGCAGCGCAGCGAATACGGGTCCTGCACCCGGCCACAGTCCATATGGCTTTGCATAATGGCCGAGCCGGCCAACAATTTCTCCAGGCGTTGGGCCACCAACCGATTGCCGTCGAAAGGCCGAAGGCGGTGAAGCCGCTCATCGAACGGCGCTTTGGTGCCGGTCAGCGCTTCCAGGCTCATGGCGCCAATGATGTCGGCCGCTTCGAGGCAATAGTGCAGGCGCTCCACGCCAGCGATGGCAAAGGCCAGGATAAACTGCGTGCCATTGATCAGGGCCAGCCCTTCTTTGGGGCCTAATTTCACCGGGCCAAGGCCAAACTCCTGCAGTACGGCGGCGGCCGGGCGGCGCTGGCCCCGGTACACCAATTCGCCAAGGCCAATCAGCGGCAGAAACAGGTGCGCCAGCGGCGCCAGGTCGCCGGAGGCGCCCACGCTGCCTTTTTCGGGCACCACCGGCAGCACGTCATTGTCGAGGTGCCAAAGAATGCGCTGGAGCGTGGAAAGTTGCACACCGGAATAACCCTGCGCCAGCGAATGCAGCTTGGTGACGAGCATCAGCCGCACAATGCCGGCCGGCACCGGCTCGCCCACACCCACACTGTGGCTTTGCAGGATCTTGTATTGCAACGTGGCAGTTTCGGCTTCGCTGATTTTGGTGTTGGCCAAAACACCAAAACCCGTGTTGATACCATACACCGTTTTGCCCTGCCTCACCATGTTTTCTACATGCCGGCTGCTTTGCCGGATTCTTTCTTTCGTGGCTTCGCTAAAGGTGCCGGACAACTGTTTTTGGGCTAAAGCAATGGCCAGTTGAACGGTGAGTTTTTCTTGTCCGTAGAAAAAAGGAGTTGACATAAGTAAGCCGTAAAAATATCTTATATCTTACAGCAGCCACCAGTTTTATATCACTATGGAAAACCTGTTCTTCTTTCTGGCCACCTCCTTTGTGCTGCGCATGGCCAACCCCCGCTTCCGCCGCTTTGTTATTTGCCCGGGCTTTTCGGCCCTGTTGCATTCGTCCAATAGAAAGCTGCACATCCGCCACACCCGCGATGGCGATAAGCTGTTTTTTAATGAGTATGCAGAAGACGGTGTGACGTATGGCCTGATCGGCGTGCAGATGCCGGCTTTTCATTCGGCCGCCGAAGCCGAAAAAATATTGAAGCAATACATCAGCCGGGTGCGCCATCCACTGAAGATCCGGTCTTATGTTTCGATGGAAACAGTCCGGTCGGCGAGCGTGGTGACGGTGGAAGATTATTGGCAGGATGAAGCCGGCTTCGACTGGAAAATAAAAGGGCATACCAACGGCCAGACACTGGCCTTGCTCTATGTAAAAAACATTGGCGACACCACCGTTGGCAACCACGATGCGTTTTTGAACGGGGTGAGATTTTCCTTTGTATCCTGAGATGGAACAACCGATTCTCCTATCTTTGCGCTCCGGCAAACGAATCGTTTTTCGGTTAAAAAGCCCGGATGAGTAAAGCCTCCTGCGTCAGGCGGGATGGCTCGGTGAACAAAATCAGCGCAATTGCATAACCCGTTGGTCCAGTAGCTCAGCTGGATAGAGCAACTGCCTTCTAAGCAGTAGGTCTCAGGTTCGAATCCTGACTGGATCACTTTCAAAATCAATAGGTTGCAAAAAAAATGCAACCTATTTTTTTTCAGCTTGCACATAATTTGCACAAACTCCGAAAAAATAAAAAACCCCGCAAAACGCGGGGTAGTTAAATTAACCGTTCTTTTCGTAAAGGCGGAGCCAATACTTGTGGTCGGTGATTTTAGCGGTGATACGGGCAAGTTCTGTATCAAGAAACTTAGGTTCTTGTTTTCGTCGCTCGATCCCGTACTGCTCCCTTTCCTTATACGATTTTTCCAGGGCGCTAATTGTCTCTTTGATGCTGTCAACGTTTGACATTGATAAAAATTTTCAGATTAAAAAATTCTTATCGCATCTTATCTTATCAGAGATACAAATATAAACAAATCACTTAGAACGAAAGTAATAGTACCAGGACAAGGCCATCGGCCACCCCCCTTATTCGCGAAGTGTCTATTTAACCGGTCACTACTTATTTTCTTTCTCGTATTTTTTAAGAACGAGATCAATCCCCTCATCTACAAGGTCCGTCATACTTCCCCCTGCATGAACAGCAGCTATTTTAAGCCGCTTCATCTTCGACGGCTTTATACTAAGTGAAGTCTTCACAGGCTTTTCATCCTGCTTTTCTTTTATCGCTTTTGCCATAGATCAAATATATTACTTATTTCGGTAAGTAGGTAAATCGGTATGTATTAACAAAGTCTTAACAATATCGGTAGATACCCTTTTCGGTGTTTCGGTATTTCGGTATATCTTCACCCTGTCAAAAACATTAAACTTACTTGTATGAAAAAGAACGAGAAAAAACTACCAACCCTTGAAGAATTGATTGAACAGCACCGTAAAGATGCGGAGAAGCAATTGCTGGCCTCCCGTAAACGCCTCGAGGAAACAAAGAAGTTGCTTGAGGAAACAAACAGGCAGTTTTTTTCACAGGCATCAAATGACATCAGTTTTGAAAGCCTGAAAAAATTCAACTGTTCAGTAGAAATTTTCCCAAATGATCGGTTCTTTAAACTGTCCAAAAGGCAGATCAGCGGAATACCGAAAAGGGATATTGAATGGCTGAAAAAAACCAGAAGCGTGATAGCTTACTCAATCAACGCAAAGGAAAGTATTTGGGTGAACGCTCCTGTTCTGTCCAATAACCACATAGACACGCTTTTTCAGCTTCAAGCGAAAGGGTATCGTTTTATTGAATGGTCAAATGAGGCTTTCTTAGCTGCCGCAAAAGATTGTGTTATCTGCCGATATGCTGCCAGTTGCCCGCTTGGGATGAAAACAAGTGTCATTTGCCCGGCTACCGAAAAAATAGAAAATGGCCGTATGAAGTTTTCCATTACCAAAGATGATTGGAATAAGTTAGTAAAAGTTGACTGCGAGAATTAAAATTTTCACTGGTTCAACCATCCGGCGGCGCTATTCTTGGCGCTGCTTTTTTTTGTGGCAATAAAAAAGCCGTACAGGTGGAAACCTCCGGCTTTACCAATATGAGACAGTCAAAAACTAAACAAACGCACCAATACAAAACAAGATCGGCAACAGGTATCCGGCCAGCCGGGCGGCCCTATTGAGCCTGGCCTGCCGCTCCTGCGAATCGTTCACGTCACTTTCCAGTACAAAGGTTCTTACGGCCACATTCCCGGCCGCGTTGCCAATCGCGTTAATCGAATCCTGATTTAGTTGTGTGCTGGTGCTTTGTGGCATAAGCGGCGCCTGCATAGATGCCCCGCTAAGTGACGGCCCGGCACTTCCACCACCACCCGGCACCTGTACTTTCATTATTTCGCGGACGTTCTTTAAACCGGCTGCCACTGCACCGGCAGCGGCAATGTAGCTGAACGGAGGCGGGTAAGTGGCCAGCGCCATCGAGGCCGCTTTGTAGGTTGATATAGTTGCGGATGCAATGCCCAGGACCTTACCGACGGCAGTTTGTTTTCCTACCACGTCCGAAAACGTAGATAGGGCCCCGCTTAAAACGTCCATATTTCGCTGTTTGGCGGCGGCTTCGCCCTTGTCAATGTCTATCCTTGCCTGTGCGAATTGAGCCGCCAGAAGCGTCTTCTGTTGCTCTGTGAGCGTGGTGTCAGCCATCAGCGTTTGTTCGCTGCCGTTTAGCAAATCCCGGCGCTCCTGAAACGAAGTATTTTCCAGGTCAATCACTGCCCGGATGGCCGCACCGATACTATCCACACGCTGCTTTTGGTTTTCGGCTATCTTCTGCCGTTCTTCTTCTTCACGGCGGTTGATCTCATCCCGCTTTTTCAAGTCTTCTGCTAATTCTTCATCCCGGTATTTCTTTTTAATATTTGCCTGTTGACTTTCCCACCAGATGTTAAGATCAACAAGTGATTGCCCACCGGCCTGCAGGATCGCCTTCTTTTCTTCAAATTCCTGCCGGAGTTTGGCCACATCTTTTTGCAGCGGTGAGCCGGCGCCTTCTGCTTCGTTTATACTTCGCAGTTCGTCGTTTTGTTTCTTAGCATCTGATATTCGCTGCTGTTGTTCCCGCTGCTCCTGTTCTGCTTGCCGCTTTCTTTCTTCGCGTTGCTGCTTTGCCTGTTGCGCTGCCCGGTCGGCAGCCTCTTTTGCTTTCTTTTCTGCTTCTTCGCGGATTCTGCCCTCTTCTTCAATCCGCATCACCTTCAGGTCTAATTCGGCCTGGTCTATGTCCTCCTGTTTTTGGTTGGTTTCCTGAGCGGCGGCAATACGTTGCTTCTGCCAACGCACCCTTTCGTTATAAATATCCTGTTCTGATTTGCCGGCGGCTTTTAGCCGGGCAATGGCTAATTTTTCCTCCCTGTTGACAAAGGCCATCTGACCGTCATAGTCTGCTTTATCCGATTCTGCCCGTGCCTGCAATGCTTTTTTTTCGGCTTCAGCAGCTTCTTCAGCGGCACTGGTTAGACTTTGAAACCAACTTACCAGTTCCGTAACGGCAAATATGATGGCACCAATGCCCAGCGCCGCCATTGCTCCCTTTAGCACTTTAAAGGACGTTGCCGTGGTTTCAACGGACCCGCCAAAAAGTTTCATGGTAAATGCCGCCGCTTTGGTGGCCGCGTCGTTTGCCTTTGTAAAAACGGTGCTTTGCTGAATCATGGTGCTTAGCCGCTGAAAGTCTTTGGCACCATCGGCAATGGCGGAAAAGCCATCACTGATTGCCATCACGGCATGCATCTTCATTATTGTTTCCTGCACCGCTTGGCCTTCTTCACCCAGCAATGCCATCACGCCCTGCACGGCGCCCACACCGCTAACGGCTAATGATGCGGCGCTGGCCAGCGTCTTAAATTTTGCGCCCGGATCAAACAGGTCTGAAACCTCAGCGGCTTCTTTTATTTGGTCCTTTAAGCCGGCCACCCGCTTTGCCGCTTCAATTGCGGCCGGCGACAGGGCGCCAAATTTGTCCTGAAGCTGAATCAGTTCTTCTTTGGCTTCTTTCAGTTGTTTTTTTACCGAGCCTACCGATTCAGCGGCGCCGGCTCCGTCAACTTGAATCCTTGCGCCAACAACCACGTTACTCATTTACCCGGCTTTTTTGTGAGGGGAAAACATTCATCCAGGATGGCCAGCGATTGTTGCAGCTCTGCTTCTGTTTCTTCGCGGGTTTTACCGCTTGCAATGCCGGCCGTAATCAGCTTTTCTTTGTGCCGCGTTAACAGGTTGCGGATTATTTCAGCGTGTAAGACCTCGAAAAATTTCAAGAGGGAAAACAGGTCTGTTATTGACGCCTCCCGTAAATCGTTTTCATATTGGTCAAGCTTTGTTTTATCCTGCCTGCTTTTTAGCCAAAAGGTTTTGCCAAAGATTTTAAACGGCTTGACCGGCCGAATCAAAAGGGAAAGAATGTTTGTGAGCGTGTGCCGGCTCTTGTCTGAATAGAGGTCGGTGGCGCCCATCAAATCGCGGTACATTTCCACGGTCATTTTTGCCGGGTTTAGGTTCACCAACTGGTACCAGTTGCCGGCAGCTTCTATGCGGTGTTTCGGTGACGGATTCAACGGGCTTTCCAGGATGGCCAGCGATTGTTTTAAAAGGCGGTAATCGGCCGGATCGGAGCTGTCGATTTCTTCCTGCTTTAGATCGTACAAAGCGCACAATGCCGCCTCATCGCGTTGTAACGGCGTGAGGTTCGGATCGTCTTTTAGCGAAAGCAGCCGGGTAAATGTTCCGGCTTTAACTGTGTTTAGTGATTTGTGTAGCGTGACTGTCCTCATACTATTTTGTTTCTATAGTATATGTGTGGCAGGACAGCAATCCGTTTGTGAGAATTTTTTAGTCCGCTGATATTTCCCGGACGCTTGAAACGTTAGCTGTTCGTTTGCGGTTGTTCAAGTTGCTGCCGGCGATCTTCAGAATGGTTTTTGATAGCAATACTGCGTCGTTAAAGTAGCAAAGCAAGGTGCAGTGGTTCACTACGTTGCACCGATACACACCGTGCAGGGCAGAAAGCTTTTTTTGTACCTTAAAAACATCGGCGCCTCTTTTCAAAACGATTTCGATTCCTGTTTTCATATTTACTTTCCGGTTAATGCGTTGGTAATATCAATGACTAATGCCGCCTCCAATCGCTCACGTACTATCTTATCCATCTCTTTAACTGTCCGCGTCCAGAAGTATGTCGGCCGCAGTCCTTTCTTTTTGATGCCGGCAGCGATTCCAAAGGCCGCAGCGTTTGAGGTGTCCCGTATGCTGTACCGTTTCCGATCCCTCAGTCCAACCCGGCGCCGGTTTTCTAAGCCCTTCCCTTTTAACCCTTCTTTTATTACCCATTTGCGGATGGCCGCCACCATGTTTTTTGATGGCCCGTGACTTTTAAATTGGTACGGACTATTGCCGCCTTTTTCGTTTTGCCATCCTTTTACGCCCTGGTTTACAAAATCATAGTAAAAGGCAAGGCTGATTTCTACCTGGTAAGTTTTGCCTAATAGCTGCACCTCGCTTATTACCATCGAATCAGCAAGGGCACCGGAAGAAATTCGGTTTGCTGTTTCGAGATTCGCCCTCGCACGTACTGTAAATTCATAGGCTATTTCAGCAAGTGTACCGGCCACGTCGTCTAACGTCATCGGCTTGTCAAAGTCCGCTTTATTGTCTCCCAACAAATCCAGAAAACCGGAATCAATGGACCTTTGCTGCCGTTGGCGTTGCGACATACTGCGGGCTTGTGAAAGTGACTTCATAGGCTAAGTGTTACGTTTTTTTTCCTCATTCCCTGGCTTTCCTTTTGCCATTGCTTACCGTCAATTAAAGCCCCTTCTTTGTAGTGGGAGATAATACCGTTGCCCAGGTCCATGCGAAGTAGGAACGGTTCTGGCTTCAGGCTGTCAACGCTTATATGGCCCTGCGCTATCCCGACAAGCAACTTTATTTTTTCTGCACGTTTCATAGCTCAATGTCTTTTTCGTTACTGACTAATTTGGCTTTTTCAGTGTACTGCACATTGATCACAACGCAGTCATATTTCCGGTTCTCTTTTTTCCACTGTTCAAACTGTTCTTTCGTGAATCCCTGTATTTGCAATTCATTGCACCGGTATAGGCCGATCTTGTTGTCAGTAACCCAAAAAATCGCCTTCTTTATCTGAATATCTTCTATGCTTAACCCACCTTCTGCAAGGCTGCGCAACAGGGCTATCTTGTCTCTTCGTGTCATTGGTCAGGATTTTTCAGTCGTTCGATAATTTCATCAAGCTGTTCATCAGTAAGGGATTCAAACTCATGTGAATTGCTGGTGAGCTTTGGAACGACGAAAGGCAAAAGCTCTATCATCATTCTGACTTTTGCATAAGGTTTCAGGCCGCTAAAGTCTGTTTTGATTGATTCGGCGTTATCGGTGATCAATTGCTCAATAAGCGCTTTTACTTCTGTTTGCACTTTGTTGCGGCTGCCTTTAGGTCTGCCCGAAGGGTTTCCGCTTACTCCTTTTTCAAACATGTTTTTTTACTTTTTGAAAAGTGAACGGGTAGCGGCGGCAAAGCGGTCAAAGCGGGATTCCCTTTCTTTTTTCATTCGTTGGATGACTAAGCCGGGCGTTACTTTCTCATTTTTTGGTGCAGGCTTTGGCGGCGCCACCTGTGAGGCTTTTGCAGGCGCTACAGGCTTCTGTTTGGCCTTTGCCTGTGGTGACAGTTCAACGGCAGCAATAACGCCATTAACCCCTACCTTAACCTTTGTGCCGTCATTCAGGACTATCTCCCCTTGCGGGGCTGGTTTGCCAGCAATGGTAACTATGCCGGTCGGCTCAATCTTGCTGATATTGATTTCGGCGCCGTCTTTCGTTTTGTAAACCGGTACCGACTGATTTACTTTCTTCTTAGCTGCCAGGCGTTGTTTAAATTCTTTCAGCCTTTGGTGTAATTCCGCATCCGTAGCGGCCGTGTTTTTGCAGAAATAGAGCTTAAGGGTGTCTATCTGTTGTTCTGGTGTGAGCTTGGCAAACATCGCTGCCAGTTCTTTTGACTTGTTATTCATTGTACTTTTTTTTATTGGCCGATTAACCGCAGGTAAAAGGCCGGCTTAAATTCCTTTTCACCGGTAGCGGGGTTTTCTTCAAAAAGTTGTTGCGGTTGCATCCGGGCGAAGCCATCCTGACCATTTTGCCGCATAAACTTTTCGAGGGCATTATAGGCCGTTTGATAGTTTTTGTAAACCAGTGCAGCGCCTACTTCTGTTTCGTTATTTGCGTAGATTTTGAATTGCTGTACTGCCTGTTGGATAAAATCTTTTTTGGCAATTACAGTATCTCCCTGCACTTCGTATGCGGTGTGTAGTTCAACCGTCCTGCCGTTTACGGTTTGGTGAGCCTGGAGAAACTTGACGGCGTGGGCAAGGTTGGTAGAATCTGGTAGCTCCAGTTGATCAAGCAAAACCTCCTGCTTTACTTTAAATTGTCCGTAGGTAGGCGCTTCAGCCGGCAACAGGGTAATACATTTTTGCCTTACAAATTCTGCCGGGTTCTCCATCATGGCCGGCAGTTCGTCTGCTTTGAACTGACCGACACACAGGATCCGGTATTCGTGAATCAGCCGGGCATAACCTTGCCGGATTGTTTCAATCTGTGCTTTTGTCCTTTCGATGCCTGCTGCATCTTCATAAACAAGATGCGGGAAGTTGTATCGGGGTGTGTTTCGTTCCATAAATCCTTTTTGTATAGTGTGCTGTTTTTCGTTTTCGTTTTTTACTTTCTCACTTTTTCACTCCGTAATGAATGCTCCTTTTAGGCCGCAACTGCCCCTTAGGCAGTTGCTTAATTCTCTGAAAGCTTTTGCCGTATTGGCTTCTATTTGCCTCACCCGGTACTATTGCACCGGATTTGCACATTGAAGGCTGATTTTCCATCATTCGCTTTAGTTTGTCAGCGTTCTTTTTTTGGGGGGTCAACTGCTTTCTCATATTATAGTATTTGTTTATATGTTACCATTTCCTTTGTTTTTGACCTGTATTTTACAAGAGTGCTTTTGCTTTCGCCGCTCAGGTTTTCCATCAGAAAGCCGCTTTACGGACTTACGAACTTTTTTTTTCGTTTTTTCCTATACACGTACTACACGTATAAAAGCTTTTATTTTTTCCAACTTGCATTTTTTCTTAAAAAAACCTCGTAACCTCGTAAAGCCTTGTATCTTATTGGCAATCAATCGAATATTTTACGAGCTTTTGAAAATCTGACCGTCTAATAAGTACGTAAATCCTTAGAAAAGGTCATCTTCACTAATGACAGGCTCGTAAGTCTGGCTGCTCTGCGCGTGGGAAACCTCGTAAGACCGGCCATTTACGGGGTTTTGTGAACGTCCATTTTTCAAAACCTCGTAAGATTCTATTGCTTTTAGCCGGCCTGAAAACTTATAGCACATAACAAGATCCTCTTTGCCGCCAAGCCCTCCTGTTTTTATAGGGTGTTTGTTACTGGCATCCACACTCACGCTGTTAGACTGAGCCCAACGCTGCACCCACCGCGTAAATGTGTTCGTCGAAAGCTTATTGGCGTAGTCCGGAAAGTCAATACAAAACGTTCCTTTAAAATCCTGCTTCGCAACCGGTTTTTCAGGTAATCCCCTTTTATGGTAATCTGTAATCCAGTTGATAAAATCGCGGTTCGTTTCCTGAATAAGCTTTTTACGCTGTAGGTTTATATCCACTTGTTCAGCAAGACCAGTGTTTAGAAAGGTTTGAAGACAATACACCATGTAGTTATCGAAACGGCTCCATTGATCCGCGTCCCAGTCTATGAAAAACCGGTGTCCGAAATAGTCAATAGGTGTATGCTTATTTGAGAAAACCGGGGCAATTTCCAGTTCGTACCGCCGGCGCTTATGGGAGCTTGAAGACCCTTTGATTGCGTAATTGGTTGTGATAAGTATTTTAGGCGAACGATCGTAGGGTATTTTAAATTCATCCTTTCCCTTTTTTTCTACGGTCATGCCTTCTGTGATAACAGAAAATATCCGCTCAAAATCAAAACCTTTCTTTGCGTCCTCAATAGCAAACAGCTCCGTATCATGGCTTACACCCTGAAAGGGGAAGGACTTATCGAGGCTGAATGATTTACCGTCAACAGAATAAACGGTTTTGAACTGTTGAAGTATTTTTATAAAAAGCCCCTTTCCGGTTCCGCCTTCCGGCTCTGATTCGTTTTCGTCAAAAAACTCATCGTTAAGGATTGGCACCTTCGGGTTAACAGGATCTTTGTAAGGGTGCAACAGGTAGCCTAATGCAGTGATAAACATCAATTCCACTTCCCGCCGTTTCCCTGCGATGATGTGGATAAACTCTTTAATGTCTCCATCTACCGGCCCGGCCTGAAATTCGCGGCTGATAATATTCTTTTCCCATACATACCCTTCAAGTGCGGAGTAGTCAAAAAGTTCGTTATTGAAAGAGGTAACACGTAAGGCACCGTTTTTAAAGAAAACCCATCCGGTGGCGGTGTCGCTGTTGATAAAAAGTGATTCGTCCAGATCGTCCAACTGTGACAGAAGGCCGTCTTTCGTGAAGATGCTGCGAAGGCTGGCAAGAAAGAAATTATAAATCTTCTCCGGCACCGTTTCCTTAATGTAAGAGCCAAATACTTTTTTGATTTTATCAATGGTAATGACACGAACCACATTATCTAAGACCTGAACGACATCAAAATCTTTCTGGCTGTACCAATGTTTGCGGATTCCTAAATCGTGCATCCATTCCAGTATGCCGGCATGCTTGATTTCAATTTTATTTTTGTTATTGATCCTGAAAAACTCACTTTCTTCAGCGTTCCATGTTCCTATGCCTTGTTCTGCCAAGTGTCGGGCACAAGCTTTTACGTCGCCGTCAAATGAAAGCGTACAGTAGACAGAAAACGGGCTGTAAGGCTTTTCTGCTTCAAATTCGGTGCTGGTGCTGAATAGATAAAGCGTATTCGATTGCTTCCATATCCAGCCGGACGTTTTAGCACTGGAGCCGGGACGAAGTACAAAAATCCGATCATCGTCTTCATTAACCACTTCCCAGCCTGCATTTTTTAACGTCTCCGCTATCCAGTCATTGTTATGCTGCCTGTCAAATACGGTCCACGGCGCATCCGGCAGCAGTGCTTGGCGCTTCGTTAGCCCCCCAAGCTCAGGGCTCGTCATAAGATCAAAAGACCTACAGATAGCTAAAAGTTCTTTTCTCTCTTCAGGATTGATAAACTGAAGCTCCAGAAGGTCGCCCTGTATCGCGCCGTAGTTAGGTGAAGGATAACAAACCACATAGCCGCCTTCGCCTTTCGTTTCAAGCAACACTTTAACACGTTCGCCTGTTTCCTTTTCTTTGGCTGTTGCTGGCCGCTGTGCAAGTTTCTTGCTTCCCCCAATTTGATGGCACTTGTAGAAAAGATGCAGCCCGCCCGACGGTGTGCTTTCGATGTACAGCTTTTCGTAAAGTTCAGGGAGTGCGAATTTTAAAGCAGTCAGAAATTGAGACTTTAGTTTACCCGTGAGGTCATTTTTAAAGTCGCAATCAATACATTCAGTTTTGCTGCCGGTCAGAATTGCTATCTGCTCGGCATCCAAAAAATAAAACTCTGCGTTGTGGGAATTTATCGGCTTTTGGCGGACCTTGTTGACGCTTTTTATCTTGGTGTCCGGCACCTTTTTTACACACGGAATAACAGCCAAACCGGCGTTGATAGCGTCTAAAGCGAAGCTCATTATTTCACTAAAAGCGGGCTTCGTTTCTGATTTTTTATTACCTTTATCTTCAAGCATTTTGATAAAAGATTTTCAGCCTGCGGTGTTTGCCCACTTCAGGCTTTTTTGTTTTCAGATAGAGACTTCTTTACCTCTTTGAGTAAGAATCGGTCCCGGTTGTTGATGGACAATGTGGGCTTTATAAGCCCTTGCTTCGTCCAGTTCTTAATCGTGTCCGGGTGGACCTTGAATTGCCTTGCCAGTTCACCCCGGGTCAGTAGTGCTTGTGTCATATTATTTCGATTCGCTATTGTATAGTGTGTAAACGGGATTCTTTGTCCGGCGCTCTCCGAAAAAATCTTTGAAAAAGGCCGAAATAGAAAGAATTACTGAGCGGCCCGCAGGTAT
The DNA here is from genome assembly GCA_965365435.1 of uncultured Flavisolibacter sp. Classification (GTDB taxonomy): domain Bacteria; phylum Bacteroidota; class Bacteroidia; order Chitinophagales; family Chitinophagaceae; genus Flavisolibacter. Next base: position 73,914 of record CBDUBQ010000001.1, read on the forward strand.
TCGTTTATTTCCGACTTATAGAAGTACCACTTAGAAAACTTTTTGTGTGCAGGGATTTTATTTGCCCGAAGCAGCCGGTAAACGGTCTGCTCTTCTATCTGGAGAAACTTTGCAACTTCCGGAACGGTGATAGGTTCTTCCGGTTGAACGGGAGCCGATTTGCCGATATTATCTTTGATAAACTCCACTTCACTTAACAGATTGTGAAGCATTTCGGGCATCTGCTCAAAGGTGGGCCTGGGTGTATAATTCATTTCTTCAGCTATTTGAAACCAAAGAAAGAATGTGAAGTATAGGTGAAAAGATGTGAAATAGGTGAAAGAGAAAAAGTGTATAAACCTGATTAGTAGTTTGTTATTAGGTTTTTATCATGCTCGTAAATTCCGCCATCGTATCGGGAAAAGGCTTTTCGCATGCCGTCAATATCCATCGTTGTATAATTCTGAAAAACGGTACCGATAAACTTTAGCCATTCGTTATTTATGTTCCGGCCTTCGGCCACCTGGTGCATATTGTAGTAAGTTCTCAAAATGAATTTTATAGGCAGCAGGGAGTTCTTTGGTAAAGGTTTGATGTTTTCAGGCGCCTGCTTTGTTCTTACTAATTCTACTGTCAAATTCAGTAGGTATTCGTATTCTGTGCTGCTTAGTAGCTGGTAGCCATTCTTTTTGCCGCTGAAGCATTTTATATGATCTTCCACTAAAGTAGTTACCTCGTCTGCCGGCTCTGGCATTGCGGCTGAAACGGGCCTTAAAAACGACAGCAATCTTTGGTATTTGAACTTGTGGACCTGATCGTAAATAATAGCCAGCACTTCATCGGTAGTTAGCGGTGGCAGGTCTGCAAACCTGGACTGGTTGAAAGACGACGCGGGGTCATCAAAACGAAGCGTAAATCGCCAATGTGAACGGGGCCCGATGTTTTCCGGCCGTACCTGTACCTCCCTTTCAATATATTCAACAATATTGCTCACATAACCTTCAACGGGACCGGCCAGGGCATTGGCTTCTATTTCTTCCAAAAGGTTTTTTTCGGCCTCTTTGTATGCGTCAAACCTGAATTTGATAGATTCTCTTTCCTCTTCAAAAACAAGTTCTTCTTCAACACCAACAACGTCGAGCCAGTTTATTAGTGTATCTATTGCTTTTTTGTAACCCTTGTATGCTTCTGTTTTCATTGGAAGTTCATTAAGCCGTCAGATACGGCACGTTTAGCGGGATCTTCAAACCCTTTAAAATAGTTCTGCGTGGTGGAAAGATGCTGGTGGCCTAAAAGCTCCTGTATCAATTCCATTGGCGCCCCGTTGCGGATGGCCTTCGTCCCAAACGTATGCCGGGCGGCGTAGCTGGTGCAGGATGCCGTCACCCCGCAAAGCTTGGCCAGCCGCTCCATGTGATCGTTAATAAATGTAACAAAAGCATCTGAAGCCTTTACCCGGGCTTCTTCATTCATTCCAGGCTTCAGCACATCAAAAACAAAAACGCCTTTAGTTCCGTACTTGTCTATCACTTTCTGCATGTGGGCATTTATCGGCACTTCAATATGCGTTTCCTTTTTTGTCCTGCCTTTTGTTTTCTTCCGGACGTAATCAATTTTGCCGGCCCTCAGGTTAATATTTTTCAATAGTACAATATCCCGGACATTCATGCCGTATGCGTTATAAATGAAAAACCAAAAGTCGCGGGCCCGGTTAATCAGTTCGTCGGTGGTCTCGTACTCCCATAGTTTTTTCAGGTCTTCATCTTCAATCGCCTGCTTTACATTGGCGCCGGCAGGTATCATGTACTTTCCGCTCTTGTTCCCGAAAGGGTAAAGCTCCGGGCTAACGTCTTTTTCGTGTATCGCTGCATTGAAAATAGTGCGAAGATTCCGCATGTACATGCTGACCGTTGTAAGTGAGTGCCCTTTGTCAGTCATCCACTTTTGATAACCCTGCAAAAACTTCAGGACAACCTCTTTGAAGTCCAACCGATATTTTTCATCCCGTATCAGCTTATCTACATCAGTGCCCTTTGTAATCTTCACTTTTGGAAAACTATATTTCAACAGGGAGTTCCGCGAATGTTCGTACATCTTGGCATTTTTAATACCGTCAGTTTTCCGGCACTCCTCAATTTTTTGTTGATAATATGAAAAGACATCAGCGTTGCCGGCCGTTGGCCTTTTATACTTCCGATCAAAAACAGCAATATCAAAAACCTCCATCTTTGAAGCTATGCGGGTTGCTGCGGCCTTTTTCTCATCCAGCTTGTCCTTTACTTTCTTCAGTTCCTTTGTCAGCCTGTCCCCTTTCATCACTTTCAAAAAGTCCGCTTCTGTCAGATCAACGCCAGTAGGATAGTATTTCCTTTCGTTGCCATCATATACTTTGATTTTAACGGGATAGGTACCACCTTTCTTTTCCCGGCGCTTGTCGTGGTAGATAGTTATGACCGCTTCCATAACAATAAAAATACCATTTGCACACAATTTGCACAAAAAAGAATACTAACAAAGGACTAATAGGATATAACCGCAAACGAATAAAACCCGCTGCTGTAGCGGGTTTCATAACAAAGTGCCGGGCAAAGAATAATCAGATATAACGAATTTTACCGCCTTCTAAGCAGTAGGTCTCAGGTTCGAATCCTGACTGGATCACAAAAAACGCCCTGATGGTGCCAGCCACGCAGGGCTTTTTTTTGCCCGCCTTAGAACCTTCTTTTTTACGATAGAATGTATTTTCTTGTTAGCGTCAGGTTTACTAACGGATGGTTTGCTGGCAGGAGTGGATAGCGTGCCCTACGCTGCCGGCAGGCTTATCCCAAAAGAACGCACAATGGAAAAGGATTTTTCTAAAATGTAAAATTGCATCGCCACCATTTATCAGTAAAACACATTTAAACGCGCCTTCCGTTCGTTCAGCATTTGTGGTTCAGCGTGATGGTTTAGGTGGCCACCATCGAGCCCTTTGGGCCAATGTCATTACGGTGAGGCTTGTTGCTGCTGTTGGCGGCCGCGCCAATGGCCGACCTGTGCATCCTTCTCATTTACCCGCGACGGGACGCTTACGTGACACCCAGCGATTTTCAGACGATTTCTTAACTGAATGACATTGCGCCTACGGTGTGGCAGTACTCCGTCTCTCTCCCACCCCTTTTTACCAGTGGCTATTCAATATTTAATCCCTGCGAGATCAATGCCTGCTCCTGAAAATATACCATTGAAAAAATACGAGTAGTGCCTGTCAAAATTCAGGGCCCATGATTTACGCCGCTAAAAGCCTTAATTTCGGCAATGACCCACCGCACTATGCGAAAACACCCTTATCAACGCTACACCCGGCTGCTGGCGCTTTTTTGTTTCTGCTTTTTGCAAAACAACTTATCGGCCCAATTTTCCTATTACGACGACGACCGGCTTTTCAGTGTGGAAGCCGGTTTTGGTGGCGCTTCTTATTTTGGTGACCTCACCGAAAAAGCCACGCCCCTAAAGGGAGCCGGCCTGGCCGCTTCACTGGGCATCAGTTATAGCGCCTCCATTCAGTTTCGGCCCGTGCTGACGGCATCCTACCTGCGCATTGGCGCCGACGACCAGAAAAACAACCGGCAGAACCTGAAAGACCGCAACCTGCGTTTTCAGTCGAACATCATTGACGTGAGCCTGGGCCTGCGGTACCATCTTCTTTCGCCCAACGTAAGCCTGCTTTCGCCCTACGTCTATGGCGGTATCGGCGTTTTTCATTTCGACCCATATACCACCGACCGTACCGGCGCCAAACGGTTTTTGCAACCGCTGGGCACCGAGGGACAACGCCTGCCCAGCGCCGGCCAGGCGCCGTATAAGCTGACGCAATTACAGGTGCCCTTTGGCGTGGGACTCAACCTGGTGGTCAACCGCGAGATCAACGTAGCGCTGGATGCCACCTTCCGCAAAACATTTACCGACTACCTCGACGATGTGAGCACCATCTACGTGGACCGGCAACGACTGGCCCAGCAGGACCCCCTGCTGCCTTCCCTCGCCTTTCGCGGCGATGAAGTGAACCCTTCGGCCAACTACCCAAGCGTGACCCTGCCCAGGGGAAATCGAAAAAACAAGGACCTGTACTATTCCATCGGGCTGAAGATCATTTACCAGTTTACGCGGAAGCTGGAGGAGTAATGCTGTTTTTACTAATTCAGTACGGTGTCATCCAAGAGTGTTCGGCTGAGGTAGAAGCGCCGTGTTCAGAGAAAGAGCATATGTCGTCTAACGGCCAGGCTGCGGAGGGATCCTGTGTTCTACACGGTTGAAACCTGCAGTTTCTTCCGGTGCTGAAAGTTATGGTTCCCTTCCACTTCTACATCTGCTTCGCTACAGCTTTTCGACGCCAACGGCATCGGCTAAAGCAACAAGCGCACCCTGATGGCGGTTTGGTATCATCCGGCCAGTTGCCCGTTCGAAGTACACCGCTCGCAGCTTACCGTTGTCCGTTGAGGGCTGCCGGGCTACTTTTTGGATTTAAGTGTTGATCCCTCTTTTGGTGACTGGCCTTCGGTGCTTTTTCCCTTTTAAACCTTAAGGCCAGCGTTTCGTTTGCTAAAAAGCCGGCAGCGTTGCCGGCCGTTTGCGGACCACCGGCTCAATCAGCACGACCGGATAGGTGACCTGCGAACTCACCGCTTTGCCTTCCCTGGTAGCCGGCAGCCATTTAGGCATACGCTTCAGCACCTTTACCAGCTCGCGGTCGAGCTCTTTGCCGGCTGAGGTGAGCAACCGCATGTTGCGCCAGATGCCGCGGACATCCACTTCAAACGACAGGGTTACTTCTTTTCGTTCGGTCAGGGGTATGCCATCCGGGATAACAAAGTTGCGTTTGATAAACAGGCGGAAGGCCGTGTCGCCGCCCGGGAAGCCGGCCGCGGTGGCAGCCGGCACCACCGCATTTTTTTTGGCCGGCGGGGCCACCGTTACCGGCGGCAGTTCCATCACTGGGCCGGCGCCCCGCTGCCCGGTGTTGCCGGCAGTTGGTGCCGGTGCCACGGGACTGGCGGCGCCCACTATCACCACCTGGCCCGGCTGCCGCAAAACCATCTGCGGCCGGCCGTTAAATGCTTCCACCCGCCCGGCCACCTTCACCACCTTCTCCACATACAAGGCCTCGGGTTTGCCAAAAGAGGGGCGGTCGGCGGCGGCTATTACCAGGGTGAGAGGCTGCCCCGGGTAAGGAGCGCCCATGTTCAACAGCGTTGGTTTGGTTTGGCCATCTTCCAGAAAGCTACCACTAAACACTGTGCCGGTAGTGGTAACGCTGTCGCCCACAAAAAGGCCAATCTCGGCCAGGTCAACCGGGCTTTTTACCGTGAGCTGGCCGCGGTGCCGCAGTTCGAGGTAAGGCAGGTTATTGCGCAGCGAAAGCACCCCGCTGATACAGACCTCCCGGCCGATGTATTTTTTCTCGGGGGCGCCACCAAACTGGTCGCGGTCTTTTTGCAGGATCACCACATTTACGAAGGGGTCGGAGAAATCGGCCTGCACATCGAGCAGTGTGGGCCCGCCGGCCGACTCCTGAAAGTACCGGGTTTTGTACACCTTGCCACAAAACTGTACACTGTCGCCAATATGGCCGGGTATCTGCCGCAGCGTTATTTGCCGGAACGGCCGGTACAGCCCGGCCCTTTTTATTTCGGAAAGAAAAAGGGCGCCCAGGGCGGCCAGCCGCGTGGCGTTTTGCGGTGGAAGAGAGAGGTCGGAAAAAGCAGAGAAACTCTGCTTGCGCAGGCCGGCCAGGCTGGCTTTGGCAAAGGCTTCGAGCTGCGCCGGCGCCAATGCGTATTGGTGGCGGTAGGCATTGCCCGCTGCACCGGGCTCAAAACCCTGCAGAGAGGTGGAGGCCAGGGTGATCACACTGTCGTTGGAAAACCGCAGCCGCAGTTCGTCGGCCTTGTCTATGGTAGCCGTGCCCCAGCCAGTGCCGCTGATGGTAAGGAAAAGATTTTCGCCAATGGCCGAAAAAGCCAGCGCCAGCCGGTTGTTCCCGGTGAGGCCTTCCACCGGGAGCGCCTCGGTTGCCACCCGGTGTTTTTTCAGGAATTTGTCGTAGCCGCTTTCGCTGATCTTTTGCGATAAGCCAAGGAGGGGGCTTAGCAGGAGCAGCCAGATGATGGTGTTTTTTTTCATTTGTCATAAGGAGCCCATACGGTACGGAAGGTGGCTTCGAATCTTTCCCCGGAAGGGCCGGGCTGAAAAGCCGGAAATAAGCGGCACCGTCCGGCAAGGTGTTGGGGCCATTGGGGTTATCCCTGCTGAAAGTAGGGCCTTTCGCCCATTTGAAAAAAATTTTGTGCGGTTTTTCATTAGCCGGACGAAGCGGAGGAAGAGGATGTTTTGCCGGCCTTGTGCCGGTGGCCGGACCGATCCTGCGCATAAAAAAACCCCGCGGGGGCGGGATTTTTATTGAAAGTGTTGCTGAAAACGACAAGTATGCTGACTTGGCTTTAGTCGAGTACCGCCCCGGTGCCGAGGTTGGGCTCCCGGCCTTTGGCGGGGGTGAGCTTGTAGTCTATTGTCCAATTCTCTTGCTGCGTGTTGCCGCCGGGCATTTTGTCGCTACTTTTTGCCATCATGGCCTTAAGGTACTGCGGCAGCTTGCGAATGGGTTTAATTAACGAAGCAAAAAGCGGGAAAGGCACACCGTTGCGCTTGAGGGCCAGGTAATCGCGGCGATTGGCGCGGAGGCGCTTTTTGAGGCTGCCATTGCTCATGCCGCCCTTGCGCATTTTTACGATCAGCTCGGGCAGGTAAGCACTGCTGATGCGGTGCTTGTATAGATACCGCGTCATCAGCTCGAAATCGGCGGCCGTAAAAAAGTGGGTTTCGTAGCCGCCCAACTGCTCCACCACCTCGCGGCGCACATAAAAGGTTGGGTGTGCCGGCATCCAGCCCCAGTGGAAGGCATCACGGTTGTAGGCTGAACCCCGCCAGTACCGGTGCACTTTGTCCGTGTCTTCGCCGTCCACATACAGCAGGTCGCCAAAGATGGAGTCCACCCCACCCTGCTCAAAGGAAGCCACGATCTTCGACAGCACACCCGGACCGGCCAGCATATCGTCGCTGTTGAGAATACCGATCACATCGCCGGTGGCCATTCGCATGCCCTTATTAATGGCATCGTACATGCCGCCGTCTTTTTCGGAAATCCATTTGTCTATGCCGCCCGAATAATTTTCAATGATGGAAAGCGTGTCGTCGGTGGAGGCGCCGTCAATGACAATGTACTCTACATCGGGATGGTCCTGCTGAAGAACCGACTGGATACAATCGGCCAGGTGACGGGCTGAATTGAATGTAACGGTGATGAGTGTAACCTTCATGGCGTGCAGTTAGTTGGTTAAGAAGAAAGAACGTGTGTAAGATACGCCGTTTGGTTGAATGGGGAATCTACGTATAAAGAATTTTCGTAAAAATACCAACAAAGGGGTAGGCCGGTTTGGCGTGCGGGGTTGGGGTTGGTGGTTGGGTCAGGCAACTCACCCCATGGCGGCTCTTTCCACCACAATGTTTTCCATCACCAGCATGTCCATATTGGTACGCAGGTAACAGGCCAGGGCTTCTTCGGGACTGTTGACAATGGGTTCGTTTTCGTTGAAGGATGTATTCAACAGGATGGGCACCCCGGTTTTTTTGTAAAAGGTTTCGATAAGGGCATAATAACGTGGAGACACTTCCTTGTCAACCGTTTGCAACCTGCCCGACCCGTCTACGTGAGTAACGGCCGGCACTTCTGCCTGCTTTTCTTTTTTGATGGGAAATACCTTTTCCATGAAGGGCACTTCATCGGCCAATTCGAAATAATCGGCCACGTGTTCTTTTAAAATAGACGGCGCAAAGGGCCGGAAGCTTTCGCGGCGCTTGATCTTCAGGTTCAGAATTTCTTTGGCATCGGCACGCCGTGGGTCGGCGATGATGGAGCGGCCGCCAAGGGCCCGCGGACCAAATTCGGCGCGGCCGTTAAACCAGCCCACCACTCCCCCGGCCGTGAGGCAAGCCGTGATCTTTTCAAAGAGGGAAGCATCGGCATATTCGGAAAAGGAAATGCCTTTTTGCGTCAGGATATTTTTAATGTCGTTGTTGGAAAAGGTGCTGCCGGTATAGGCCGACCGGATGGCCACCTGCCGGGGCGTTTTCTGCAACTGGTGCTGTACGTACAGGGCCGCTCCCATGGATATACCCGCATCGTGACCAGCCGATGGAATGTACACGTTTTTGAAGGGCGTGGCCCGGGTGATCTTGCCATTGGCCACTGAGTTTTGCGCTACTCCACCGGCGATGCAAACATTCTGCAGGCCAGTGCGCTTTTGCAGGTTTGTGAGGATATGAAAGATGACCTTTTCCGTCATTCGCTGGACGGAAGCTGCCAGGTCTTTGTGATATTGCGATAGCGGTTCTTCTCCCTTCCTCGGCTGGCCGAAGGCGGTCACCATTTTTTCGCTGTACATAGGCGCCACCACCGGGATGTTGTCGTCGCCGTAGGAGATCACGCCTTGCGTGGCGGAACGGAAGTAGGCCAAATTCAGTTTAAAAAGACCGTCGGGTGTCAGCGTGACCACGTCCTGCAGCTTGTCGAGGTATTTTGCCTCACCGTAGGGCGCCATGCCCATGACCTTGTATTCATCGCCGTAGTGCGGAAAGCCCAGGAGCTGCGTGAAGGCGGTGTAAAAAATGCCAATGGAATGCGGGAAGTCCACCGAGTCTAAAATCTCGATGTTATTGCCCTTTCCGATACCGATCATGGTGGTGGTAAAATCGCCGGAACCGTCAATGGAAAGGCAGGCCGCTTCTTCAAAAGGCGAAGCAAAAAAGGCCGAAGCGATGTGGCTGCGGTGGTGCTCCACGTTTACCACCTTGCCCCTAAAGGTTTCGGCCGGCAAGCCTGAAAGCGCCGCCAGTTCTTCGTCAACGCCTGCTACTTTTTTTGAATTGGAAATGCGGGCCTTTACGGCGCCCACGCTACCTACCGGGTTGGCGGCCACAAAGAGCAGCTTTTTCAGAAACTTGGCTTTGGGGTCGCGGCCGATGGCAAAAAAATCTACCTGCTCAAACGAAACGCCGGCTTCCTTCAAACAAAACTGGATGGCCAGGGTGGGAAAACCCGCCCAATGCTTTACCCGGCGAAAACGTTCTTCTTCGATGGCGGCTATCATCTGGCCGTTGACAAAAATGGCGGCCGAGGAGTCGGCATGGTAAGCGTTGATTCCAAGAATGATCATAAGAAAAAATGGAAGGCTTTTATTGCCCCGGAAGAACCGGAAAGGCACCCGGGCAACAGCCGCACAAAAATTTATAAGGTGGTTGAAATTATTTTACACGTTGATTGAGGGAAAGGTGTCCAGTTCCACTTCACGCTCCTTTTTCGTTTGGACCCTTTTTTTACCGGCTTTATCAAAAAAGAAGATCATGGCAAAGATCAATGCGTAGGCCACAATGTTGAACCAGGTGTGATGGTCCCAACCCAAAGGAATAGGCCAGCCTTTATTAGTAGCGATCAACAACAGGCCGATACGAAGTATGTTGATGGTGCAAAGAGCCAAAGCCCCGCCGAGCATCCAAGCGGCTTTTTTTTTCCAGGTGCCGGAATTCGCAAATACAAAGGCAATCCAAAAAGAGATCACGCCATAGCCGATGCAGGAATAAACCATGCGTACGCCGCTGCCGCCATCGAGGCTGAGCGTGAAGGCATCGGATAAATGCGTTCGGTATCCAAACAAGGAAACAAAGGCGCCTGCCGCCAATAGCAGGAACTGGCGAAAGGGATCAATAAAGTTCAGGTACTTCGCCACAAACGGATTATAGAGGCCATCCGGTGATGACAGGCCTATAATGGCTTCAGTGCCGTAGAAAAGCAAGCCAAAAAGGCCAAGAAATTTGATGAAATAAAAAAATAAACGCCTGTTCGTTTGCATGCTTCAGCGTGTCTGTTCTTCCAGCCGGTTGGTTTCCGCTTTCAGAACCGGAAGACCGAACATCCTGCGGTATTGTTCTTTAATTTCTTCTATGTTAATTGCCTGTTCCGAATAGCTCTTGGCGCCCCTGCTCCACTCTTCAAATTCATCGCTGTTCATCGCGGCAAGGAACTCGATGGCCTCCGACAGTTCTTTTAGATTTTCTGGGGTCACATTCAGGCCAGCTTTTTTTTCTTTTAAGCTATTCCAGGGCGTGTTGTGGCTGGTAATGACCGGCTTTCCGGCGCTCAACGCCTCATATATAGCATGGCCAAAATTTTCGCTTTTACTTGGCAAAATAAAGACGTCACCTGATCGTAATGCTTCTTCCACTTTAGGCGGGATGATATCACCGTGAAACATTACACGGACATTTTTTGGCATCGATTCAATCTGAAATAGACATTTCTGCCAGTACCCAGCGTCCTTTACCGGACCATAAATCTGGTACGTAACTAAAATGTCTTCATTCTCTCTTCCAAGCTTTGCCAATGCTTGTAAAACTAATTGGTGATTCTTCATTGGACTAATGAGAGCGACTGAAACCAGCTTTAACTCCCGACCCTTTTTCTTTGCAACTGTTTGCTTGGAAAATATTCTTGGTAAGTTTGCTGCCACATGCACTCTCGCCGTTTTGCCGAAAACTTGAACAATGAATGTTTTCTCTTCGTCAGATGTAGCATGAAATTCTACCATCCTCGGTAGTCCGAGCCAACGCAATATTTTCAGATAGATTTTCTTTTTCAATGGCTTTTGCGAAAGAGCGCACGGATGCAACATACCCCTAACGGAAACAATTTTTCGCTTGGCATTAGAAAGTAGAAGCGGTTTTAGGTTGTAGTGCCAAGAATAAACACCATTTACAAATAATATCGCATTATCATCTTGAAAAGCCCTTTCGAAGATATTCTTCGAAGAATACCAAACTTTCGTCCAAGGATTAAACTCTGTCCACTGGTCAGTCTTGACACCTAAGACTTCGTCATTTAAATCCCGATTAGAGCAAATTATCCTGTACTGAATATCATTACTATCTATTGCAATTAATGAAGCAAGCGACTGAATTGGCCCCCCCGCTTTGTACGCAGGGAGAAACCAATCAATAAAAAACATTATGGAACAGTTGTCAGTTGGCATTTTCATCTAAGCGTATAGCCATTTTTGGAGCCTCGGGAAAAGGGTTTTCCCTAAAAAAATAAAAACAAGAAAACTCATTAAAATTCGGCCGAGCACATAAGTGCCGTCGGCTTCAAATAAAATGAACTCAAAAAAGCAAACATTTATCACTGAAAATCGAAGGAATAGGTTGAGGTGTGACTGAATCATTAAAGTTTTGAAAAGCAATGTTATAAGCAATGCCAAGAGCACGAGCGGTAAGAACATAAATACCGGCCCAAAATCGACATAACTCTCTGCAAAATAGCCTAAGCTAAAAGAAGTGCCTTTATCATAGCCCGCATAGAAGATACCAGTATATTTAATCGTTTTTGGTGTCGCCTCATAGATTGGCTTATTGGGGAACAATAATCTTGGCATTAAATTGAAGGTTAAATTTTGCCACCAAAGTTTTCCATGTTCGTGAGGTACCGCAGCAGGAACCCGGTCCATCGCTTTTGCGAAGTGAAAAATATACTGCAGACGATAAAGAATATCGTCCAGTGAATTTTCTAATCGTTTAGAATCCAACGATGCAACTTGATCAGAAAGTTTTTCATATGCATCAGTTTTAGTTACCATTACCGACTGAATACTTTGGCCTTTATTCAAGAAATTCCTGTATTCGCCTTTAACTGCAGTCCAGATAAGGCCCATGAAAAACAAAAGAGTCACAGTTAAAAACACCCTGAACAAATGCCTAAGATTTACATGTGTGACGAACGTCAGTAAGGTTATAATTAGAATATAGATTACACCTTTAAAGGCCGAAAAATATGCAACCGTACCCATTAAAAATTCCAAAACAGTAATAACAATTAAGAGAGCCTTGTTTTCTTTTGAATACAAAATGCTGAAAGCGTACCATGAAAAAAAAATCCATTTTAAAGTAGAAATTGTGGTCAAAATTTGTGCAAGACCACTGGTATTACCAAAAACAAAACCTATTGTAGAAAGAAAAGCCGAGGAAAGCAGGTAGAGGGTAATCAGTTTTTTCTTATTAGCAAGTTTGCTCTGCATGACAAGGTACTCCCTTGTGAAACGAATTTTATTCAAAAATTTCGAGAAAATTGCTGACATCAATATAATCCCTCCTATGGATAGAAGTATAGCAACTCCCGCATTCGTTGAAAAATGATCAATTTCCCAACTATTATAATTCATCCAAAGCACAAAAGAGAAAACCTGAACCCAATGCATCATCATAGCAAATGCAAGAATGTTCGGTATTGCGTAAAAACATAACAACCTAATAATAGCAAATAAGGCAATTAAACATAAGAACAGATAAACTCCATTTTGAAAGAAAAATGAACATAACGCTATCATAAGCAGAAAATAACGAGCGCTTGCATCAAATTCAACTTGCCGCTTAATACTTCTATCTTCTACTGAAGCAGTCATGTTATTGTTTGCATAAGGTCTCTTTAATGAGACTTTCCGTTTCCTTTAATGATTTCGATTTTAGAAAAAACTCTTTTACTCGCTGCTTACAATTTACCCGCATTTTGTCGATCAAGCGAATGTCGTCGATGAACAATTTCATCTTCTCTGCCAACTCAGCAGGAGAAAATGGATTGACCAAAAAGCCATTATAACCATCTTGAATAATTTCTACTAACCCGCCTTGATTAGAGGCAACGACGGGTATTCCACGTGCATTAGCTTCGGCAGCCATCATACCGAACGGTTCTTTCATTCTCGTTGGAGCGACAACAACGTCGACATTTCTATAAATATCATCAGTGTTTCGCTTATAGCCCATCCATTCAATTTTGTCAGATATCTCATACCGGCTTATTGTTTTTTCAAGCTTGAACACAAATTCTGAACTCCCCTTCCCAAAAATTTTTACTTGGAAGTTCGAAATACCTTGTTTCACCAAAATCCGAGTTGCCTCTAATAAGTCTTCATGCCCCTTACTCTCAATCAACTGACCAATTATCGCAAAGTTCACGTTGATCTTGTTTACAACTGAACGCGCCGAATCCGGCAAATCAACTCCATTGTGAATTACCTCAACTTTTGCGGGATCAATGCCACAAGAAATTAAATCACTTTTAATAAATTCTGAAACTGCGATATATCTTTTAACCTTCCTATCTGTCATTCTTATACAAAGCCGTGACACCCGGCTATAAAAATTCGATTCGTGAACATGGTAGATGATCTTACAGCTTAAGACAGGCCACAAAATTATTATTGGCCTATATGAGGTTAAATAAATTAGGTTGGGTTGAAACTCTTTATAAATACGAAGAAAGCTTACAAACGCTTTCGGGAAATGAATTATTGAGTCGAACGTCCATGTTAATTTTCTAATATAAATCCACCCTAACTTTAGTGGTCTAAATCCTATTCCCATTTGTTTAAGCCTAGCTTCAACCTCGCCGTCTGTCCATGCATTAGTAACACAAAATAGTTGAACATTCCTGTTCTTGAGATAGTCTAAAACATCAATGGTTACAATCTCCGTACCTCCGACATAAGAACTTGGAACAATCGCTATAATTTTAGGTCTATTCATACATTATTTGTTCCAAAGCACTAATAAATTTCGAAAATGTGAATTCTGCGACTATTGACAGTGAATTATCGCTGTACATCTGGTACTTATTATTGTCGGTAGCCAAATCTTTAATAAATGAAGCAACCTTCGCACCTTCTCCTTTTTTGAATATCATTCCGTTGAATTTATCTTTTACAAGATCAGGCGCCGCCCCAACCTTTTCGGAAAGCACGACCGGTAATCCAGCAGCCATTGCTTCATTCACAGCTAATCCCCAAGTTTCTCCAGGGCCATTGCTCGGTAAAATGAAGATTTTAGAAGCATGATAAACATAGGGCATAAACGACTGGTTTTGAAACGGTAAGAATATTATACGGCTGTCCTGCTGTGCACATTTCTTTAGTTCTTCTTCCAAGTGGCCATTGCCTACAATTAGGAACTTGTAAGCATCTCCTGGTAGCTGTTTTGCCAATTCTATTACGAAAGATGGATTCTTTTTATTTTCAAGTTTACCAGCAAAGAGTATGGTGAACGTATTTTCTTCTATATCCAATCCCAATTTGAAGCACTTCAGAACTTGAATATCGATAGTGGACGAACGAAATCTTTCGTTGTCTACCGCATGGGGTACATAGACAAGCTGATTTTCTTTCAAACCAAATCTCTTGAAATACTCAAAGTTATGCTTGCCTGTATAAAGAGCAACATCAATGTTCCTAAAAACCCACTTCAATACAAGCTTTTTTACGATCGACTTTAGCCACGGTTCATAATCGATTAACGTTGAGTCCCCTCTAAATATTAATTTTATTTTTCCATTGAAATGTCGCATTATTCTCTGATGTGAGTGGAAATTCCATCCGTAAATCAGTAATGCGTTAGGTGACCACTCCTCGATCTTATCAATTGCTTCGGGGTTGACAATGCCGTTCGCATGATGGCTTCCCGGTTCCGTAGCAACATTTCGCAGAAACTCATAGGTATATCCATCAAGCAATGGAATGTCCCAATCTATGACCCTACCAAAATCCGGGTCAAACTTGTTTTTTAAAACTCCCTCCCCCCAAGTGTAGAAGACCTTACACGCAATGTTGCTACTAGATATTAGTTTAAACAGTGGTGCATTGTACTGTATAGGGTGCGTTGTTATGATAGCGAGTCTTTTTGCCCTTAGATCCATTCCCGAAAAATCCGAATTTTTTTTGCTTCTATTACTCTCTTTTGAACATAATCTATGTCTCTAATATAGATAGTATTGTAGTTTCCATTCCTTTCTACCACTGAAAGTTTCCTTTCAAATGGATCATATGTGTATGGTAGAAATGACAATTGACGCAACATAATGTCAATTCGGCTCTCATCAAAACCGTAACGAAATCCAGAACCGTTTAACTCAATAATGATTGCTTTTAGCCTATTGGATGTTAGCGTTCTGCTCATGTCACCGATTACCTTTGTTTCAAATCACTCAACATCAATTTTTATCAAACTTGGGACATCAGAATAATTTAGAAAAGAGTCGAAAGGTTCAATTTGTACCTGTGTAACTTTATTCTTCATTGCCGCAAGTTCATTTGCAGTGGCGACATGATTTATAGTATCAAATCCTGTCGTGAATGAAACGGACCCTTTCTCATCTCCTAAAGCCACTCCATGGCAGATTACCTTAGAATAAATGTTATTAATCTGTACATTCTTCATTAACCATTCAAATGTTGACTTTACTGGTTCAAAGGCAAGCGTTTGTGCGCCGATATGTCCAGATGCAAGAACGGTATAACAACCTACATTTGCGCCAATATCTGCAAATGTGTCTTCCTTTCTTAAAAAGTGTATCAAAAATCCCATATCGGCGAATTCATGTAATCCCGTGTATATATTTCCGGTGGGACCAGTTAGTCCCTTTTTGACAACTAACTTTGTTTTGCCCAAGAACGGCAAGACTCTTTCTTTTGGCAAAGGGAATTGCGAAAGCTGCCAAAGTACGAGTCTTTTATAGGCAAGAAATAAATGTTTACTTGCCAAAGGATGTCGATTTATAAAATTTAAAAGCTGCTTAATCTTCCCCATTTCTATTAACTCTATTTAGTAATTCAACAAGCTTCTTTGTAACAGCATGTGCAGAATAGTCTCTGAACCTTTCTAAGTCTACCTGGCTAACTTGGAAACTCTCTTTAAACCTTAAGAAAATCTCGAAAACTAGCGTGAATTCATCGGATATGCGAGTAATTTCGCTCTCACCATCGAATGAGAGAACAACACCTGCAGCAGTATTGCGCAAAATTTCAACAGCTGTACTTTGGTGATGTAA
Organism: uncultured Flavisolibacter sp.; assembly: GCA_965365435.1. Classification (GTDB taxonomy): domain Bacteria; phylum Bacteroidota; class Bacteroidia; order Chitinophagales; family Chitinophagaceae; genus Flavisolibacter. Next base: position 89,851 of record CBDUBQ010000001.1, read on the forward strand.
CACAGCTAAAAATGGTTTGCCACTTAACACAGCTTGATATGTTTTGGAGGGGGTATAATGTGGTTCAGTACTACCTAAAATAACTACTCCGTCAGCGGCATTGAGATGCACTAAAACATCTAAGTATGGAATACGTTTGGGATATTCGAAGACGACTGATTGCCACAAGCCGAATTCCTCTGCGATTGGTTTGATGTTAAAGCCGTATTCATCGTTTGGAGTTTTACCTGTCCCAATAAAATGAATTTCTACATTTCTATATCGTTCAATATGCGTTACAATTGATTTAAATATTGCTTTCAGTGGAGCATAAGCTTTTGGTAGCATAGCGCCGGCATAAACCAGCTGTATTTTGCCATTTTTTGAAAAAAGGTAAGGTTCAGCATTGAGCTTCATTACTTTTTCATGGTCTTCAATTTCCCCGCCGTATGGCATTGCACCTGAAAGGCAATGTTCCCGAAGCCTTGGGTTACGCTCAAATACATTTTTGAAGTAACCTTCTGCTACGCCTGTAATTAAAGAAGCTGATTTTACCGCAATTGGTTCAAGATATTTTGCAAGTTTTGTACTCCACCAATGTCTGGAAAGCCTTTTTTCAGAACCTGGAAAGGTATGTACCCAAGGGTCGATGTAGTCTATACCATATTTAACACCTGTTTTCCTGTGCAAAAAAGGTCCAATCAGTGATGTATAAAAAGAAGGAATTGGAATATACACAAAATCAATCTTTTCCTCTTGTACTAATCTTAATGCCCTTTTTCTCAATTGGTAGAAAGCTCGCAGCCCAATATCACCAATAAGCCTAGGCTTGAAAATCCTAAATGCTTTCACTTTTTCTATTCTTTGACCCGCAGGCAGAATCAAGTGTAAGTTCCAGTCAAGTTTTTCTTCGTAATATTTTTCATCAACTGTTAAAATGATCGGTAACCAGCCCAATCGAGGGAGGTGCTGTGCAAATAATCTCGCACGATGCACAGCAGCCAAATTTGAGGGAGGATAATGGGGAGATATAATAAGAACTTTTTTCATTTTGATCCAGAGGCTAAAAACTTATGAAGATTCTAAAAGGTTGAAAATTTTATTTCTTCACTTGTGCTGTTTAAATCTCTGAGCGTACGGCTGTAACTTCCATTTTAGTAATCCCCAAAAGCTTGATGTCTTTTTTATCCGCCACAATTTATTTCGAAAAATGCGAGGATGGACTCGCAGTAAATAATTCGGATCGGTATGTGCGAAACTATCCGCTAATGCCGGAAACTGTTCTAAACAGTCGCTCTTTACGAAGAGCAATATATTTTGCTGGTACCACCATTCTACCTCGACATGATTCCAAATTTTTGGCCGGATATAATCGACAGGAACAAACCCTTTACTCAAGAAAATATCGCACCAATACTCTGGCATCTGCTCATTAATATGGTAGGTACCATCTTGTCCTTCTATTGCAGCAGAAAATAAAATTACATTGCTGAGAGATGTCAAACTTTCAATAAATGAGTGAGCATACCATTTCGGTAGGTGTTCTGCTACTTCCAACGACATTGCCAGATCGAACTTCTTCAAGATGTTTAATGGCTTTTTTAAATCTTGAAATTTGACATATTTTTCAGGTACTTTGAGCATCTCTGCTTTTACGTACGGACCTTCAACACCTTGCAAATCTGAAATTTCGAAATCATCAGACCACACCTTCAGCCAATACCCAATCCCACACCCGACATCAATTACGGATTTTGGCTTTATGGCTTCATTTACCATTGGCAGGATGACCTTTGCCGACCGATAAGATCCTGACTGATGAACTTCATAAAATTCTTCAGTATAATAGGAAGATTCAATCATAAATAGATATACGTTTTAGAGCCTGTTTGACGCTATTTACAGATCACAGATTGCTGCCATAATCTTTTTAACTTCTGTTGCTCGTTTTCCCACGAAATTGTTTTAGCATTAGAATATCTAACCATCCTACTTTCCCGGAGCTGTTCCTTTTTGGAGATCAAAATCTCCAACTTTAATTTTAGATCAGCTTGATTTAGTTCACTTATTACTCCATGCATTTCATTATCATTGATAAAGGCTTGTTGGGCTTGAGTGTTTGACGCTAGAATATATAAACCTGCTTGGAAATAAGCGATAATCTTATTTGTGAGGCATAAATCTCTGTTCAGATTCGCTGATTTATCCTCTATAGCAACCCCTATATCATATTTTGCCAAATTTCTGTGTAACTCTTCTTGTATTTGTGGCTTGTGTGTATAAATATTCGAACTCTCCTGAAGCCATTTTTCGCGGAAAACGTCTTCCATTTTCCCATACAGGTGCAGTTCAACATTGCATTCATACTTTTTTATCAATGGAAGAAGAAATTCTAATCCTCTTCCTTCTGCAATGTATTGCGAAAACCAAACTAGCTTCAGCCTACCATCCAATCTCGCAGATGGTTGCTCGAATTCGCCTTGTGGAAAACAGTTTAAGATACAAATTGATGGTTGCCAGCAGGCGCCAGAATCGGCAAGAGTTTGTTTCAGTATCATTGGAGAAGCTGCTGTAAACCAAGAACTTTTGGTAATGATCTTTTTGATTTGACCTTGCAATATTTTAAACCGTCTGGTATCTGTCGTCTCTCCAGGATGATAGTCTTCAATGTCTATCCCCAATGGGATGTTATGCTTGTTTGAAAATATATAAGAAGGATAAAAACTGCCGGGATTGTGTGCAATTACAAGTTCAAACGGCGAATCTAGCTTTTTTAAAGCATTTAAAAGTAATACAGATCGTTTTTCGATTGAAAAAGATTGCCACTGAAAATTATCAGGATTAATCTTCAAGAGATAGCTAGCCACTTTATGAATAATTGCGCTTAGCATCCACTTGAAAAATGGCTTTCTGTCACCACTAAGTTCAATTATACGACAGGCATCCAGTTTTTCCTTTAAACGGTTGTTGAGACTTAGACTCCAATTTCCGAAGTGAAAACAAATTATTGTAACCGTGTGACCCATATCAAGAGCTACTTCTACTTCCTTCACCAAACGAGGGTTTGTAGCAAGATTATGTGTCGTGACGAAAAGAATTTGCATTCTTACCAAAAATTACGATCACTTATTTTTGGGCTAAACCCCAGACCGTAAGTTGAAAATCCGGTTCATTCTTTAAAGAATCTATATATTTTCTGAACAGCGGCCATCTTTCCAATGAAGCACTCATATTTGCTTTCATGCATTTACTATTCCCCCATGAGTATGTGTTAAGTTTTTCTAACGGGAATCCGCATTCATGCAAAAAATACTTCAACCCTTCGTCAGTCCATCTCATACAATCTATTGGGTCACGATGAACTTTAATGAGAAATGGAGTCGATATAATAAAGTAACCATTTGGCTTTAACATCTCAAATATATTTCGCGCTGCCTTGAAAGGATATTTAAGATGCTCAAATACTTGCTCAGCAATAATTAGATCGTACTTGCTTTCCGTTTGCATTTCACAAACATCAAATGTCGGAAATTGCAATGAATGATACGTTCCAAACCCGAATTTCTCCCAGCTATTTCCTGAAATTTCCAGTGCATCGAAAGAAGAATAATTTAACGATGAAATAATCCTTTCAATCTCCTTGTTCATGACAACACGAAGCCATTGGTTTTGGCTCAAGTTGGCCGGAAAAAAAGTTCTATACAAGTTGTATATTGACGTAGATTTTGCTTTTTGCAGTAAACTCATTGATTCTAATTTTATTGAGGTTAACTGAGGTGTTGATATTGTTAATCTGGTTAACATTTTTAAATAGCTCTTTCAAGTAGCCACTTTGGTAAGAATACTTATTATACAAATTGAGCTTCCGAGCATTATTACTGTAAAAAAATGCAAGTCTAATTTTTGCGAAGACTATGAATCTTGATAAGATCAATCTGATTGCTTTACCAAGAAAATATGTTTTGTTTTCATTTACGCTTAGATTTTTGATAAGTAGATCAAGATAAAAGTTAGAACTCCCAATACCAAAGTGTAGTTTGCTTATGTATCTATCAGTAATACGTTTTTTCTCAATGAAGTGTTGCAATTTAAGTTTTGGATTGAAGTACAAGTCGTAGCCCAACGTTTGAGCATATAAACAAATTTCAGTATCATCTCCAGCCATCAGCGCATTCTTTGTTCGTCCGGTTATGATACTATGCAAGGAAAAAATGAATTCGATTAGATCTTTCCGAATAGTCATGCCAGCCCCACATATAAATTTTGTTACCGTAGTATGCATAGGAGCGTTAACGGCAACTGCGAGATAACCATAATAATTCGTGAAATAATCAGGTGGCTCAATTTCAAAAACCGGTTTATTATAGCCACCAATTATTCCGGCTTTCGGATGATTCCGTAAAAACTCAAATGCTACATCCAGATAGTTTTCATCGAGCCAATTATCATCGTCGCAAAAAATTACTATGTCGAAAGTGGCCTCTTTAACTCCACGTTTTCTCGCACTCATTTGTCCCGGAGTACTTTCTTCAACTATTTTCCAATTTTCTATCACCAATTCCACACACAGTTGCGAAGCAACTTCACTTGTGTTATCAGTCGATGCGTTGTTCACGATTATCAATTCCCACGCCGGGCAAAGATTATTTTTCAACTTTTTAATATGCCTAATTGTAGTGTCAATTCTATTTACACTATTATAACAACATATTACTATCGAAATTCCGTTCATAAATACATAATCAAATTAAAATTGCCCAAATTTTTCAAAACCGGTTTAGGTTACGGGACATTTCGATTATCTTTTTCTTGATTGCTAAAGCACTCTTCCATCCAACAATTGTAGATAAAGCTTGTAAAGCATGCCCGCCTTGTAGCTTGATACAAGCACCGCCTAAATGTGATGCCCTTGACTCTGCTTGTAATGCGAGATCAGGGAAATCGATATAATGAGAATGAGCAAAGTCTTGATAATTGTTAGCAATTACTTGTTTTGCCCTCCTCGAATTTTCCAGCGCTAATATGTGTTCCTCCATTAGTTCTAAAGCCTTAAGGGTAGACTCAACTGAGGGTCGTGAAAAGTTTTGAGATATTGAGCCTACTATTCCCGATCGGTAAAACACATTACCGTGATCACAATAGAGGACCTTTTTGACATTTAATAAAACGCGAGAGAAAAACTCTCCATCCTGGCTGCGTTTAAGATCTATATTCCAAGGGCCTGCCCTTTCAACAGTATCTCTGTGAACAAGCCAACAAGCTGTCATTGACATAGAATTCGCTATTAACCACTCTGCAGGCGTCACATCTTGTCGAATAGACTCATGAGGACCCCAAGTCTCCACTTTCGAAACATCTGTTCGGAATCTTCCCCACCTGCTATGAATGACATGTCGCGAAGACCAGTCTGACGAAAGCAGGGCTTTTACCTGCATTTCGATTTTATCATATGAAAGAAGATCATCAGCATCGAGGTATTGAATCAATTCACCGGAAGACTTTTCGAAACCAAAGTTTCGAGCTCGACAGGCACCTTGGTTATCTTGCCTATACACACAAAGCGATTTCGATTCATATTCCTTTGCTATAGAATGAGATCTGTCCGTAGAGCCATCGTCAACTACGATAATTTCTTTATTGTCCCACGTTTGTTTAAGCGCAGATTCGATAGTTTCAGCAATAAACTTTTCCGAATTGAAACACGGTATTATGATGGAAACTTTTGGGTTCACAAACCTTTAGCTAAAGCTTTATCCAAGACTCCGACGATATATTAATTCCATTTTTGAACCAATTTCGTGGACTAATGACTATTTTTTGACTATACTGCCCTAACCAAGCCGCCCACCAACTAAAGCTACTGTTTGCAATAATGAAGTGTTTACATGCTGACATTAATCTCAAATCTTCATATGCTCTTTCAGCATTGTAATCATCCATAAAAAAGATTGGATAAGGAAGGACTAAATTTTCCTGCGCCCATACTGGATCGTCAGAGAAAACAAAAAAATTAGGGGCTTTAATCCTTTCACCAATGAAAGCAGCCGCCCTTTTATAGTAGTCAAGAGTACATAGCTCCAACTTAGTTCTGTTTCGCTCCAAGAGATAATCGCCCCTGCGTATATGGATACAAACCGCACTCTCCCTATTTTGAATGGCTTTTATTCGGTCAAAATTTCTCTTGTCAGGTTCTGTCTTAAACGTAAAGTCTTCCCTGATAATTTTCTCAATACTTTTAAAATACGATTCGTGTTGCCAAAAGCCATGCAAATAGAAGTTACCCCTACATCGTAGCACTCGGACATCAAACCCCCTACCCGTTTCCGATATATAGGATTGAGAATGTAGCGGTAGCACCCTTCTTTCGACTTTGCTCATCATTGCTTGAAAGAACGATGGACTAGTATACTTTGACACCTCTGCCTGATTTGCTGTACTTGCCTTAATATTAAAAACATTCAAGCTATATTCTCTCGAAGCCTCATGTTCAGCTTGCATATTTTTAAAAAAAGAAAGGTCAAGCTTAAACGGAGTTTTCGAGTCGAATGATATTCTTCTTCCTAAAGCATATTGAAACATTTGATTGCCCAAACCATGCGATATTTTAACATAAAACATGACGCTTCGACGTTCAGGACTAAATATTAATTGATAACACTCAACTCATCATTTAAGTCAAGAATCGTTTTGTTCAATGTGTCGTTGTTTAAGCGCTTGGTTACCCTGGCACCATGGCATCTCTCAATGTAATCCATAAATGCGTTGATTCCTCTTGTTGGGTCAAGTTCGTTAGCGTACAATGCGTGCAAAGAAAGCAGATCGACTTTTTGAACAATTTTTGGCAGCGCATCAATGAGTTCTTTGCCTGACCTCACCAATTCCCCAAATTTGTATTTGTTGTTCAATTGAATATAAATTTGGTTCGGCGTAGAAATTACTGGCATGTCGCACGAGATGTATGTTGAAAATTTTCCAGATGCCAGTCCAATTTCCTCAATATTTCGTCCGGTGTAAGGTGTTTTGTCGTCAGGTAAGTATAAAGCCAAGCCAACATCAAATGACCTAACAAATTCGATGTACTCATTGAAATCATCAAACACATCGTCATGCAGAACGAGTGATTCATCTGTTTGACTCAAGGTTATGAGTCTTCTATGCAAAAAATTTTCGGGGTTTAACGGAAATCTGCTGTGAACTACAATTTTGAATCCTGCTGGTAGTCCGAGTTCAATAGCTTCTATGATTATTTCAATGCCACTCCAATTTGAAACTGTTCCCGAATGCAGAATACAAATTTCGAATGGCTGGATGCCTAAACGATCTCGATATTCTTTACCATTTAGCGTGGCTTCAAGTTTTGGATAAGCGACCGGTACAAAAAACGTTTTAGGGATTTTTTCTATTCCATTCTCATCCATCAGAAGCTGCTTTCTGACAGTGTCCTGTATTACAAGCGAAGTAATCGATTTCAAGCATTTGGGCTCCCTTTTTTTCAATCTCGAAAAGAACTTATCCTCTGCCGTTTCCCGGAAAAAAAATATTTCAAAGGAGAGGTAATGAAGCCGCACAGTTGCAAGGAACTTTTTTAGTCTTTGACCTATAATCAGCGCTGACGGATCAACAACAAGCATTTCAGTCGTTTTATTACGACGTATTACTTGAATTATTCTCCAGTAATGCAATAGACCTCTTAAAATTAGAAAAGGATTTTTCGGAACAACAATAAAATTGTGCGGAATTGGCAAGAACAAAAATCCTTTTGCAAATGGAGGAATCGGAATGTCTTGGGTTGGCGCAGCGATTGTAATAGAAAATTCCCTTTCTGTTAATTTCCTCAGCAACTCTACTAAGACGGGATTTGAAAATGTATCTCGGTTGCCGGTAATTAAAATTATATTTTTCATATTCCTCCTAACATGGCATTACTAACGACCTCCAATTCTTCTGCTGCCAAACCTAAGCCGCTTGGAATATAAAAGCCATTTCGTGCTATCTTTTCCGCCACCGGATAATGTTCGTTTCGGAATAACCCCATCCGTAGAAAGACAGGTTGCTCATGCATACACCAAAAGAATGGCCTAGTTCCAATCGATGCTGCGTTTAACTTTTTGACCATACTGCTCGCTTTTTCCTCTGTGTCGGCTACAAGCCCGAAGACCCAGTAAATATTTTCTGCATATACAGTGTTTGCAAGTGGCAATTGAAATCCCGTTAAAGAGCGAAGGCTATGCTGATAAAATGACCCGATTTCACGCTTGCGTTCTATGTGCCGATTGATATTTTCGAGCTGCGCCAAACCCAAAGCCGCTTGAATATTCGTTAGCCGGTAATTCCACCCGATCTCATGATGGACAAAACGACGGCCATTTGGCTCAAAAGCAAGATTTCGCAGTTTCTGGCAGCGGCGAGCCAACCCGTCTTCATTGCAAACAATCATGCCTCCTTCGCCCGTTGTAATATGTTTATTCGGATAAAAACTAAAGGTGCTAATATCGCCGAATGAACCGCACTTTCCTCCACGATACATTTGTCCATGCATTTCTGCGGCATCTTCTATCAACAATAAGTTGTGTTTTTCGCAAATTCGCAGGACGGGATCCATATCTACCGGGAGTCCATAAATATGGACTACGAGAATAGCTTTTGTACGCGCCGAAATTTTGCTTTCAATTTCCTCCACATTCATATTCCAGGTCACCGGATCACTGTCTACAAGAACCGGCACTGCGCCGGCTTTTACGACAGACTGCGCAGGAGAGATAATTGTAAAGGTTGGCATGATAACTTCATCACCTTCAGAAATGTCAAGTGCCTGAATAGCAATGTCTAGCGCTGCAGACCCATTTGCAACGGCGATGCCATGCTTTCTGTCTACGTAGCTTGCAAAGTTCTCTTCAAACGCTTTTACAAAGGGGCCTTCTGACGAAATCCAGCCCGTTCGGATGGCTTCAAGGACGTACTTCTCTTCATTTCCACCCAAAAGCGGAGTGTTTACAGGAATCGGATTAAACATTTTTTTCTTTTTGTAAAATAATGCATACCCCCCATGTTGCAGGCCCGGGAGCCTTGCATGTCAAAAATTCTTCGGTTTTAACAAGTCTAAAACCAGATTGGTTAGCCAATAATTCAATTTCGGGCAGGCTGAAATAACGCATGGGGTGCTTTTCGGTAAAAGATTCGGTCCGAAGTGAGTTTTTATCACGAACCAAAATTTGGTAATTCACGTCAATTACATTTCGGTCATAGTGCCATACCGGTTCGGCAAAACGGAAAACCTCAACACTTGCATTTTCCAGCTTTTTAATTCTTGGTTGTGCTAACTGATTATACACTGCGGGCGCATACCAAACGTCGAAAATAAAAAAACCATCCGTTTTTAGGTGTGCATTTGTGTTTCGAAAGCAATTAAGCAGGTCTATATTATCAGTGAGGTAGCTTATTACATGAAACAAAGCCATCACCGCATCAAACCGCTCCGGCAAGCTGTAACTAGTAATATCACCGCATACGGGAAAAAATCCTTTGATCTTTTTCGATTTGGCAATTTTTACCATTTCAGGACTTCTTTCGATGCCAGTGATTTGCCAACCCTCCCTTGAAAGATGTATAGCATGATTGCCGGTTCCGCTACCGTATTCTAAAAGACTGTTGATCCGGAGGTTCAAACTTTTAAGCGTACTGACAACGTAATTAGCCTCAGCCGCATATTGCTTGTCTGCGTATAATAGGTCATAGTATGCGCTGTATGCCTGAAAATTAGTTTCCATGTGAACTATCGTAAACTATTTTTTCCGGTGAACTTGTAAATCTTGTTTTGTCGGCATCGCCACAATAAGGGCCCTGCTTAACCTCGATCATTTCTGATTCTTCGAGCATCTGAAATCCGTGACCACCTGCTGCCAGCAAAATAACATCACCAGTTTCAAGAACACTGCTTCGTAAATAAGATCGATTATCGTCGTAAAAGTCAACTCGTACTTTTCCAGATTTTATAAATAAAACTTCCTGCGTCAGTGTCACTTTTCGTTCAATATGGTTGTGTACATGCGGGTCAATAATATATCCGGTAGGGCGCTTCATATAACCCAGTTGTTGAGAGAAATCGCCGGGAGTAAAGAATTCAATTCCGTTTTTCTGAAACGAAGTTCTAACGACTAATGCCAATAGATGACCTTCATGATTGATTTGTTCTACCAATTTTGACTATTTTTTTTATGTTGGAAACTTTGTTTAAGAGTATGTTCGGATCTATTTGCAAGCGGAAACAGGCCAGAAGAAAAAAATAATCCGCTCCTGAAATATCATTCCGTGCTTGCTGTAAAAGTTTAGCGCCATAGTTCCAATGACGCAGAGGCGCTAATCGCCTAATATTTGCCAATATTTTGTCACTATATGAACTTTTACCATAATAACGCAAGTAATCGGCTTTATACTTCAATCTTATGTAATGGACTCCACTAACATCTCTTCGCATATCTTTGGATATAGTACTGCCAGAGTGTTTATGGTAGATAAATAGAGGTTCTTTCAAATGGACGAAACGACAAATTTTTGATAACTTCAAGGCAGTATCCCACTCTTGATACGATGGAACATTCTCATCAAGTAATCCAACTTCTTTGAGTGCTTTTTTTGAGGTTAATAAGCTTGGAAAGACTGGCGAAGGTTCATTCAATAGTTTGGTAAAAGGTCTTATACCTTCTACAACAGTCAGTTTCCACTCCTTGATGCATCTCATGCTATGATCATTAACGAAACAATCACCGTGCACTACTAAAGAGTAATCAAACTTATAGTTCTGAAGAATTGCTATTTGCTTTTCAAGTTTGTCGGCTAACCATTCATCATCGGAATCGTTAAATGCTATCCAATCGCAGCTGGAATTTAAAATTCCAGTATTTCTGGCGCCCTGAGCGCCCTTCGTTCGCTGATTTAGGATATATTTTATACGAGGATCTTTTCGAGAAATTTGTTCTACGACCTTACTCGTACCATCATCTGAATTATCATCGACAATTAAGCACTCCCAGTCTTGAAAGGTTTGTGCCCTAATACTTTCTATTGCGACGGGAAGGTGGTCAGCCCTATTAAATGCAGGTATTATTATTGAACAGAGTGGCATATAGAATAACACTAAAGCTCCCCTTCAGAATCATTTTGTATTTTTTTGCGAAAGATCAAATAGGTTGAAAAGGAATGGCCATATTTATTATTGAAGCTTTCCACAAATGTGCATTCCTTTTTCCTGAAAAAATCTATAATTGTTTCCGGATCAAAAACCACCGGGTACCTATCAGGTGTATGAAGCCATGCGTCTATTTCAGTGAATCCGAAAAAATTTCTTGAGTAGATATCAAAAATAATGAACCCGCCTGGCTTGGTCACGCGAATCATTTCTATGAGGTATTCGAAGACAGCTAAAAAGGGCAAATAGACGAAAACACCGTGTGCGATAGTTAAATCGACTGATTCATCACCATCATATTTAAGTGTTCTGCCATCTGCATCTCGCCTGATCAAAACGGGTGAATACTTCTCTTCAAGAAAAATACTCCAATCTTCTGCTAATTCATATGATGAAATGCTAGCAATTTTATGTCGGTCCAAAATTTTTTCTATATATCTGCCGGTTCCGCCTCCAATTTCGATCATTGAATGACAAGAGTCAAACACGTTCAAATTTGTAAGTTTGTCTATGACGCTTTTTGCACCACCCTTTTGATCCCATAGTTTTTCCACATAGTCACTAACACTCAAACCTTGAGCTTTCGCCGCGGCCACTGTTCCTTTACAGGAAATATATCTGGTCACGCTCCTTTGTTTTCTGGCACTTCCCCGGTGCAGTAACTTGAGAAGATTGAATAGTTTTGCACGCATGTCGTAAAAACTCATATCGTTATCGTGAGGGAGTTCTAAAGTCCTGAAATTTCAGTAATCGCATTCTGGTTTTTAACTTCATGAGAAATTGGAGCATTGATCAGGACTTAAGACTTTTACAAATATCCTCCCAAATACATAGACGTTTATCCTTTTGAAAGTACAATAGTATAGCCGTTTTTGACTATTACAGTCGCTTTCAACATATGAAGGACTTTCCTCACTACTTTATTTAAGGTCGTTATGCTACCTAATTCTATCGCCTGGCTAAGTGGTTGTCTATAAGTGCGATACACCTTTTTTTGCGTTTTATATCTGTCAGAAATAATTTCGCTGGTAGCATTACTTGAGTCACCATGACTCAAATATCTCTCGATGACAGAAGGCGAATAGGGTTTAACATGAGATAGATCGTCATAAAACCCTTCCCACAGTAATGGCGCAGAAATGATGAGAGTACCCCCAGTTGATAAGCATCTATCAATTTCTTTCAGAGTTTCGTAAAATTCGTTCGGATGTAAATGTTCAATAACATGACTACAGTGAATCACGTCAAAAAAGGCACCTTCGAAAGGTAGATTCGGTAATCGCCCTAAAACAGTATTTGGATAATCCTTCTTTAACGTATCTACTGAAATAGGATTGCCATCGAACAAATAAAAGTCGTTTCTTTCAAAATGTTTGGCAAAGGCGCCATCACCAGCGCCTATATCCAGTACTGAAGAGCTTTGATTGATATACGGTCTTGCTAATTCAAAAAATGGCTCTCTTGCCATTGTCATATAAAGGTTTGACATATTACATTCTCCATTTTGCATCCATAATAACTGGGTAACCATTTTTAGAAGAAACTGGACCACCACTTCTTATTGAACCGGCATCGACATTGACTGTTAACGCATTCGGATGAAAATCTAATTCTATACCTCCCGACCCAAGCCAGAGATTGATCATGTATGTACCGGTGGAAAGTGGAAGAGAATCAATCTCTCCAGATAAAAGGTTTGCCCCATCTCTCAACTCAAATTCTTCAACGACATGACCAGAAAAAACCTGCATCACTGCTGTTGCATCAGGCAACCTGAATCCAACCGCGAAGTGAATAGTTTTTTTCACATTACTATGAACCATCACTTCAAACCTTAAAGGTCTACCGGTCTCGAGTTTTGAAGTAAAATTGAAAAAGGCAATGCTTACATCTTTTTTTGATTGATTCGGATTAGAAAATTTGCTTTTAAACTCAAATTGAAGGTTTCGGTTATACTCGTGCACGACTTCATCGATTTTACCTATCGTTTGAGTAACGCCATTTTTCAGAAGGATACCAGTTTTGCAGAGGTTTTTGACCGCTGCCATATTATGACTTACGAACAAAACTGTTCTGCCCTGCCCTTTGCTCACGTCATTCATTTTACCCAAACATTTCTGCTGAAAATCGAAATCCCCCACCGCCAAAACTTCATCTACAATCAATATTTCAGATTCTAAATGCGCAGCTACAGCGAATGCCAGCCTAACGTACATCCCAGAAGAATACCTTTTTACAGGTGTATCAATGTACCTCTCTACGCCGGCAAAATCAATAATTTCATCAAGCTTTCTTTGTATTTCTCTTTTTCGCATTCCTAAAATGGCCCCATTCAGAAAAATATTTTCCTTACCTGATAATTCCGGATGAAAACCTGTACCCACTTCCAACAAGCTGGCTACCCGGCCTTTTAGTCTTATATTTCCAGTTGTCGGTGAAGTCACGCGGCTCAGAATTTTTAACAATGTGCTTTTGCCAGCTCCATTACGTCCAATGATTCCAACCGCATCGCCCTGTTTTATTTCAAAGTCCAGGTCTTTCAAACTCCATACTATATCAGAACCACCTTTTAGTGTTCGATCATTCGTCTCCCCAATTTTCAGGAACGGGTCTTCTTTGCCTCTTTTCAACGCCCACCAACGTTCAATATCCCTTGATATGGTGCCCGTTCCAATTTGGCCAAGCTGGTAGGCTTTTGAAAGGTTCTCTACTTTTATTGCCGTTGACATAAATATTTTAAAAGGATAACAGTTAGTAGCGAATTAAACGGTGTCTATAAAGTTCCGTTCAACTTTGTTAAAAATCAATACGCCAAAAAAAGTGACTGTCAGTGTAAGGGCGGCACTCAATCCTAACGAAGCCCAAGAGAATGACCCCTCACCTAAAAAACCATAACGAAAGGTTTCAATGACAGCCGTCATCGGGTTTAGCTCAATCAACCACTTGTATTTTTCAGGTGCGGCTGATAGAGGAAAAATTACAGTTGTGGCATACATCATTAACTGCACGCCAAACGTCACTAGGAATGCAAGATCACGGTATTTTGTCGTCATGGCAGAAATGATCATTCCTGTGCCCAGTCCCAATAGCGCCATCATGAGTACCAGTACCGGAAAAAGTAAGGCGAAACCGTTCAGTTGGAGGTCTGCCCCTTTCAAAGCAAAATAACCCATCGCAAGAAAGAAAAGGATCATCTGCACACCAAATCGAACGAGATTCGATACCACTATGCTGAGTGGCATAATCAGCCGAGGAAAATAAACCTTTCCAAATACCGAAGCATTGTCTTTAAATACCGTAGATGTTTTTGTCAGGCAGTCGGCAAAGTAGTTCCAGGCGGTGATGCCGGCCAGGTAAAAGAGCGGCTTCGGCAAGCCGTCGGTTGAAATACCGGCCAGGTTTCCAAAAACAAACGTAAAGATGATGGTGGTAAAGAGCGGCTGGATAAAAAACCAGAGCGGCCCAAGAATGGTTTGTTTGTAGAATGAAACAAAATCCCTGCGCACGAGTAGTAACAATAGATCGCGGTAATGCCAGACATCCTTTAGCTTCAGCTCAAACAAATGTCCCTGTGGCTCGATGACAAGATCCCAGGATTCGTCTGGTTGTTTTTCGCCCTTATGGCTGATTAGTTTTTCTTGCAGTAAGGTTTCCAATGCAGGTGGTTTATTGGGCAATCAATCTGTGTTCATGCCTGTTTATTATTAGACGTTAATTTCATGCGCTAGTCTTATTTGTTTTTTCATCGCTGGCTGTTGAAGAAACGGACTGATTGCTTCGTGCAACTTTTGTTGATAAGCCGAATAGCCAAAAGCCGCCAGCACAGCCTCCCGTTCGGGCTTGTATTCGTTTCCCGCACCCAATACTGCCTGTATGCCATGCACAATTTCCCTTGTATCGGTCGGATTGACCAGCCTGCCCAATTTTCCATTTAAAACCGCGTCGGCTGAGCCGTCCCTGTTCCCCGCAATCACCGGCAACCCGTAGTACAGTGCTTCCACAAACACAATCCCGAATCCCTCTCCCCTGCTCGGCATAATGTAAACGTCGGCCAGGTTAAAATGATCGGCCAGTTCGTTATCCGGTATAAAGCCGGCGAAGATCACACTGCCCGTAAGTCCCTGCTGGCGGACCAGGCGGTCGAGCCGGGCCTTTTCCTCACCGTCGTATTTTCCAACGACCAGGTATTTCAAAGAAGCGTCCTCTGCTTGCAACGCTTTCAGGGCCATGATGACTTCATCGTACCCCTTGTACCGCTCGGCCGAAGAAAGGCGGGTGAGGGTAAACAGGACTTTATTTTCTCTCGTAAGTCCATAACGCTGCAGGAGCCGTTCGCTTTTTCCCCCCTGCACGGCGGGCGCCAAAAACGGATCGAGGCAGTTGTTCAGCACCCTGACGTTATCCTCTTTCAAACCGTAAAGCTGCCGCACCTTATCAGCGGTGAACCGGCTCACAGCCAGTACCCGGTCACAGGCCTTCAGCATCGCCACCTTCCAAGCAGGCAGGGGTGCCCACACTTCAATGCCATGCGCCATCAACACCAATTTCGTCTTTGGCGAAAGCTTTTTGATAGCATAGCCGATGGTCAGCAGGTTTAAGTGACTGAGCAAAACGAGGTCGGCCTGCCGGCCCCATTTCACCGCTTCGGTGACAAAAGCTACCCTGGCGCCACCAAAGCCCCTGAAGGAGTCGGCGGGGATATATTGTGGCAGCACGTCGCCCTGCTTGTCATACATAGAATAGACCTGTACACTGGCGGCTGACTCTTCAGCCAGGCTGCACAAGGCTTTACCAGCTACCCGGGCCACTTTTTCAATGCCACCGGTAACGGAGAACACATTAAGCGTAAGAAAAAGAATTTTCCGTTGCATGCTGGTGGTTTTGAATCAGTAGGGTCAGCAGAAGACCCGACCAGGGAAGTTCACGCTTTTCGAACCGGGCAAGGGCCTTCTGCGCCGCTTTACTACCGCTCATCATCCTTGATTTTATCCATTCATCTTCCCCCATCCATTGTGCAAAGGGGAAGGCAAAGCCCATTTTTTTCCGCTTCCATATGTCTTCGGGGAGCAAATCGCCAAACGCATCAATCAATAACTGCTTGCCATACCGGCCGCTGTACTTCACCGGCGAGGCTATGGAGAAAGCAAGCCGAATGATTTCCTTATCGAGAAAAGGCACCCGTATCTCCACCCCGTGCGCCATGCTCATGACATCGGAATCGCGGAGCAACTGGTTTTGCATGTACAGGTTGTATTCGAGCCAGCTTGCCTTGTTGCCGGATGTAAGGAAATGCGTGTCGGTATCGCCGGGCGCCTCTTCCAGAATCTGCCAAACCTCGCTTTCCGCCAAGTCGAGATGCCGGGCAATGGCCGGTGGCGTAAACAGTCCGCGAAGAGCCAGGTATTGTCCGTTTGTGCCCCCAAGGCTGAGGTAGGCCAGGCGCTGCAAGGCGTTTTTGCCGGACCACCTGCCAGACCGTAAGACAGAAGCGGGTAAGGCCTGTAATTGCTCCACCATCGCCATGCGGCGAAACGAGGGATAACCGCCAAACAGCTCGTCGCCGCCGAGTCCCGACAGCACGGCTTTCAGGCCGGCTTCTTTCGCCGCTCTGGAAATAAACCAGGTGTTGATGCCGTCGCAGGAAGGCAGGTCCATGCTGTCGAGTATCTCTGGCAGGCAATAATGAAAATCTTCTTTGGACAGTTCCTTTGGATGGTGCACCGCGTCGAGCTTTTGCAGCACTTTATCCTGATACAATTTTTCTGAAAACTGCGCTTCTTTAAAATAAATGGACAGCGTATTGAGATTCCTGCCCACCACGTCGCCGGCCAACAGGGCCATTAAGGAAGAATCAATGCCGCCGCTGAGGAAAACGCCGATGGGGGCATCGGACAACAGGTGTCGCTTCACCGCCGCCTGCAGGGTAGCCTGGAGCTGAAGCAGCACTGTCGCCCGGTCGGTTTCTTTTTCCATGTAGCCAAGATGGCAAAACGTTTCCAGCTTGTGGCAGCCAGTAGCCGTATTGTACCGGAGAAAAGCACCTTTTTTCAGGGGCTGCACATCCTTCAGAGTGGTGATAGGTTCGGGCAGGTGGCCATAGGCCATCAGGTACACCGGCCAGTGCGGATGCTCTTCCCGCAAAAAAGGCAGGTGGGAAAAGGCCCGCACTTCGGAGGCAAATGCCAGGAAGCTGGACCTGGCTGCGTAATAAAGCGGCTTGATGCCCGCAGCATCCCGTACAAGAAACAGCTCGGCATTCTGGCTGTCGAACAAGGCAAAGGCAAACATGCCGTTGAAGAGGGCAAAGGAGGCAGTGCCCCAGGCCTCGTACGCCGCCAAGATCACTTCCGTATCGCTACCGGAGCGAAAGGAAAACCCAAGTGCGGCCAGTTCGCTCCGCAACTCGTGGAAATTATAAATCTCCCCGTTATAGCTTACCACCAGCCTTCCGTCGGGCGACTGCATCGGCTGGTGACCGGCCGGGCTCAGGTCAAGCAAGGAAAGCCGTCGGTGACCGAGCACCAGAGAGGCCTCGGCGTTGAAGTAGATACCTTCATCATCCGGGCCACCATGCCGCAGGGTGTGGCACATGGCCGCCACGGTTGAACGGAGGCCTTCGATGGGTTGAAAGGGATCTATTATGCCGGCGATTCTACACATTTTTATGAGGCACAAAGGCAACAAGGCACAGAGGCACAAAGGCGCAAAGGCAGGGAGGTTTGGAAGCCCTGGTGCTGTTTGGTGACTGTTGCAGGGTTCGCCATTTTATTTGATCTTGCGGATAAGGGATGAGAGCATGCGGTCAAGTTCTTTTGTTTTTTCGGGGGTAGTCGAAAAAAGTTCGGTCGTCAGAAAATTTAGGTTGTGTGCGATTTCGAATTGTGTTTGCAGTTCAAATAGCGAACCGATGGCAATTTGCAGGAAGCGTTTGTAATCGCCTCTAGCGTTTCGTCCGTAGCCTTCGGCAATATTGCTTGGGATAGAGACAGCAGAGCGGCGTAGCTGGCTGGTAAGGCCATAAATTTCCGTTGCCGGAAAGTTTTGCGTGATGGCGTAAACTTCGGTCACCAGTTCCATGGACTTTTGCCAAACCATCAAATCCCGGTAACTGTTTATCTGATTCACTAATTCATTTTTGCCGTTCTGCCTTTGTAACTCATTGCCTTTGTGCCTCTGTGCCTTATTGCCTCCCTTCTCAAATCAGCCTCAAGTTCTTTTTTTCGAAGAGGGCTGAAAGTTGGAGGCCCATGGATTCGATTTGAACGCGGGCCCGGTTGCCGGATACTTCGATGATGGTGCCTTCGTAGTTCATGAGGACACCGGTTTGAATACGCACTTTTTTGTCAATCGCCAGCTTGTATTCTTCCACCTGCACATCGCTGAATTCGTTGAGGAACCGCTTGATAGTTTCGATTTCTTCGGGGCGGATAACGGCAGGTTTGCCGTTCCAATACACAAAATTCAGGATGCCGTCCACCGCTTTCACGCTCCATTTTTCGTCGTCGGCCAGGAAGATGAAAACATAGCCTTTAAACAGGGGTTCGTGCACTGTTTTCTTGCGGTCGCTCCACTGGCGGGTGACGCGGTTGAGCGGGCAGTAGGCTTCCACGCCTTTTTCTTCCAATTTGCGGGCGATGCGTTTTTCCCACCGGGGGCGGGTGTACACGGCGTACCAGGATTTTGGGTTGGTCATTTTTTTGAACCACAAAGACAGAAAGGAGCTAAGTGGCACGAAGGATTTTTCCTGACGATGACTGGTGTCTTTCTGCCTTCATAGTTTAATTCAGGGCAGGGCTTCGCCGTTCCTCAGTCACAGCGTTTTTTGACTAAGAGGTAAAAAGAGAAAAAGGGCACAAGGGCAAAACTTTTACTCTTTTGTTGGGCACCAAGCGATTGGTAGATGATGCCGCCGGTTTTGTATTGCTGACGGGTTAGCCCGTTCTTTCTTCTACTTATTGAACTCTTTCTCCTGTTCTAACTCCCCTTCCAAAATGACAGCTTTTCCCCACTGAAGCAGAGACCAATCATTATTCATTTGCAAGCTTTCGTGAAAATGCCGCCGTTAGTTTTATCAGGGCCGCTGAAGAGTATCTACCAAATCTTCAGTGTTTGAAAAAACCCCTTTTTCAGCTTTCGTGTTTTCCCGTTCTTTGGTTCCTCCTGATTATAATAATTGCTGCCGTACCCGTATCCGTACCCGTAACCGTATCCATAGCCGTAGGCTCCGCCACCGTAGCCCGAACCATAATAGCTAAAGCCCCGTCGTTTCAGGCCATTAAACACAATGGCAAGGTTGTTGAATTTTCCCCCGGCTTTCAGGTCATCCACCATCTTCACGTAAGACTTGGGGGTTACGTCGTGCCGCACCACATAGATGGTGGCATCGGCAAAGTCTTTCAGCAAAAACGCATCCGTGACCGGTCCTATCGGGGCCGTGTCAATGATGACGTAGTCGAACCGCTGCTTTACCTCGGCCATCAGGACCTTAAAACTTTCCTTCAGCAACAATTCGGAAGGATTGGGCGGAATGGGACCGGATGATAAAACAAACAGGTCTTTTACCGATGTTGGCTTTATAATATCGTTGAGCGAAGCCTGCGAAACCAGGTAGTTGGAGATGCCCGGATGGCGCGGCAATTCGAGTAGGGAGCTGATCTTGGGCTTACGCAAATCCAATTCTAGGAGGGCCACGGTTTTGCCGGTCAGCGTAAAGGAAATGGCCAGGTTGATGGCCGTAAAACTTTTGCCTTCGCCGGATATGGAGGACGTCAACAGGATGGTGTTGGCGCCGCTATTGATACCCATGAAGGTGAGGTTGGTGCGGAGTGAACGAAACTGCTCGGCCACGGCGGTGCGTTTACCGTCCATGATGACAATGGGCGAAGGTCTGTGCAACTGCGGCAGTTCGGCAATGATGGGTACAGCGGTGCGTTGCTCGATCTCCTGGCGGAAAAGAATTCGCCGGCTTAACTGCTCGCGGAAAAACACAAAACCTGCCGCTACCAAAATGCCGATCAGGAGCCCACCTAGATAATAGTTTTTTGGAACTGGCGAAATAGGACCACTGGCCGAAGCTTTTTCAATGATGCGCAGGTCGGCGATGGTAGAGGCAGAATTGAGGGCCGTTTCCTCCCGTTTCTGCAGCAAAAAGGTATAAATATGATTTTTAATGGCCTGCTGGCGGTTAATGTTGACCAAGCCGATCTCTTTTTGCGGCACACCTTTCAGCAGGTTGTTTGCCGCACTGATATTGCGGTTGACGGCCGAGCGGGCCGTTAACAGATTGGTGCGCAAGCTGGCCATGGTTTCGCGGATGTCCTGGCGTACCTGCTCCACCGTTTCGGTGGCCGAAAGCACCACATCGCTGCGTTCGCCCGAAACCTGCATCGCTTTTTCCAAGGTAAACTCCGCGTCGTACATCCGCTGCATGAGCCCGGCAAGGGTTGGGTCGCTCACCATCATCAGCGAGGGCATTGTGCCTTGTTTGCCCCCTTTTCGATTGACATAAGCAGCAATGGCATCAAATACGTCCAATTGCAGTTCGAGCTGGCTTTTCTGATTATCGTATTGCTGCACATTGCCCAGGTACATTTGAGCCTGGGTGCCCAGGTCATAGACATTGTTGTAGGTTTTGTAATCCCGTACCCCTTTTTCAACGCTGTCTAACTGGTTGGTGATCAGACCCAGGCGGTTTTCGATAAAGGCCAGGGTTTTGGCAGCGGTGAGGTTTTTTTCGGTGATGGTGTGTTCGTTGTAAACGGCAAAAAGGTTGTTCAGCACATCTTTGCCTTTTTGCGGCACCTGTGTTTGCAGCTTTACATCAATCACAGTGGACTGGTTTGACAACGGATTGGCGGTGAGGCCGCCCATCAATCCGCCGGCTGTTCCCTCCACACCGTTAAATACGACGAAGAAGTTTTTGACTTTCGCGGCTGCCTTGGTATAGGCCGGATTGGGTACGATTCGGTAGGTTGTGCCGCCGATTGAAAGCGTGCCACCCAACGGATAGCGTTTTTCATTCAGCGTTAATTCATTTTTATCGAAGTCAACTGAAAAATAGTGTCTGCCTCCGTAAAAAACCGAGTCTTTATCCACTGCCACAAAGGTCACCGGGGCATCGCCCCTGTATAGTTCTTCTGTTCTCACCCTGCCTTCATTGTAGATGGTCGCATACAGGTCGAGGCGTTTTACTACCTCCTGCATAATACCAGAGGACCTGAGAACGACGATCTCGTTTTCCACGATCTTTTTTTCGCCGAAGATGTTCAGTGCATCCAGCACTTTGGAATCGGAGCCATTGCGGTTGGGATCTTTCAATAATACCCTGCCGGAAGCCAGGTAATTGCGCGGCTGCGAGCGCAGATAGACATGCGCCACACTCAACGCCATGGCAACAGTCAGCAGGAACAAGGGCCAAAACGGCAGGTAGCGTTGCACGGTTTGCACAACGATATTGCCCTCATTCTTTTCTTTAAAAAACTGCTGCTCGTTCATAGAATTTGTTTATCTGAAAAACAACCGGTCAACCAAAAAAACGATCAATCCAGTGCCCGACACAATCCATTGAATAACCTGATTCCGCTGGTTGCTTGTTCGCTTCAAATCCGGCTCCACGTAAACAACATCCTCATTTTGCAGATAATAATAGGGTGAGGAAAAAACAGAGTTGTCCAACAGGTTCACCCGCTTAAAATCCTTGCCATTTTCGGTTTGACGTATGATGAGTATATTGTCGCGTTTGCCGGTAATTTTCAGGTCGCCGCTTTGGCCAAGCGCCTCCGTTAAGGTAATCTGGTCGGTCTGCAACGGCAGCACCCCCGGCCGGCCCACCTCTCCCAACACCGTGATGCGGTTGTTCAGGTTCCGCACCGTCACCACCGGCTCTTTCAGGTAAGGGCCCAGGTCCCGCTGCAATTTGTCTTTTACTTCCGTTCGCGTGAGCCCTGCCACTTTTACGTCGCCCAGTTTGTACAATTGAATATTGCCGGCCTTGTCCACCAGGTAGCCGGAGGTGGTGCCCCCGCCGGTGCCCGTGCCACCAATGGCCGCCACCTGGGGGGCATTAAACAGCATAGACTGTTCGGCCGAAGCGGAGGTCACGCCGACATACAGGAGGTCGTCAGGCTTAATTTTCAGGTCGAAATTTTTGGAAACGGTGTTTTGAAGGGTGGTATCGCGGGAAATGTTCTGGAAATAAACAATGTCTTTGGGCGTGCCACAGGAAACCACACCGGTGAAACCTGCCAGGAGGATAAGTAAAAATACTTGGTTAATGGTTTTTGACACAGGCATTTCGGGCTCAGTTAGTTTCAGTCTTGAGACTGCAAATAACGGTAAAAAAATTAAATGTAAGGCGCTTCACCGGCGGCAGATTGTGGGCCGGGCCGGTGTTGTTTTGCGGGGCGAAGCTAACCAATTTTGCCCGAAAATGGCTCCTCCGTTGGGAGTATTTTTTACTTAGTGGCAAGATTGTCAACGCTTTCGATCCACGCTACCGAACCAGAAAGGTCGTTTTTTCCACCTTTTTTCCGGGGGCCTTTAGGGTGAGGGTATAAATTCCTTCGGCCAACGCCCCATTCAGCCCGACCGGCACCACCGATGTGCCGCCGGGGTGTTGCAGCGTTTTTGACACCACCTCCTGTCCGGCGGCGTTGTGGATCAGAAGCCCATAGCGGCCGGCCGGCTTGTTCTGCAGGTGCAGGTTAAGCACCCCCCCGCTGACCGGGTTGGGGATCACGGCCATGCCCTCGCGGCGGTGGCGCAGCGCCAGGCGTACCACGGCCGAGAATTCCTTTTCGCCATTGGCGCCGAGGAGCTTCAGCCGGTACCAGGTAATGGCGGCCGGTTGCGGGTCGAAGGCGGTATAGACCTGGGGACCGGTGGCCATCCGTGCCGACACGGTGGCCAGGGAGGTAAAGGCCGCGCCGTCGGTGCTTTTTTGCAGCTCGTAGGCGGCGGTGCCGGTTTCGTTGGGCACCGTCCACTCCAGCGCGGCGCCGGTGCCCTGCTCTTCGGCCTTGAGGGCCGCCACCACCAGGGGCAGCGGAACCAGGCCGGGTTCAAAGACAATGGAAAAACGCCGGGGATCGCGGGAGGCAGCGTCGGTGCCCACCACCACCGGAGTGGTCAGGATTTCGCCGCTGACCGGAATGGCCTTTCTTGTGCGCAGGTGCGCATCCCAAAGCCAGGCGGTGAGTGGCATTGTTTGTAGGTTCACCGCCATTAACTGAAGGTGATAGGTGCGGGACGCCGTGTTCCAAAGGCGCAGGCGCAGGGTGTCGCCGGCTTTTGGCGTGGCGCCGGCCGTCAGTATCAGGTCGCGGTTGGCCTTAAAAATGGAAAGGTTTTCGCCTGTGTTGACGGCTTTGCCTACCTCTTCTGTTTTTCCGTGGCTGCGCTGGTCCCAAAGGGCTACGGCGCCGTCGAGCAAATTGTAGCCGGTGGGGGTCCCTTCCGTCAGGTTGATGTAGAGCCGTGCCAGTTTATCGCCGGCGCCCGCTACCCGGAATGGCGACACGGTGGGTTCCAACACCGCTTTGTGCTCTTCCCGAACCTGGAGGCCGGCCGGCTCGGTGGTGGGTTTTTCGGGCTCTACCAAAAAGCCGCTGCCGGAGTGGATAATGGCATCGGTGGTGTTGCCCATTGCCTGGTTAGGCGTGGTGAGCGGCGTTGGCAGGGCCTGCCAGGTGCCGTCGGGAAAACCATATACTAACTGCCATGCGCCGTACTGGCCCGAAAGGCCGGAATTGAGCAGCCAGAAATAACGTTTCACCAGGCCGGGGTTGGCGGCATACAGCTTTCCAAAGTCGAGCGGTGCGGGGTAAGGATTGCCGATCATGGTATGGCTTTGCACCGCCGAACCGTACACCGTAAACGACTGTGGCCCCTTGCGCAGGGTACCGGTGGCGCGGAGGGTGGTGGCCCCTACCCCGTGTTGCTCTACCGGCAGGTACACCGAGCGGTCGCCCCGAACAAAAAGCAGGTAGGCCTGGCTGCCATTAAAGGCGCCGGGGGTGGTGGTATTGTTGAACCATTCCCACCAGGCGTCGGCCGGGTTGGGCGCACCGGCATAACGCCGTACCGACGAAGCGGCCATGCGAATCAGGTCCCAGTAGTCAAAGCCATTGCCGTTGGCATTGGCTGCCGATCCCTGTCCGTGGCCGGTGATGATGGTGCCGTAGCCGGGCACCGGCGTGGCCGGGGCGGACGAGCCAGTGAGCTGGTGGACGCCATTGGCCTTGGTCATGCCCTCCTGCCAGGAGGTGTTGAGCGAGGGCCCGCTGACGGGGGCCGTCACCAGGCGCCATTTGCGGCCGTTGAGCTTTGGAATGTAGCGCTCCACCGTGACGTTGGTTTCGCCACTCAAGGCACCTTTCAATTCGGCCAGTTTGGCCGTACCGCTGAAGTTCGATTTCAACACCAGAGATTTTCCATCGAGGTTTAAACTCCCACCGGCAAGGTCCAGCAGGTTGTAGATCGCCAGCCGCGAGGCCAGGCTAAAGCTGCCCCCGGTGATGACGAGGCTGTCGAGGGCATTGGAGACCGTGTCGGCGGCCTGGCTGAACGAAAGCGGCGCCGTGCCGCCGTTGAGCACCAGCGAAGCGGTTTTGCTGCCGCTAAAGCTGCCGTTGCCCGAAAGAGCGCCCAGGGTCAGCGACTGCCCGTTGAGGGTGAGGGTGGCCGGTGATGCCCAGGTGAGCGAGGCCACCGCCACATCGGAGGAAAGTTCGGGAAAGCGGTTGCCCGCCGGTGAAGCGGGTACCACCACTGCATGCTGCGGCAGGGGCGGAAAACCGCATTGCCAGTTCAGGCTATCGGCCCAGGTCGTGTTTTTCGTACCCGTCCAAAGATTACTGCCGCCTACCGTTATCAGCAGGTTGACGCAGGCCGTGTTGCCGCAGGTGCCTTCGGCCCGTACAGAGTAGGTGGTATTTACCGCCGGCGATACCTGGATGGATGGCCCGGTACCAATGGATATACCGCCACAGCCTGCGCCTTCGTACCAGGTCCATACCGAACCATCAGTGCCCAGGCTGCCGCCGTTCACCGTCAGTTTGGTGCTGCCGCCGGTACAGATGGAACTGGCGGTGGCTGTTATGGAAGTTGGACTGGTAGCCGCAGTGCGAACGGTAAAGGACAGACTGTTGCCGCTGCTGAGCACCGGCGAACATTGCAGGGTGCTGGCCAGTTGAATGGCGGAGATGGTGATGGTAGTGGAACCCGCAGTAGTTAACGGTGCCGTGGAAAAGCTGCCGGTGGCCGGGCTGCCGCTGAAAGTCACGTTCGTGCTTTGAAGGCCCGTGCTATTGCTGCCCGAAAGCTGCCAGGTAACATTGTAGGTAGCGGCGGCCAGCGAAGTGGAGCGAAGGACTACAGTGGCCGGCATATTGCGGCAAGTGTCAGCCACGGCCACGGTCAGGTCCGAAGCATCGGCGGTGAGGCATTCGCCTACCACAAATTCATTAAAGCCTGCCAACCCACCCACCAGCACCGTGGTGGTATTTGATATACTGTTGTTTACCGAATTGAACGGCGACCAGCCGGTGTTGCTGTACCGCCGTACCACAAAGTTCCCTTGTGATGTGCCGGGATCTTTATCCGCGTCAAGGTAACGCAGGCTGATGTTGGCCGTGCTGCTGGGCGCCATGGTGAAACCTCCGCCCGGCACCAGGGTAAAATACCGGTTTACGTTTTTCGCCGGGTTGATGTAGGAACCGGGCAGGTCGGGGTGCTCACCGTCTTGCTGGGTAAGAGAGGCCAGCAGGTTGCCGGCCGCCTGCACGCTGGTGAAGGCTACCTGGAGGGGACGATAGGCGGCAGCATCGCCAACTTCGAAATGGACCGTTTGGGCGCCGGTGCCCACTGCTTTTTGCAGGAGGCCCGCCACCCACCCGGTGGCTGCTGCCGCCCCGCTAAGAACGGCGCCGGCCGACAACACTACCCGGTTGGTATCGGTTACGATCACCCCGCTGGTAAAAGCCAGGCTGTTGCCGATAGATAATTTGGTGGCACTGTCGAGCCGGAGGCCGGCCGGGTTGTTGAGGCTGAGCGCATAAAAACTTTCGCCGCCGGGCCGCCGGAGGGTTTGAGCGGTGGTGCCGTTGAATGTGACCGTTTGTGTGCCGGCGCTAAAGCCGGTGCTGGTAGCGGACCGGTTCCAGTTTCCTGCCAGCGTAAACGATCCGCCGAGCGCCAGGTTGCCGCCGGTGATGGCCAGGTTGCCGGCCAGGCTAACGGAAGCGGCGGAGGTCGTGACTGTGGCGCCGGGGTTGGCGAGGGCAATGGCCAGGTTACGCACCTTGCCGGAAGCCGGCAGCAACAGCGGAGTACCCGATTGGGTGGTGTTGCCGCGGTAAGCTACGTCCACGCCCGTGGCATTGCCATAGGTAATGGCCGGCAGCACTGCGCCGCTAACATGCTCAACGGAGCCGTTGTCGGCCACGGAGAGGGTGCCGGCAGCCGTCATCGTGAGCGTGCCGGCCTGCAGGAAAAGCGTATCCCGTAACGACACTGGTGCCGCCAGTTGCACGCCGGCCGCGTTGTTCATTACCAGGTTGGCAATGGGCCCCGTGAAAACGAGGGTGGACAGGTTTTGTGCCGCTGTGCCATTGAACTCGATGGTGCCGTCGGTAGCCGTGATGCTGCCAGCCTGGCTCACGGCACCAGCTATCCGCAGGCGGCTGTTGATCCTGAGTACAGCACCGGCATCCAGCGTCAGCGATTTAACCGAAGCAATTGCATTATTAACGACCGGGTCAAACGGTTTTCCGGCGGGGATAATGGCATCGGTGGTGGTACCGGGAACCGCACAGCTCCAGTTGGCGCCAGTGAACCAGTCGTCCGTGCCGCCGAGCCAGTAATTGCCGGCATACAAAGTGGCCGGGTTGGAGTACAATGTATCGTTGATATTGAAAACCCGTGCCCGGTACTGGTAGCCGTTCATAGAGATGTTGCCGTTCACGGTAAGCGTGGCGGTGGCAGCCCCCGCATAAATGGTATTGTCGGCGATGTTGCTAAAACTGCCACCAGCGTTGGTGCTTACCTGCCATTGAAAGGCCGGTGCTGGCGTACCGGATGCCTGCACGGTGAACGTGGCGGCGCCGGTGCAGGAAGTAGGTGACACGGGGTGCTGGGTGATGGCTGGCGGTAGGTTTATTTCGCCAATGGCAAAATCGCCATCGGTGGTGATACCTGTCGCCATGGTGAACAGGCTTCCGGCTGTTATTGTGTTAGTACCTGACCAGGCGTTGCTGCGATAACGGCGAATCGTGTAGGCTGTTGGGTTTCCTCTTACGTCGCCTGCTTTGAAAAAGAAGGTGGCGCTATAGTTTCCAAATACGGCTCCATTGTTGGTAAGGGTCCACCAACGTCGCAACGTTTTTGCCGGATCGAGTCCAGCGTTTGCCAACTGTGGATGATCACCATCCGCGGCAGTGACTGAAGCCGACACAAAACCGGCTGTGGTTACGTTGCTGAAGCCAAGTTCAACCGGCCGGTAAAAATCAGGACCACCGACCTCGAACATGCGATGAACGTTGCTTCCTCCGGGTATCCATTTGCGCAGATCGCCTATCACCCAACCTGTGCCATCGCCTGCGCCAAATACCGATGCCCCACTGCCGATAGTAACGGTTCCGTTGCCGGCTGTTAATTTGCCTGCGGCAAAGGTCAGGGTACCGCCAATGACCAGATCAGTGGTAGTAGAAAGGGTTAGCCCGGCTGCATTGTTCAGCGTCAGGTTGCCGAAGTTTTCCGTGCTGGCGCTGCTTATCGTCTGGGCCGACGTGCCATTGAACATCACCGCATTGTTGTTGTGTGTAAAGCCTGCGGAGACCGGCGTCCGTGTCCAGTTTCCGCCAAGAGAAAGAACTCCGTTGAGATTTAAGGTGCCGGCACTAATCCCCAGGTTACCGGTGACCGTGATCCCCTGTCCTACAGTGGTGCTCACCGTTTTTGTGTTGTTCGAAAGGTGGAGGGTGAGGTGCCGCAACTTACCTGCGGTGGGCGTCAGCAAAGGTGTCGAGGCCAGGTCGTTGGCGCCAAGGTACGATACGTCCACTCCCACCCCATTGCCGTAGGCCGGCGGAGCTGCCACCGAACCTTCTACCTGTTCTACCAATGCCCCGTCCGCGATTGTTAAGAAGGCGCCGCCCGCCATGCCCAACACGCCAGCCGAGAGGGTGAATTTTGTGGTTACGGTTTGGCTGGTGTTGAACGTTACGCCGGCGCTGTTGTTGATCACCAGGTTTTTTATGGCGCCATTAAACGTGCCGGCCGTTACGGCCTGTGCGGAAACACCGCTGTATTCGATGGTGCCGTTGGCTGCATTCACCATTCCGGACGCAGTAATGGCACCGGTGATCTGCAGGATGCCGGTTACCGTTAAGGTGCTTCCACCCTGCATGGTAAGATTTCGTATGCCGGCGGTTCCTGTACCAACTACCGGGTAATTCGTTAATCCACCAATTACGATGGCATCGGTTGCAGTGGTCGGCACGCCACAGGTCCAGTTGCCGCCTTTAAACCAATCGGTATCGGTTGTGCCCACCCAGTTGTTGCCCACCAGTAGGCGGGCCGATAGTGAGGTATCCGAGCCGTTTATGTTGGTGATGTAAGCCCGGTAGCGATAGTTATTGTAAGCCGTGGTGAGTGCGTTCAGTGACAGTGTGGCCGTTGTGACACCACTGTAGATGCCGGTGTTGGTCAGGTTGGTGAACGTAGCCCCGCCATCGGCACTAACCTGCCATTGAATAGCCGGTGGCGGCGTACCTGCGGCTTGTATAACAAACGTTGCGGTATTGCCACAGGCATCGTAGTTTATAGGTTCCTGCGTGATTTGCGGTGGGGTTAAAATTTCGCCGATGGCAAAATCGCCCACGGTATTTAAACCGGTGGCTGTTGTGGAAAGTGGGAGTTTTGCAGTGGTGTTGGCTGCCAGCCAGGATGTACCATTGTAAGCCCTGACGACGTAGTCGGACGGCTGGCCCTGCACATCGGCGGGCTTAAAGTTGAACGTTGCGGCGTAGTTCGTAAAGCTCACGCCACTGTTGCTGATCGTCCACCAACGCCTGACCGATTTACCCCCGTCAATCCCGGAAGCGGATAGCTGCGGATGGGGGCCGTTGGCCGTGGTCACAGTGGCACCGATGTACCCAGCCGTACTGACATTGGTGAATGTTACGGCTACCGGCCGATAGAAATCAGTTCCGCCGATTTCAAAGGTCCTGACGGGATTGCTGGCATCTATCCACTTGCGCAAGTTGCCTACCACCCAGCCACTGCCATCGGCTGCTCCTGCAACGGAACCCGAACTGCTGATGATGACATGGCCCTGATTCGTCGTGAATTTTCCTGATGAAAAGGTCAGGGTGCCATTGATGAACAGATCCGTGGTTGTTGCCAACGATAAGCCGGCCGCGTTATCCAGTGTAAACCCGGCGAAGGTTTCGATGGTTCCACTGCTGACCGTTTGCGCGGCCGTACCATTAAAGGTCACCGCATTTCCATTTGCGGCGAAGCCCGTGTTGGTCGCCTGGCGCATCCAGTGGCCGGCCACCGACAAAACGCCCCGCAGGTCGAGGTTTCCGGTGGTTATGGAGAGATTTCCATTGATTGTTATTGCCTGCCCGACGGTAGTGCTAACGGTTCTGGCGCCATTTGCCATCGCCACTGTAAAATGACGAACCTTACCGGCCGATGGCAGCAGCAGCGTCGTTGCCGAAAGGTCTGCGGAACCGAGATAAGAAACATCCACCCCTACCCCATTGCCGTAGGCCGGCGGTGCGGCCACAGTACCGGCGTATTGCTCTACCAGGCCGTTGTCTTGCACCGTAAGAGTATTGCCGCCGCTAACGCTCAGCGTACCGGCAGCCAGGGATAGTTTCGTGGAAACACTCTGATTGCTGTTAAAGGTTACACCGGCCGTGTTGTTAATCACCAGTGTGTTTATGGCACCGTTGAACGTGCCGGCGGCCACCGTTTGCAGACTGCTGCCTTTGTACTCGATGGTTCCGGAAGAAGCCGTAAACGTTCCGCTGTTGGCAATGGCACCGGCAATTTGCAGGGTGCTGTTCACCGTTAAAGTGCTTCCTGCATTCATCGCCAGATTCTGAATGCCGGCGGTTGCGCTATTCACCACCGGGTAGTTCGTCAGTCCGCCAATGACAATTGCATCCGTGGCAATGGTGGGCACGCCGCAGGTCCAGTTTCCGGGTTTGAACCAGTCGGTATCGGTGGTGCCTACCCAGTTGTTGCCTACTAGCAAACGGGCTGCCACCGACGTGTCCGATCCATTGATGTTGGTGATGTAAGCCCGGTAGCGGTAATTGTTCAGCACTGTCGTGGGTGTGGTAATGGTTAGCGTGGTGGTGGTGGCACCATTGTAGGTGCTGTTATTGGTGAGATTGCTGAAGGTGATGCCGCCATCGGTGCTTACCTGCCATTGAATGGAAGGTGCCGGCGTGCTGGTGGTAGCGATGGAAAAGCTAGTGTTGCCGCCGCAGTTATTTTGGTTGGTGGGCTCTGTGGCAATCACCGGCGGGCCCGAAATTTCGCCGATGCTAATCTCACCGATACCAGTGAAATTGCTGCCCTCAGTGGAAAGTGGATTACGTGTACCCGTGGCCGGGGCCGTCCAAGTGCCGCCGCTAAAAAGCCGGAGCTGGTAGGCGGAGGTATTACCGGCTACATCGGCACTGCTGAAGGTAAAGTTGCCGGTATAATGCGTGAACGACAGTCCGCTTTGGCTGAAGCTCCACCAGCGTTTTACGGTTTTGGCGGCATCGAGTCCCGACAGCGGCAATTGCGGATGCGTGCCATTGCCGGCGGTGACGAAGCCGGTCAGCCATCCGGCCGTGGAAACGGTGTTGAACGTCAGACTAACCGGACGGTAAGCATCTGCCCGGCCTATCTCAAAGCTTGCCGTTACACCCGAACCGTCTGCCACCCATTTTTGCAAATTGCCTTGTACCCAGCCCGTGCCCGAACCGGCACCGCCAATGGCGGCATTGGCCGGAATGATCACGTTGTTGCTGCCGGTGGCGATGTTGCCTTTCGTGAACGTGAGGATTTTGTTGACGGTGATGTTATTGGCCAGCACCACCGAATCGGCCGTTTTGTTGATAATGAGGTAGTCAAACGTTTCGCCGCCGCTGCGGGTGATGGTTTGTTTGGAAATGCCGTTGAAGAAAACGGCCCGGTTATCGGGGAAATACGAACCGGTATTTGTCCAGTTGCCACCAATGTAAACATCGGCACCTATCTTCTGCGAACCGGCCAGTTCACCATTCAACACCAGGTTGCCCCGGATGCGCAAAGACGAATCCATGCTTTGGCTGTTGTACTGCATGTAAAACCTGGAGCCTGGATCAATGGTGAGGTCGCCGGCCAGTGCCAGCGGGATAGTGATGTTGGAACCACCATTGCCCGTCGCGTTAAGAGTGGTATTGCCCGAAAGCTGCACATGCCATGGATAACCGGCACCGGCCAGTGTGCCCCACTCCGAGGTACGGCCGAACAGGCCGCCCGTGTTGTACTTCAGCACTGAATTGGTGCGGTACACCGGCGCGTCCACATTCACGTAGCTGTTTTGGTTCATCAGCAGCGTGCCGTTGATGGCCGCATTGTTCGTAAACTTCACGCCGCCATTGGCTTCCACATTATACAGATTAAAACTGCCGTTGATGGTCACCGTTGACGCCAGGCCGCCATTGACCACCACCGTGCCGGTGCCATAGGTAAAGGTGCCGCCGTTGGTGAAGGATGAATTGGCGTTCATGGTGATTTTGCCGCCGTCCGTCATGACCACTGTGCCGTTGTTGGTAAAGCTATTGTTGACAGGTAAATTGCCGGCATTGCCGAAAGTGATGATGCCACCGGCCGCCACGGTAACAGTCGCCGGCGTGTTGGCCACCGCGGCGTTTACCGTGATGGCATGCGCTATGGTGGCAACACTGTTTACCGGTGGTACGTTGCCCCCAAGCCAGGTGGCGCCAGTGTTCCAGTCGCCGGTGGCGGCGGTAATGTATCCCAGGTAAGTAAAGGTTTGGCCCGAGGTAACCTGCCCGGCCGGTGTGGTGATGGTGATCTGCCCGGTCAGCGGCAGCCCCGCTCCCACGGTTGCCGTGATCTGCGTATTGCTGTTGACGGTATATGATGTGGCGGCAATACCGTTGATGGTAACGGCAGAGGCATTGTTGAAATGGGAGCCGGTGATGGTGACGATAGAACCGGTGTACCCTTGTTTTGTGCTGCTTGGATTGTTAGAGGTAAAATCAGAGATACCAGGTGGTGGCACCAGGGACACGAGGGCAAAAAAGCCGGTGCTGTTTGTATTGGCAGAATTAGTAACACTGGTGGCACTTACCGTGCCGCCAAGCGAATGATAGGTACCATTCGCCTGGCCATTGCCCGACTGGCCAACTGCATTTAACCCACCAAGGGCGGTTTGCCGTCCCAGCGAAAGGCTGGTGCCGGTAAGATTGCCCGAGGCCACCGTTATGTTCCAATGCTCCGTATTGCTAACACTGCTGACCGTTGTGTTGTTTGGCGTACCGCCCGACGCGGTGTTGAACGCCTCCACCTGCACCAGCGGACCGGTGCCGCCGGTGGTAGGGTTATTGAGCGAAAGCGGCAGGTAGGTGTCGCCCTTGCCTACCGGGAAGGCGTAAGTGCTGGTACCCGCAAGGTTGGAGGGCAGGCGCCACAGAACAGGGCCATTGATGAAAGAGCCGGCGTTGCCACCGTTTATTGCATTAGCTGCCGTTGCGCTGATGGTTAAACCGGCTGCCGGTGACGTGGTGAGAATACCGGATGTGAGCGTCAGACCGCCCGAAACCGTGATGGGTTTGCCCAGCGAAACGCCGCCACTTGTATTGTTGATGAAGAGATAGGGAAAATCAAAACCGCCGGTGGCATTGGTGCCGCTAATTGTTTGGGCAATGCCGCCGTTAAAAAATACCGCCCTGTTGTTGGCGATAAAGTTGTTTCCGGTGCCATTGTTTGTATAATCACCACCAACATACAGGTCCCCGCCCATTGCGAATGATAAATTCAGTGTGCCGGTGTAACCCAGGTTTCCTTTCACAATCAGCGCCTTGCTCATGCTGTTCATGTTCAGCGTGCCGGCCACCGTCAGGTTTCCACCAACCGTGAAGTCGGCATTCATGCCATTGAAATTGATGGCAGCGCCGCTGCTGATGGTAAGGTTGCCGTTCAGTGCCCTTGCGGTGTTCGAGGCATTGTTATACACGTCCAGCGTGCCGGCATTTACCACCACATGGTCGGGGTAGCCCGGGGTGGTACCTACTGTTCCTAGGCCAACGGCTGACCATTCGACAAAGCGGCCATAGTTTGTGTTGTACTGTAGCACCGAGCCGGCTGCATAAACCGGTGCAGCATTAAGGTTGCCGCCATTAATCGTAAGCGTGCCGCGAATAACTGGCACCGTGGCCAGCGCCAGCGTGCCGGTGGTGATGTTTACATTCAACAAGTTCAATGTTGTGCTGCCATTGATGGTACCGGGTCCGGCAAAGTTGAGCGTGCCGCCGGCAGCCGTGGTGGCCCACTGACCGCCATTGCCGGTAACCGTGCCATTTCCATCAATATTCAATTGCTGGCTGGTGCCGGCCGCAAAGAGGCCATTGTCCAGCGCCAGCCATTTTACCGTGGTGTTATTGGTAGTGAGCGTGACCGTGTTGTTGCCGGCCGCTCCGCCATTGGCGATGGTTAAAGAGCCGGTGATGGC
Organism: uncultured Flavisolibacter sp.; assembly: GCA_965365435.1. Classification (GTDB taxonomy): domain Bacteria; phylum Bacteroidota; class Bacteroidia; order Chitinophagales; family Chitinophagaceae; genus Flavisolibacter. The sequence continues at coordinate 123,759 of CBDUBQ010000001.1, forward strand.
GGCCGGCAATCCGTTGCCGGTGGCCTGGCTGGCGGCTCCGTTGTAGGTGTAGTGTGCTGCTGGATCAAAGCTGCGAGTGCCGGTTACCTGAACAGCACCACTGCTTCCCGAAGCGGTGATGCCATTGGCTGCGCCAATCGAAAGTTTTCCGCCCGGTGAGAGGCTGAACCCACCGGCGCCGGTGATGGCAAAGGCACCGGTTTGAAGCGAACCGTCATTGGCAACCGTAATGATTTTGCCAGCACCAATCGTTGGATTAACATCCAGCGTAACAGTGTGGCCGCTGCGGATGGTGACATTGTTAGTGGATGCCGGTGGTACGGTTGCTACCGTCCAGGTGTTGTTGCAGCCGGATTCGTATTCCCAGGTAGCAGCGCTGTTCCAGTTGCCGGTGGCGCGGCTGCGGTAATCGGCGTTGGCAATGGAAGTGGTGGTAGTGGTAATTTGGTTGGAGCTGGCGCTTGAGATGCTTGCCGCCTCTGCCCGTACAACAAAATAGTACTTGGTGGCGGGTGATAACCCCGTAACCGAGTAGGAGGTGTTGTTGCCCACCCTAAGGTTGCTGTATCCCGGCACATAGGTGGTTGACAAACCCAGGTTGCCCGTTATCTTGATATCATCAATATTGCTGGCACCGGAAGAGCTGATAGCGCCACCGGCAACGGAAAGGTCAGAAGTCATGACCCAACGCAGCGAAACCGACGCCTGGTTGTCGCAGGCAGCGGGGAGGGAAATGTTGTTGAGCACTCCCGCGGTATAGTTATCGGCCAGTAGCGGCACTGCCGTTAAATCGGTCCAGGCGCCGGCGCCAATTCGGTATTGCACCTTAAAGTCACGGGGACCGGTATTCGACGACCGCTGTTTCGATGAAAGTTTCAGGTTGTAGTAATTCGTTGTACTCAACGTTACCGTCCAGGATTTGGTTCCATTGCCGGTTCGCCAATCTTGCGCGGCGGCGGTTTCCGAAGAAACCGTGGGAGTGTTTGTGCCGCCACTTGTTGTCAGCAATTGACCCAGGTTTGCTGCAATGCCGCTGTTGGCTGCCAGATTCGTTTTAAATGACCACCCGGCAATAGTGGTAGAGGCCGTATCCAATGAACTTCCGTCCTGCAACACATCCAGGTAATAATTGGTTGCCGAAGGCACCGGATTCCAGGTTGCCGTAAAACAAGTGGGATAAATCGTTGTCACAGGGTTGGCTACCGGGGCTGCCAGTGCCGCCGATACCGAACCGTTTACTACCAGGCCTTCGTTATAGATGTAAAAAGTGCCCTTGTTATCGGAAGCCGGGGCTGGTAAAAGTTGGAACGTGACCACGGTACCTGCCGCTAAGTATTGCAGCGCCGTAATAGCAGCCAGGTTGATGGGAGCGACTGAATTTCCAGCGGTGTTTGATGAGAAGTTTAGTGTGGCAATGTTGGCAAAGGGGCCATTGCCAATGGCGTAGTTCAGCGCGGCGGATGGCGGGCCGGAGCCAGAAATACGATACGACAACTGCAAGGCAGAGAAGCTTAGCTGGTAACCGTTGTTGGCGGCCACCGTAAACCGGATGTCCTGGTTGGGGGCAGCTTGCCAGCCATAACCACCCCAGGCATTGGCAGCCGCCGTGGTGGAGTTGGGACCCGTTGTGGCGGTTGACACCCCGCTGCCGCGGGTAAGACCTGTGATCGTAAGGCGGTTGTCGGCCGATGTTGGAGGGAACGGACTGGTGCCAAAATTCATTTGTGCCGCCGGCACCCAGGTGATCAACCCCATTGGCGCATCGGCGGTACGGAAGGGATCGGACGTGGCCCAGGGGCTGAAATTGGCCCCGCATTTGGCCCTCACGTGCAGGTAGTAAAAGGTGGCGCTGGCCAGGCCACTGACAAATTCGGTGGTGCCAGTGATGGCTGTGCCGCCTGCCGGTGGAGTAGATGAGGTGCTGACAATGTATTCGTAATCGAATACTCCGGTGCTGGTCCAGGCGATGGTGGCGCCGGTATTGGTGATGGTGGATACCGCAAGGCCCGTCGGCGCCGTACATCCAAGCGTCGTTTCGCTGGCCGATGGTCCCAACACCGTTTCGGCATTTGCCTCGTTGCGGGCCTTTACCGCAAACGTGTAGGTGGTGGACGACGATAGCCCGGTAACTGTTTTGGTGCCCCAGGCCGCAGCCGTGAGCCAGGCCTCGGTATTGCCCAGCGAGCCATCGGCCTGCACCCATCGGTTGGTGGTTGTTTCAAAAATGGCAAAAGCAGTTGCCGGCGGATTACTTGCGGCGTTCACAGCCACGTTGAGGGTAACGGCCGTGGCTCCGTTGACAGTGGGCGCTGCCGGCACATTGGCCAACGTGTAAAACGTTGCCGCTGCCGTGCCGCCGTAAACAAACGTGTTGCCGTCGGCCGTGGCATAGGCGCGGAAGCTGTATTGGGTGTTGGGCTGCAACAAAACTGCGGGTACTGAAAAAGGTCCTTCGACTATTGTACCCGAAGCCAGCCGGGTGACGCCGCTGCCGTTCACTGCCGGCAGAGCATTATCGGCGGTAGCCGAAAACACCACACCCGTTTCGGTGGCAGCCGGCACACCGGCGGTCACCAGGGTGCCGCCAAGCGTGGCGCCGGTGGCGGTGATCAGCGACGGCATAGCGGTGGTGGTGACAACCGGTGCGCTGGAAAAAGCCCCGGCGCTGCCAATGGCAAAATAGGCGGCACCGGCGGTAGCCGGAATGGTGGCCGACAGCGGCGAATTTGTGGTGACCGTAAACGGATTGCTGCCTGCATGGGTGGCCGTTTGCTGCGTCCAGTTGTTGTGATAAAGGCCAATGAATACTGGCGATGTTGTAAACCCTGCCCCGGCCTCACCGTTGTTGTATTGCGCTGTAACACCAATGGTGGCTGGCCCGGCGCCCGCTTTTGTTACCATCCAGCGACGGTTAACCGTTTTCAAGTTGTCGGCAACATTGGGCACGGCGCCGTCAACCACCTGAATGCCTATGGTGTCGCCGTTGCTACTCGTTAGGGTGATGGGGTTGTATGCGGTATTGCCTACAGGGAAAATAGTGGCAGCATTAATGGGTAAGAGCCGGCGCAGATGACCGGTGCCGGTAGTTTGTACATAGCTGGTTGCATTGCCGCCGGTAATGGTGCCGCCGGCCATGGTGAGTGAGTTGTTTCCTAATTGCAATTTGCCGTTGGTGAGTGCCAACGAACCACCGGTTGCGATTTTGGTTGGCTGTGACAGCGCCACGCCGGAGCTGTTGTTGATGGTGAGTGTGCCGGATAGGTTATCGGGAAGGCCGTCGCCGGTGATTTGGGGGGTGGTGCCGTTGTAGATATAAGTTGCTGAAGGATCGAAAAACAAAAAGTTAGTCATTCGCACATTCCCTGCGGCACCTGTTGCTGAGATGCCGTCAACACTGCCGATGCCAAGATTACCGCTGCAAATAAAATTGCCATCGGTATTGGCACGAAAATCCTATAGGGTCCGCAATACAAAGTACCATTCGGTTCAATCTCGACCTCTGATGCCTTGATGTCGGTCAAAAGAGTCGTTTTACGACTGGCCCCGATGTTATACTTGATATTGTTTGGCGTCGGGACGTCCGCATCAACACTTAGTGACTGATTTGTGCCATTCAAATTGATATAGCCGGCCGCTTGACCGTTCACAGCCTGGCCACCGGTAGCCTTCATAAAAGATGCAACACCAGACCTGGTAAAGTTTCCGGCGACGTTTAGCGTAGACGTGGCATTTTCATTGGTGGCGGCTGTCAGAAATTCAAATGTGCCGCCGGTCTGGGTGAAGTTGCCCGTGACGATCATGGTAGCGTTGCCGGTGCCCGGCTGCGAATAGCCATCCTGGATGTTGATAGTGCCTCCGGATAATATGAGGTTTCCGGTAAGGGACAAAGCCGACGAAGTGGCGGAAGCGCCGTTAAGCGTGAGGGAACCACCGCTCACAACCGACGTTCCGCTGCCATTCACTTGCACCGTTGTGGCACCTGAAGCCGGCGCCATGATAACAGTACCGCCCGATTGGCTATAAAGGCCACTGATATTAAACGTTTTTGCGCCTGATGAATTATTAAGATTCAGCTTACCCTGCCCAGTGTTGGATACGGTGACATTGCCGGCAATCGTGAGCGTGGTCAGGCTGGTGTTAAGGTTGATTGCGCCGCTGGCGGTCATGTCGGCATTTACCGAAATATTGTACGGCAAGGGCGTTGCCGCAAATGAAACGGTTGTTGGCGAAGAAAAAGTATTGGCAAATTCAAGCGTAGAGCCGGTGTTCCAGGTTGCTGTGGGTATCGCAGTTGCTGTGCCGGCGAGCTGAAACTTGCCGCCATTAGCAATGGTAAGATTATTTGCTGCACTGGTAAGCAATGCGGCACTCCCGTTGATGGATAAAGTGCCGGTAACTGTAGTGTTACTGTTAGAGGCAATATATCGGCCCTGGTTTGTGGCGCCCTGTATGTTTACTGTACCTGCGATAGTGGCTGTGTTTCCGGAGCCCGAAAACAGAATCGTTATCGGTCCTGAACTTGTTCCAGCAATATTCAAAGTGGACCCCGCAGCGACGGAGAATGCTGTTGCTGGATTGCCAAGAGTAAGCGTATCATCTGAAGCAGTGATTAACGTGATGGTGCTATTCCCTGAAACAGACAGACGAGTTAGTGATGCTTGTGGCACATTTGAGATAGTCGCAGTTGCACCGTTGCTAAACGTGACATTATCGCCACTACCCGGTATGCCGTTTGGTGACCAGTTGCCGGCCGTAAGCCAAGAGCCGCCACCAGCCAAATTCCAAGAGTAAGTATTTGCCGAAGGAACTATGTAGCTGTAGTTAAGGCCATTGTTATCGGAAAACTGCAGTGCTTCATAAGCAATATCAGCATCAGGGTTTGTATTTGAAATGATACTACCCAAGCTCATCGTCGAACTAAAAATGTAGTAATAAATAGTTGAGCCAGCCGTTTGTCCGCTTATCGTTGCCCGCCAAGTAGTGCCATTTATTTGTTTTGCTTCAACAACGTTTTTTGATGTGGAAAAATCGTTTGTCCCAGCTCGATACCGAACATAGAATTTTTCCTGAGCCGACGGCGCTCCACTTAAAGTGAAGTAGATGTAAGCCCCGGTCCCGGCAACCGATTGCTGAGTTGCTGACGTATGGGTGATTGTGACTGGTGGCGCAGCAGTACGGCCGACATAAAAACCTGTTGCCGTATTGCCGGCATCCTTTAAAACAAATGTGTAGTAACCAGGAAGGCTCATGTTGAGCCCCATATCATTGCCACCACCATTTTGATCCCGGTACTTTATTCCGTTCACTGCGTCAACAGCCCCGGAACCAACGCCGTCAAAATTCCACTTCTTATCATAGTTGCCTGCGCTGCCGCAGCCACCTCCAGAGGTAAATAAGAATCCATTGCCGCCTCCACCGGTCAAGTTCGTATTAAAGACGTTGGCACCCGAAGGCTGCGCATTAATCGTCGTAACCCATTGTCCGCGTCCGTCTGTTGGTGTTGCAATAGTGGTTGACACCTTCCGGTACTTCATCACCCGGTAATCGTTGTACGTGCAGTTGATCGATTGTGAATAACCTGCTGGTGTCTGATTCGCCCCCACCCAGTTTACGCCGTCATTTGCTGAAATATTCGTCTGCGGGTTGCTGATGAAAATATTGCCTGAAGTTGCGGCAGTCAGCGATCCAGAGCTTGCCGAAAGCGAATAGGCGCCTGCCTGGTTGAACCCGACACTGCTGAACGTCGCCACGCCAGCTACACAATTGGCTGTCAGCGTACCATTAACAGCGCCGTTACCCGACGCCTTTGTTAATGTTACCTGCCCGGTATAAAACGCATCAACCGTATTGCCGGCTGTTCGTGCTTCTACCGTAAAACCATCGACCGCATTGCCGGTGGTGCCGGTTGCTGGAAAGCCAACAAAAGCCAACTGGGTAGCCGTTGTTTGGAAGATTGGGGTGAAGGTCACATCGTCCCATCCCAGGTTGTCACTGTTTGTGCCGCCGGGATGAATAAAGCGGAAAAAAAGGTACTGGCCGCTGGCAATGGATAAGCCAGTAACCGATTGCGACAGCGTTGTGCCGGTATTGATACTTGTCGTAGCATCGTTAAAAGAAAGACTGGTTAGTGTATTAGATAATGGGCCCTGCGCAGGATTGGTGGAAGAACTATTGTTTGCCCAGGAAACAGAAACCGTTGGTGAGGCAGACGTATTATTGCGCCACATCTGCGCTTTGAAAGAGAAGGTAAAGCCGATGATGGTGACGCCAGTATTGTTGTGGAGAATCCAGGTAGCATTAGCACTAGTGATAGATGCAGTACCTATAAATGACATGCTTTGATCGCCATACCAGCCACCAGTTGTGCCGCCGGCTTGGTTGGTACCCCGCCAGGTAGTTGAACCTGTTCCCGTTCCCTGTATTGCCCAGTTGGATGGCGTCGAAAGACCGGTAAACCCCGTAAATGTCTCCGTTACCGGTGATGAATTGGTGAAACTAAGTTGTGCCAAAACCCGCTGCTGACTTATGCCAAACAGCAACAAAAAAACAAACGTTCTGGAAATAAGTGTCCACAGCCGATCCTTCACCGGCACAACAAAAAACATAGCGGTGCTATGCTGGCAGGAATTCGCCGACCGGCAGCGGCTGCGCCCTTCTTTTGTCTTTTCGAAAAACAGCCTATTTCTCATAATAGTTGCAGTAGCAAAGCCGCGCTGTGATAAAAGCGATTTGCCGTCGCCGCCCGAAGGCAGCGTGGTTATTCTTCTGGTTCGCTGAGGGAGAAAAGGTTGTTGATAGGAAAAGGAAGGAGATAAAGGATTTAGCGATTCTTTTGCCGGGGCTCCCGGCTGTTGACTTTTGATAGGTGTTGGATGGCGAGTAGGATGCCTGTCACTTAAAGATAACCGTGTTGCCTTTATTAAAAAAACTGCGCCGGGGTTTTGGCCAGGCGGAAAGCCACAATGTGAATAAAATCCCGAAAAGCCGGCATAGCCTCACATCGGTTGCGGAATTCACCCAAACCTGTGCAGGCCACAAAAAATATGGCATCTTTTACCTGGCAGGGCGCCGGTTTTTCAACAGTCCGGTGCTCGGTTCTTTTACCGTTGTTCGTCCGACTCCTTTGCCGCTTTCTGCCGGTTGGCAGCCGACCGGTATTTTTTGAGGCCATACCCCGCCCCAGCGGCTAACAGCAGGGCTAGTCCGCCATCAATAGGCACCTGTCTTTGATCCGGGTCACCCTCTTCATCACCGGGTGAAGAACTCTCCTGCGCCGAAAGAACGCCGGTGCCCAGCGAAAGCAGGCAAAAACTAACTAATACGAGTCTCAAGAATTTTGTTTTCATGGCTCAATCGTTAAAATTTTATGCGGTTGGTTCCGGATTGTCGGGTTAATGGGTGGGCTGGTCTTTTAACGGGCGAAGGATTTACTGGCCGCCGATGTACTGGTGAGGTGCAACCGGTAACTTCTGGCGACCCGGCCCTGAAATTTTTTCCTTTATCATCAGGCTTTAAATTCCCGGGCAGGCCACCAGTTCGGTAAAGTACGCTAATTCATCAACACTTCCAGTAGCTGCCGCCCTCCGCTCTCACTCGTCAGTTCAAGGCGATAAACGCCTGCCGGTAGGCCGGCTGGCAGCGAATGGCGGGTAGCCTGCGACCCACCGGCGTGCCGCATTTGCTGCTGCAGAATCGTTTGCCCGGCGGTATTGATAAGGCGCAGCGAATAGTTGCCGGCAGCCTGATTTTGCAATTGTAACTGCAGCAACCGGCCCTGTACCGGGTTCGGATAAACCAATAAGTTGGGCCGGCCATTTTTCAACTCCACTTTCACCACCGCAGAATACCGGATTTCGCCATTAGTGCCGGTCATTTTAATGCGATAATAGTTGACCAATTCCGGCGCCGCATCGGCAGCATTGTATCGCTGTGTCCCGGAAGCACCGTGGGCTGTGGTGGTAGCCAAAGGTGTAAAGCTTTGCCCGTTGCCTGAGCGCTCCACTGTATAGTGCCGGATGCCGTCTTCGTTCTCTACCGTCCAGTTGACCTGCACTTTCCCGGCTATTTCCTGCGCCTGCAGGCTTGAGATCACCAACGGCAGCACAACCGGAGACGAAAATAGTATGCGGAAGCGGAGCGAATCTTTAGAAGCGGCATCGGCAGTCACTGAAAAATGAATGGTGTTGATGGCTCCCGTTAATGGCAGGGGCGTTTGTGTGCCGGTAAACTTATCGTCCAGCACGGCGGTGAGGCCGGCTGCGGCAAAGTTCTGGCCCTGCACGTCAAACTGGTAATCCTGCTCGGAGGTTCTCCATAGCCGCAGTTGCAGCACATCGCCGTTTTTCGGACCAGTTTGCGAGGCCACAATCAAGTCGCTGCCATTCTTGAACACCGACAGATTTTCACTATTGTTGTTGACAGCCTTTCCAATGTTGCGCGGTGACGTGGCGTACGCTTCATTGTACTGCGCCAGCACGCCATCGAGCAGAATCTTGTTACCACCGGCGTCGGCGGTGTTCAGGTTCATATACAGTTTGGCAGTGGCCGACATCACGCCGGCCTGGCGCAGCAACTGCGTGTTAGGCGCCGAGGTGGTTTTATAACTCTCTTTAAATACAAGCATCGTGTTGTCGTTTCCTTTCGGCTCCACAAAAAATCCCTGGCCCGAGGCGATGATGCTATTGGCCGGAGAAGAACCTGTTGTCGAATTAAGAGGAGCCGGGATCATCTCATAGTTCCCTGGCGTAGCTTCATCGGGCTGCAAAATGGAGTAGCTGCCGGTGCCTGTGCCCAGGGCGGCATTCCATACCCAAAACAGGTCTTCGATCTTGGTGCTGTTATCTGCAATGATGTTTTTAAAATCAATTTGCGAAGCGTATGGATTGCCCAACAGCGTATAGTTCTGCGCCGATTTTCCAATAATCGTAGCCGAAACCGTATCGCCCTGCTTCAACGGACCGGAGGCCCGCAGCGTAGTGGTAGCCGGTCCGCCGGGAGCGTAAACCGACCGATCGCCGCGGATAAATACAAGATAAGCCTGCTGGCGATTAAAGGCATCGGGGAAAAGCGTGCTGGAAGGTGCCAGCCACTGGCCGCCCGTGGGGCCACCCTGGTAATAACGGATAGAGGACACATTGTTCTGTACGCCGTTCCAAATGTCAAAACCATTGGGATTAGCCGTCGCCGCGTCTTGCTGGGCACGACCGGTCATCATGGTACCGTAGCCAACGGGTGGCGTCGTGGTGGTATTGGTGCCGGTTAGTTTAAAAGTATTGCCATTTAGGCCGTCGAAGACCATGCCTTCCTGCCAAGAAGCATTGAGGGTTGCTCCCTGCACCGGGGAAGTCAGCACCCTATAGCGGCGGGTTGTCACCGGTGTACTGCCCTGCTTTGGTATGTCCACAAAACGCTCCACCGTCACATTTCCGATGATGGTGCCCGCCGAGTTGCCGACCGAAGCCGTGCCGGTCGCATCCGACTTCAGGGTTAGTTTGCCATTTGAGGTTAGGCTAGCCCCACTGCCAACGGTCACGATACCCGGGTTGTTGCCGGCGGTAATCTCCAGTGCGTTGCCAAGCGTAGCGGTGGCATTGCTGTTCAGCGTCAGGTGGCGCAGGGTGCGGGTGGAGGCAGAGGTTTCCGTAAAGTTGAGCGTGGAGCCGGTGCCGCCGAGAATCAGGTTTGAGGCAGACGACCCGGTGAGGGACCCGCTGCCGGAAATGGTGCCGTTGGCGGTGAGGGTGTTGCCGCTGAGCGTTAAGCTGCCGTTCGTCAAATTAAGCGCCCCGCCTATGGTTATGCTGCCATTCATGACCACGCCAGCCGCATTATCAATCGTAACGGGCCCAAAGCTGGTGACAGAACCGCCAACGCCCTGCTGGGCTGCGCCGGTAAACTGCACGGTTAAATTCGCGAGAGTATGGTTGGTGAAGGCATATTGCGTGGAAAATGCGTTGTTGCCGGTTGTAAGCACCCTCACCGTACCTGTGCCCGTCAACGTACCACCGTTAAAGATATCGCCTGCCTCCGGAATGAATAAGCCGTTGACGGTAAAATTGGTCGTTACGGTCAGGTTGCCAAAGCGGGTGACTCCCGCTGTATTGTTGACGGTAAGATTGTTGACGGTGGCGCCGGTAAACGTACCGGAAGGAATCGTTTGTGCCGAACTGCCGCTGAAGATTACTGAACCTGACGCGGCGCTGATAGTGCCTGACGTTCTTGCAAGGCTGCCACTAAGGTTCAGTGTTGTTGTGCCGATGCTTAATGCGCCAGAGGTAAGCGTTAGTGCGGTGGTTATGGTTCTGTCAGAATTCAGAGTAACGCCTGCGGCATTGTTCACCGTAAAATTGGCTATATTGCCGGCGAAGGTACCGGCGGGGATATTTACAGCGGTGGAGCCCGTAAATTCTACTGTGCCGCTGCCTGCTTCGATGGTTCCGTTCGTACGGGTAAACGTAGAACCGGAATAGGTCAGCTTTTTGGTTGACAGATCAAGAATGCCCTGCGTTAAAATTATCCGGTTTGTGATGGTAAAATCATCCTGGAGCGTGACTCTATTACCAGCCGATTTGTTTATGAGCAGGAAGGGAATATTGATACCGCCGTTACCTGTGATAGTATTGTCAGTAGCGCCGTTAAATTCTACTTGCCGGCTATTGGCATTGAAGGTGCCTTGCCGGTTCCAGTTGCCATTTATTACGATGTCGCCGCCACTGACTGTGGACAAGGCCAGAGAGCTGCCACTTTCAACAGAAATATCTCCCCGCACTGTTCTGGAACTGTTTATACTGCCGAAAGAAAAGGCCGTTGAATTTTTGATTGTCACATTAAATGGAGCAGTGGAGCCGCTTCCGTTGACCCATTCGTTGGAGATGCCATAAGTCGCACCAGAATTATAGATAAGGGTTGAGCCAGTGCCATAGTTTGGCGTGCCGCCGTTTTGCACGAAGCCGCCTGAATTAATTTGTAATGAAGTGACAATTGTCGCATTGGACCCAAAGCTGACACCTCCGGCAATTGTAACGGTGGGCAAGTTCACCGCGGATGATCCCGACAGCGAACCTGTTCCAATAAATGCAAGGGGACCGGCTGTAGAGGTGAAGTCACCGCCATTATTGGCAACAGAACCTCCAGAAGGTATCGTTACTTGCTTATTGTTCAAATCAAGGCGACCTGAGGTCAGCGTCAGTGAATTTGTGGTACTTGTGATAGCGAGAATGTTGGACAGCGTGACGATGTTGCTTGGCGCTATGCCTGTGTTTGCAATCGTTAATCTATTTACGACGCTTGGCAGACCGCTGCCGGTTGACTGATTGCCAGAGCCGTTGTAAGTATAATTTGCAGCTGTATTGAAATTTCTATTGGAGGTTTGGATATTGCCAGTTGCGCCAGATGAGCTGATACCAGCCGTAGAGCCGATGCCGAGTGTGCCACTGGAGGCAAGCGTGAAAGTGCCTCCAAAAATCACTGATGTACCGGTATTCAATGTTCCATTTACTGTAAATGTTCCCGTTGTGGAAATATTTGCAGTAGCATTGAGTGTGCCGTTTACGGTAATGTCACCTGTATTCGTAAGCGCTGAAGAAACATTAAAAGTACCGCCAACCGTTGTTGTACCGGTCGCCGTGATGGCGGAACCTGCTGTAACCGTTCTGCCTGAATTAATCGCGATGTTTTGAAAGCTAGCGGTTGATCCGCTTTCAATTTGAATATCGCCGGAGGCAAGGCCGGAATTTACAAAAACCAGTGTGCCCGTACCTGCTCCATTTGAAGATTGAAAAGTACCATTTTGATCGACCAGCAACCCACCGCCGATTTCCAAGGTACCAGAAGTAGCGCCTTGTTGGCGAAATGTTGCGCCGCTTATGCGAAGCGTGCCATTCACACGCCATGGCCCCACGGCGTTGTTAGAGTTTGTTCCACCTATCATGCGTAAGTTGCCATAGGCTCGGCCTGTCGCGAACAAGGAATAGTTTGTATACACAAAGTTGCTATTGTCAGCGAAATTGAAAGAACTTCCGATCAACGGCGATCTCGACGTACTGTGAGTATACGTTCCATTTCCCGCAATTGAAAAATTACCAGAAACGTTGACTGGCATTCCTGAAGTTGCGGTCGAACTGTTTGTAACCTGACCTGTACCTGAAATTGAAAGGCTGGCAGCCGAAAACTGGTTGGCAGTACTGCCCGCCAAAGTCAATGAGCCATCAATTGTAGCAGCGCCGGTAAGGGTAAGTGTGTTTGATGGCATCGAAAGGGATTTTCCGTTAGCAACTGAAAGCGATGTGCCATTTGCATTCAAGTCCATTGTCACGTTATGACTAATTGTAAGCGCACCTAACGACTCAGTTGAGGAGGGCACTGCGTTCGCTGTCCATGTAGCAGCCGAACTCCAATTACCATCTGCCGCGGTAGTCCATCCGGCAGACAACGTGTAGTTAAAATTGGAACCTCCGTTATTATTTAAATTAATTGTATACCAATCAGCATTCGACCCGTTACTTGCTGGCTTCAGTACTGAGCTAGAGGTAAAAACATAGAAAGAAACAGCAGCGGATGGAGTATTTAAAGACGACGGAATAGTTGCTGCGTAAGTTGTGCCGCTTCCTGACAATTCAATTACCTGCGAAGTTGAATAGTTGCTGTTCGTACAGCGCAGAAAAACAGACTGACCAACTGGTAGAGAACTGCTTAACGTTGCCGTCACTGTCACCGACTGACCAGGAAAGACAGTACCTGACGGATTTCTTGTCACGCTGGTCACCGATATAGGTGCCCCCTGCAATTCAAAAATTAAGAGCTGTTTCGACGTCGCGCCATTAGACTTAAATACATAGCGATTACTACTGTTGCCTACATTGATGTAGTAAGCCTTTCCGTTGCCAGAATTCCAATCTTCAAGACTGTTGCTTGCATCTTTTGTCAACAGAATATCACTTGAGCCTGATGGTCCATAACGATTTGTGCCGTTTCCGTTCGCTAATCGGAAATATTTATTGCCTGTTGAGGCGTTTTGTAGTGTTAGAAGATATTTTCCAGATCCTGAAGGCATTTCAGTCATTGCAGTGTAGGCGTCCCAACCTGCCGTTCCCCAGCCATCGCCACTCTCAAAATGGGTTTGGGAAAAAACAGCTTCGAAGATCAAAACAATAGAGGAAAGGAGAAGTAATGCTCTTTTCATAAGCAATCCGTTTTGGTTTTGTCCTTTTGTGTATAATGTACATAAAAATAACGGCCCCGCCCGTTCCAGCCAAAATAAAATATCACCCTTTTTCCCCATCTATGCCTTCTGCCCTTTCGCCCAACAAAAAAGCCTTTCCATCGGCGGAAAGGCTTCGCTCAATGGGAAAAACAAATAATTACATGGTAGCCTTTGCGGCTTTCCGATACTTAAAAAAACCATAAACCGCACCCACCAGCAACAGCACCGCCAGCCATTCGTCTATCGGAACCGGGCAGTCAATTTCGTTGTCACAAACACCCGGATCACCCTGCGCAAAATTTGCAACAGGCACCAACAACATAAAAAACAAGCTTAAAAACAACATTCTGGCTTTCATAATTCAGGATTTTTGGATGGTACCGGTAAACCTATACCACGGCGCACAAAAAACCCACGCAGAAATACGTGGGTTTATACGATCGGTTATTCTTTTAGCAAGAGGACCATATACTGCTGGCCTTCGCCGGTCAGCGTGGCAGTGTAGGCACCTGCCGGCAGGGTGTCGGGCAATTGCAGCACCTGTGTTCCGGTGCCGCCGCCCCAGGCCAGGCGGGTGCTGAAGACCTGTGCGCCTGTACTATTGCACAGCAAGAGATGGTACGAACCTTTTGGCAAAGCACCCAGCTGCAAGCCAAGGCCCGAACCATTCAGCGGGTTCGGAAAGAGGGCAAAAGGTTCGCCGCCGCCGTTTCTTATCATCACCGTATGGCTGTACCGCGAGGCGCCGTTTTGTTCAAGCCCCTGCAGGCGGTAATAATTTACGCCCGGCACCGGATTGCTGTCGGTAAACACATAACCGTTGGCCGCGCCGTTTTTCGGCTGCACGGTGCCGATGGTCCTAAACTGCCGGCCATCAGCCGATCGCTGCACACCGTAGGATGAAAGGCCGGACTCGTTGGCCGTTTGCCATTCAATGGTTACCGGCTGCATACCCGGCTTCCGGTATGCTTTCAAGGCCATGAACGTCACCGGCAACAACGACAGCTCGGGCTTGAATACCACGTAAAAACGGTTGGCCGCATTAGACCCGGGTTCGGTGGTGATGGTAAACGGCACAAAGGTGGTGTCGGTAAGGCTGATAGCGGTGCGTTTTTTCAGGTGATTGTCCACCAAAAAGCCGGAGCTGGCGGCCGACAGCAGGTCTTTTGGAGTAAACTGCCATTCGTACCGCTGCCCTGCTTTCAGGCGGGCCAGGGTTAGTGGAATGGTGTCGGTCTCCAGCAGGGCCGTGCGGGTTTCAATGCTCAGCGCTTTGCCCTGGCGCAGGATGGCAATGTCTTCGTCCCAGGCCGAAATCTGCACGGCATCGTCGGCGTCCACATTGTTGCTGAACTGCGGGCCGTAAGCCGCAAGCACCCCATCGGCATTGAACTTTTGCCCGTTTGTTTCGGTGAAGTTCAGCGAGATGTAAAATTTCTGGATGTGGTTGAGCGGCGTGCGAAACACGTTGATGTTGGACGTGGTGGATTTGTCCTGCTCCCGCATCAGGAACTGCGTTGGCGCCGCTCCGGTACGGGTGGTGACAAAAAAGGCCTGGCCCGGTTGAATCTGCTCCGTGGCGGTGGAATTGACGTTGTTGTTCAACCCGTAATTGGTGACAGTTACATACGATCCCCGCTGCCCGATCTTGGGCTCGAAGTAGTTGTAAAAATTCTCAAAGCCGGCGCTGTTGTTGGAATAGATGGTGGCCCAACTGATGGGCGAAGGATAAGGGTTGGAGACCAGCGTGTTCTTGCCGGCGGCCGCTATGGCCGACACGGTGCGGTTGCCTACCGGCAAGGTGCCGGTGGCCCGCAGCGTGGTGCCCGAACCCGGTAGTAAGACCGGGATGTTTCCCGACGCTGTCATGTCCACCGCTCTATCGCCCCGCAAAAAAATCAGGTAGGGCGTACCGGCATTCAGCGTACCGTTGGTTGAGGTGACCGCCGTCCAGTTGCCGGTGCCAGGGTTATAGGTAAACAACGAAGTGTTATTGGTTGAGGTGACGTCGAAGCCGTGGTTATTCCCCCCGGCGCCGGTGATGTGGGTGCCATAGCCGGGCAAGGGGTTTACATTGCAGGTGGAACAAAAGGCCGTGTTCATACCGCCTTCCATCCAATTGGCGCGGATGGAGGTGGTGGTGGTGACGCCGGCAGTGACGAGGCGATACTTACGGCCGTTGTTGGGATACCAGCGTTCCACCGTTACATTACTGGCGCCGTTGATGGTACCGGTTACCGGGGCCACCCGGGCCGTATTGGCGGCCGACGACTTCAGCACGATATTTTTTCCCGCGGCATCGAAGGTGCCGCCGGCCACGTTCAGCACGGTGTACAAATTGAGCCGGGTACCCAAGGTGGCGCTGCCCGAAGCCATGGACAACGATGCCAGGGCATTGGTGGTGCCGTCGGTGGTTTGATCAAAGTTCAGCGTACCCAGCGCACCGGCCGCCGCCACCAGTAGTGCGGAAGCCGGAGAGCCCCGCAGGTTGCCGCTGCCCGATAAGGTACCCGTCAGCGTCAGGGTACGGTCGTTGAGCACCAGCGGGCCGGCCTGCAACTGCAGGGCGGTTGACACCGTGTGGTTGGTATTGATGGTGAGCCCGGCGGCATTGTTCACCGTCAGGTTGCGGATAGCCGTTGACACCGCCCCTGCCGGTATCTGCTGTGCCGATGTGCCGTTGAAGACCAGCGTGCCCGAGGCCGCATTGAGCGTACCGCCGGTACGGATGATGGTGCCCGTGAGGGTATGCACCGAGGTGCCGATATTGTAGGTGCCGGCTGTTAGCGTGAGGGTGCCGGTGATGGTGGCGTCGGACGATGTATTGACGCCGGCGCTGTTGGCCACCGTCAGGTTCACCATGCCGCCGCTGAACGCATCGGCATCAATGATCTGCCCGGCCGACCCGCTGAAAACAACATTGGCCGCCGAGGCATTGATGCTGCCCGCCACCCTTGCCACGTTGCCGTTGAGCGTGAGCGTGGTGGCTCCCACGTTGAACAAGCCGGCATTCAGTGTTAGCGTGCCGTTGACCGTTTGGCTGGCGGTGGTGGAAAGGCCAAAATAATTATCGAGCGTCAGGTGGTGAAAGGCCGTGCTGAAGGCATTGGCCGGGAGGGTTTGGGCGCTGCTGCCGGAAAAAACCACTGTGCCCGAGCTTGCCTGTACGCTGCCCGCGGTTCGGCTGATACTGCCGTTTAGCGTCAGCACGGTATTGCCTATAGAGAGGGTCCCGGCCGTCAGCGCCAGGTTATTGTTTACGGTGAGATTGGCAGCCGTGGTGAGGCCGGCGCTGTTGTTCAGCGTAAGGCTGCCAATGGCTGTACCGATGGTGCCGGCGGCAATGTCCTGCGCCGAGGAACCGGTAAAGAGGATTGTGCCGGTGGCGGCGCTGATCCACCCACCGGTGCCGGAAATATTTCCTTTTATGGTGAGGGAATGGCTGCCGATGGCCAGCGCACCGCCTTGCAGCGCCAGGTTGCCGATCAGGGTAAGGTTGCTGTTGGTGCTAACCCCCTGCGGGTTGTTGATGATCAGGTGATTTAAATTGCCCGTAAACGCGCCGGCGGTGATGGTTTGGGCCGATGAACCGCCAAAAGCGACCGTGCCGGTGGCGGCATCAATGGCCCCTGCCGTGCGGCTGATGGTGCCGTTGACAGTGAGCGTGGTGGTGCCGATGCTGAACGTACCGGCTGTCAGGTTCAGCGTGTGGCCTACGGTAAGGCTGGCTGCGGTACTGACGCCGGCGCTGTTTTGAATGGTCAGTTGCCGGATGCTGCCCGAGAAAAGGCCGGCGCCCAGGTTTTGCGCTGTGGACCCTGTGAGGGCCACCGTTCCGGCCGCCGCGTTGATGGCGCCGCCTGTTCGGGTAAGGGTGCCGCCGATCGTTAATGCGGCATTGTCGAGCTGCAAGGTGCCGGCTGTAAGCGTAAGGCCAGTGCTGACCGTTAGGTCGGCGCTAAGAGTAATGCCGGCGCTGTTGTTTACCACCACCTGGGCTATTGGCGCCGAAAAAATGCCGGAACCGATCGTTTGCACCGCAGTGCCGTTGAACTGGATGGTGGCATTGGTCGCCGCCAAAGAGCCGCTGGTCCGCACCAGATTTCCCTTGAACGAATGCGTAAAGGCCCCGGCTGAAAACGCGCCGGCGGATAAATGGAGTTGGTTATTGACAGTAAGGCCGCCGCTAGCCGACACGCCGCTGTTGTTGGCCAACACCAGTGAACCAATAGCGCCGCTGAAGGCTGCCGGCGCAATGGTTTGTGCCCCTGTGCCCCGGTATTCGATGGTGGCCGATGAAGCGTTGAGTATGCCAGTGGTGCGGCTGATGCCACCGGTGATGGTGAGCACACTGGTGCCAAGCGAAACCGTGCCGGCCGTTAGCACCAGGTTGGTGACGGTAAGGTCGCCGGTAGTCACGCCGGCGCTGTTATTGACGGTAAAAGTTCCGATGCCGGATTCGAACAGGCCGGCGGGGATGGTTTGCGCGGCTGCGCCGTTTAGCACCACTCCGCCCAACAGGGCATTGATGGTGCCCGCCGTGCGGGAAAAAACGCCCGGAACGGTTAAGGTATAGGTGCCGGTGAGCAGAGTGCCCGATGCCAGGTTCAGGGAGCCGGTGACCGTGCGGTTGGCGCCCATCGTTAAACTCTGGCCGCCGGTTAATGAAATTTGCAGGTTGGCCAGCGAAGTACCCAATTCCACGCCGGCGGTTTTGCTATTGCCGGTGTACACGATATTGGCGCTGTTGGCCGGTGTGCCGGTGATGGTGCCTTCGGCGCGGGTAAGGGTAGAGCCGGCGGCCATGGTCAGGTTGGTGCCTGCGGCAAAAATGCCGGACCCTAAATAGAGTGCCCCGCCGGCGGCGATGGTGCGAACGGCATCGAGCGTGACGGTTTTGTAAGTGGTGCCGGTGTTGGCGATGGTGAGGCTACCAGTGAGGGCCGTTGGCAACCCACTGCCGGTTACCTGGTTGGCGGTGCCGTTGTATTCGTAATGGGCCCCGGCACTGAAGGTGCGCAGCCCCAACTGAATGGCCCCCGTGTTGCCGCTTGTTGCAATGCCGGCGGCATGGGCCGTTTTCAACCGCCCGCCGGCGTTCAGCACAAAGGTGCCGTTGCCAAAACCAAAGGCGGCCCCGCCGGACACAACGCCGGCGCCGCAGTCGAGAATGGCGCCGTTATTGACGGCCAGGGTGCCGTAAATATTCAGGCTGGAGACCATAGTGGCCTGTGTACCGGCGCCGGTCACCGTAAAGTTGTTCCAGGGATAATTCACCGAGGTGCCCGGGATCAACGATTCGTTCAGTTCATCGTAGTCGAGCAGTGTTTTTGTACCTGCGTGCAGCGTAGCGGCCAGTACGCCGATGTTGTCCACATCTACCCGGTTTGTTGCGTTGCCGGCGCCATAAAAATAAATGCGTATGGTGAGCGAGGAAGCATTGTCGGCGGCAGCGGGCAGGTCGTAGAAGATGATGGGCTGCCAGCTCGCCGTGACCACTTTTGGTGCCGTTGTAGCCTTGGCGAAGGTGACGCCATCGGTGCTGTAAAGAACACCCACCCTGGTGGGGGCGCCGCTGGTGGCCTGTGCTTCGAAGCCCACCTGCATGCCGCTAAAGCCGGCGGCGTTGGCGGTGAACTGGAAATAGGTGGTAGCCGCCGTGCCCGGGTCGGCAGCGGTGGTGGACCAGTTGGTGGCCGAAATACACCGGCCGGTGGCATTGCCACCGTTGTAAACACCGGCGCCGCTGTTGTAGGTAATGGACGACCCACCCCCTTTCGTGATGCTGCTGCCGCCGGTGTTGACCTGTTGCTCCACTACATTCTCGCCGGTGGTGCGGGCCGTGTTCACGTCAAAATCGTAGTAGGTGATGGGTACCTGCGCCTGTACGTAGCTGGCCGCAAACAAACAACAGGCGGCTAACAGGCCAGCCCTGAATAAACGGCGGGTACCGCCACGTAAAGGTTTGATAAAAGCCGGCAAATGCCAGGGATGGAAAAGAGTGCACCCTGGCAGGATGCCCGAAGAAGGTAAAGTTTTCTTCATAGACCGGATTATTTTTTCTTAGGGTATTAAGGATACAGAAACAAAAGTAATCGTCCGGGGCAACATTTCATAGCGTTTGACGTTGGCCGGTGCGCCGGTTTTCTATTACCAGGGCCAAGAGCTGTACACAGCAAGCTCTTTCGGGGGAAAAATTTTGCGGTTTTTTTATCCACATCCTTGCATATGCGGAAAAAACCGCACCTGCCTTGATGCCGCTGACAGCGATGCCTCCCTTTTTGCACCGGCAGCCATCAACCAAACAAAGGTTGCCCCACAACTTTCGGCAGCCTATCCTCCCGGGCAAACGAAAATCGGTAAGCTTATTCACACACCAAAAAAAGCGGAAGCAGGGTGTGCCCTCAGTTGCTAGCCGGTGCCGTGGGCCACTGCGGCAGCGCCGGCCGAGGCTCCAGTTGATCCTGCACTTTTTCCCAGGCCAGCGTAGCCGCGCCATTGGTTAGTACAATCCATTGCACCGGCAGCGAAATATGGTAACGAAGCGCCTGGTGCCATACCGCCTCCGTCAGCGGCACTTCGGGAGCTTTGCACTCCACCATCAAAAAAGGGCGGTGGGCTTCGTCGTAGGCCAAAATATCAAACCGCTTTTTCAGCCCATTGACCAGGAAAGCTTTTTCCAGGGCCAGCCGGGCGGGCGGATAACCCAGGACGGTGGTGAGATAAGCCACCATATTCTGCCGCACCCATTCCTCCGCGGTGAGCAGCAACCAGCGCCGGCGGATGGCATCGAAAATGTAGCGCTCCTCTCCTTTCTTTTTTATCCGGAACTGCGGTGGCGGATACGCCAGGCTTATCATGCGTCAAACCTAATACTTAAATTCGTGGCCATGAAGACCAAAGACGATATCGTACGCAACTGGCTTCCCCGCTACACCGGCCAGCCGCTCAGCAGTTTTGGCAACTACATTCTGCTGACAAACTTCAGCAACTATGTGCGCATGTTTGCCGAATGGAATGGCGTGGAAGTGGGCGGTCTGGACAAGCCGATGCAATGCGCCACGGCCGATGGCATCACGATCATCAATTTCGGGATGGGCAGCCCAACGGCGGCTACCGTCATGGACCTTGTCACCGCAATTTTGCCCGAAGCCGTGTTGTTCCTGGGCAAATGCGGTGGCCTGAAAAAACGCAATAAGCTCGGCGACCTCATTCTGCCCATTGCCGCCATCCGGGGCGAGGGTACCTCTGACGATTATTTTCCAAAGGAAGTGCCGGCGCTGCCAGCCTTTGCCCTGCAGAAAGCTATTTCCACCACCATCCGCGATTACGAAGTGGACTACTGGACCGGCACCGTGTACACCACCAACCGCCGGGTGTGGGAACACGATGAAGAGTTTAAAGCCTACCTGCAGAAAGTAAGGGCCTACGCCATAGACATGGAAACCGCCACTATTTTTATGGTGGGCTTTGCCAATAAAATTCCCACCGGCGCCTTGCTGCTGGTTAGCGATCAGCCCATGACACCCGATGGAGTGAAGACGGAGGAAAGCGACCGGAAAATAACCGAGCAATACGTGGAGCGACACCTGCGCATTGGCATTGATTCGCTGAAGCAGTTGATCAACAACGGCCTCACGGTAAGGCATCTGCGGTTTTGAGTTTGGGGTTTGGCCTTTGGGGTTTGACGTTTGGCGTTGCGTGCCGTTGTTGCGTTGTTGCCGATGGGCCGGACTCTGGTGACATCTAAAAGGCAAATTCTTTTACGGGTTAATAATTATCATGAAGTTTTTGATTGCTTCTTTTTTTCTCGCCACGATGTTTTCGCAGGCTAAATGCAACCGCGAAACGGCGCCGGCAGCAGCCTGCTACAAAGGCCGCCTTGAAGTGAAAGGCATATGTTCCAATTACACCATTGCCCTGGTGGAGGGCAAACTGGATGCTTCGCAATACGAAGCTTCGTGGACCGATGAAACCACCGGCAAAAGCTACAAAAATGTGTTTGCGCTGGGCAGCCCCTGCGATTTCCCGGCCAGCCTTTCCGTGGGCGATGAGTTTTATTTTACGCTGGATGCACAGCCGCAGGAATGTGCGGTGTGCCAGGCTTATTACCCCCGACCGGCCAGGTCGCTCGCCATCCGTGTGCTTGATAAACCCTGCCGATAACGCATGAAGCCCCTGCTGCAAATTGACCGGCTAACGGTTGACTTTATTGCCGAAAACAGCACCACCACCGCGGTAAAAAACATTTCGCTCACCATCAACCGGGGCGAGCTGGTGGCGCTTGTGGGCGAAAGCGGCTCGGGCAAATCGGTGACCTCACTTTCTATCCTGCAGTTGCTGCCACAGCCCCCGGCCCGCTATGCCAGCGGCCATATTTATTTTTCGGATGGGGGGAAAGAAACCGTGGACCTGCTTGCCCTTCAACCGTCTGACCTTTCCTCTATCCGCGGCAACCGCATCGGCACCATCTTCCAGGAACCCATGACCTCGCTAAACCCCGTGCTGACCTGCGGCCACCAGGTGGCGGAAGCCTTGCTGGCTCACAAAAAGCTCACCGTGACCGAGGCCAGTGAGCAGGCTATCGGCTGGTTCGAAAAAGTAAAACTTCCGCAGCCCGCAGCAGTGTTCCACCGGTATCCGCACCAGCTTAGCGGCGGCCAAAAACAAAGGGTGATGATTGCCATGGCCATGTGCTGCGAGCCGTCGCTGCTTATTTGCGACGAGCCCACCACGGCGCTGGACGTAACGGTGCAAAAAACGATCCTGGAACTGATCAAGGACCTGCAGCAGGAACAGCAGATGGGCGTGCTTTTTATTACCCACGACCTTGGTGTGGTGGCAGGCATTGCCGACAGGGTAGGCATTTTGTACCGGGGCGAAATGGTAGAAGAAGGCCCTGTACAAACCATTTTTCGCCGGCCCGCCCACCCCTACACCCGGGCGCTCATCGCCTGCCGGCCGGCCCTGCATCCAAAGTGTGCCCGGCTGCCCACCGTGAGTGATTTTTTAAAAGAAGAAACCAGCCCTGGTGCTCCCACTATTGCGTCCGAAAACGAGGCGGAACCGGCATTGGATAAGGTTTTATTGGAAGTGGAAAACCTTGTGGTGCGCTATCCGGGCAAAGCCAACCTGTTAGGCCGCCCCAAAACTTTTTTCACCGGCGTGGACAACATCAGCTTTAAGATGGCTGAAAACGAAACGCTGGGGCTTGTTGGCGAAAGCGGCTGCGGCAAAACCACGGTGGGGCGCACCCTCATGCGACTGGTAGAGCCTTCTGGCGGCACCATCCGCTTCCGCGGCCAGGACATTACCCTTTTGTCGAAAACCGGTTTGAAAACGCTACGCCGTGAAGTGCAGCTTGTTTTCCAGGACCCCTACTCTTCGCTCAATCCGCGGCTGACGGTGGGCGATGCCATTGCCGAGCCCCTGCTTGTTAGCGGCGCTGTGCCAATGGCTGCGGAGCGAAAAAAGAAGGTAGCCGAACTGCTCCAGAAAGTGGGTTTGCCGGCAGCCGCCGGCAGCCGGTATCCGCACCAGTTTTCGGGTGGACAGCGCCAGCGGATTGTGATTGCCCGTGCCCTGGCGCTGAACCCGCGGCTGGTGGTTTGCGACGAGTCGGTGTCGGCGCTGGATGTGAGCGTGCAGGCGCAGGTGCTGAACTTGCTGAACGACCTGAAAAAAGACCTGGGCCTCACCCTGCTTTTTATCTCGCACGATCTGTCGGTGGTACGCTATATGTGCGACCGACTGCTGGTGATGCAGGCCGGCAGGATAGTGGAGAGCGGGCCCGCCGGCGAGGTGTACGAACAGCCAAAAACGGCGTACACTAAAACCCTGATAGAAGCGATTCCAACTTTGGAGGTGCAGGACCGGTAGTGGCCACAAAAAGCACCGCTCTTTTTATTGCATGCGCAGGTACTCCATTTCGTTGTAGCGGGTTTCCGCCTCGTAAAAGTAACGGGCCGATTTGCGCCGGCTGAACAACAGCTTTTTCCGCTGCCGGTGCAGTTGCTCTTCCACTGGTTTGTCGGTGGCAAGCCTGGTGGGCGTCAGCTCCGTAAAATCATCTTCGTCGCTGCGCCAGCCATCGCCGGAGGTTGGGGCAAATGAAAGTTGCATACTGTCTTTCGGATAAAGGCCAGCGGTGCCAATCTTCCAGGAGTTATCTTCTTTTTTTTCCTTGTACTTAAAAAAATACACCTGCCCGTCGCGGCCCTCGTCGTGCACCGGCAGCGTTTGCAGGTACACCAGCGTATCGGGGCGGCCGTAGGTATGCAATGCCATCAGGCGGCTGCGGGCCAGGCTGCGCTGGTTGCGGTAAGCGGCCGGGAACAGGTGGCTTTTTTTCAGCGCCAGCAGGTCGGTGTATAGTTCGTGCCGGTACTCATCGAGGGCGGCAAATTGCAGCAGCAGCGAATCAGCCACCGGCTGCCCGTTGCGCAGCATTAGCAGGGTGATGTGGTAGCGCAGGCGGTGGTCGGCGCTTCGCAAAAGCTGTTGCAACACGCTTTCGACCTGCGGATATTTTTCGCGAAACGGGAGCAGCAAGGTGGCGTACAAACTCAAACGGCGGTTTCCGCCGGTGGCGCTGGCTTCATCGTCGCCTTCTTTCGGGTCGGCATCGGCGATTTTCGCCTTTTCAATAGACCTTGCTTTTTCCTGGATCAATTGTTTTTTCAATAGCTGTTTGGCTTCCAGTAAAAACTTTGGCAGCCAGGCTTCATACATCTCCGCCCTTACCAGGTTGCTGTCTATTAGCTTCCCCAACAGGTCCATCAGCGGTTCCTCATAATCGTCCACCGCAATCAGGGGCAGCAACGACGGAAAAATAGCAGCGGTCAGCTCAAGGCTGTCGCGGAGATTATCGAAAAACGATCCGTTTTGTACCAGCGTGGAGAACCGCCCGGGACGGCCGCGGTCCCAGGGTTCAAAACGGTCAACCGTGTAGTCGGTTCCGGTGAGGGCCAGGTCCAGTACCGGCGGATCGGTTTGCAGAATGGAGGCAAAGGTTTTATAAGCATACGCAGTGCGTTGGGCCAGCAGTGTTTCCAGGGCGGCGTACTGCAGTTCGGCCGTGTCGGCGGCACCCATGTACACCGTTCGCAGATAGTCGGCTGCCTCTGTCGTGGGCATGGCAGCCATTTTTCCCAGCAGGTTTTTTTTCACTTCCAGATAATCCTGCCGGCGCCAGGCCAGGGAGCCGATGGCTTTTTTCAGCAGTAAAAAATCAGACGTATCCATGTCCACCGACCCGATGTTGCGGATAGCTTTTCGCCGCTGCACCGAATCGGCACTGAAAAACTGCGTGAAAAAAAGCGCTGTTTTTTTGGTGCCCGTGCTGGCATCAAGCAGCGAATCGAGCGGCACGAAACCTTGAAAAAATGCGGAAAGAAAATTGCTTTCTTTCGTGAGGGTATCGGTGGTGGCTTCCACCGTATAACCCATTCCTTCTTTCAAAAAACTCTTTCCGCGCAGCAGGCGGCTGCTCTCGGGGTGGCCCAGTTCGTAAGTGGTCACCACCAACCCGTTTTGCAGCGTATCGGCATGCCGCCGCCGCACGGCCCATTCCTTTTTAAACGCGGCCGAATCTATTGCTGCTTTTTTTCCCTTGCTGAAAAAATAAGGCGAATGGCGGAAGTAGGTCACATGGATTTTTTCGCCCGTTTGCTCATCAGCAACGGTTCGGGTAAGGTACCGGCCGTTATCGGTCAGGCTGTCATCTTCGGCAGCGCCTTCATCGTGGTACAATTCTTCGGGGTACATGGCCAGGCGGGTTTCTTTCTCCAGCGGCACCGGCGACAGCACCCGAAACTTCATGGCCGTATCGGTGCGGCTGGCGGCCTTGCCGTAAACAAAAGGCCGGATGGCAAACGAGCGGAGAAAGCGTTGGGTGTATTTGTCTTCGGCCTCCGCCCGTGCCAGCAGGGTGTAATAGTGGGGCCCCTGAATAACAAATCGGGCAATGGCCAGGCTGCTGTCTTTTAGCTTGAACCGGGCTTCCAGCGCCGGGTAGCCGCCTATGGTAAGAGACTGCCGGCTTATGGTACGAGCTATACATTCCGATGCTGCCACACTTTCCTCCATCAGCAGGAGGTCAATGGAATCTTCGCCCACAAAATCGTGGTTGTGCACATCGGTACGAACCACTTCAAAAGCGCCGGTGGCATCGGCCGCGCTGAGGATGCGGTTTTCGCCCCTGAATTCCATCGGTTGGTGCGGCAGTTCGGCTTCAAAGCCGCCAAATGCCGGGCTCCATGCCTTCCATTCGGGTTTTGTTTCTTTTAAATGGATAGACGAAAAAAACTGCCCCGCCTCGGTACCCTGCCGGATGTAGTCGGCCGTGCCGCTCATTTTAAAAATGAGCACCTCAAACGGCGTGATGAAGATGTGGTAGCGTTGCAGGTCGCCGCGGCGGGTGCGGTTGGTAATATCGTACCCGCGGTAGCCGTTTCGGACAATGGGTTTTTTGGCCAGTATCTTCCCGGGAATGCTTTCGTACAGCACACTGTCGAGCGTTCGCTGCACGTCGCTTTCGGACTGACCCTGGATAGCGGCCCGCGTGGCCACACGGGTCACCATATAGTAGCTGCCGTTTGTCATATCGGCATATTGCTTCATGTCAATGCCGCCATAACTTTTGCCGGCACTGTAAAGCCGGCCAGGAACCATTACGGAATAAAAACCATCGTCGGCCACCTGCCGCGAAAACGGCACCGGTACGCGGATGCGTTCAATGTATTCTTTGTGCCGGCTGTCGCGTTCGTGCATGCGGATGGGCCGCAGCCGGTACCCATTGCGGCGCAGCATTTCAATGACACCCCGGTGGCCCGGCAGGTGGGCGGCGCCGACGCCGGCAAACAGGGCAGCACCCGAGCGCAGAATGGAATCAATGGCGGCGGCCTGTATCTCGTTTCGCCGGTAAAGGAATTTCTCGTCGAAGGCGGCCGACTGGCTGTTCACCTTGTTGATCGTGTCTAACAGGTCGAGGTTGCCGGTGCGGTAGGCCTCTTCCAGGCGAGCATAGGAAAGATCGTCGTCGTAGTCGGTACCGCGGGGCTTCTTTTTTTCCCTGGCGGCGTCGCGGTAGGCTTCCTTCACCAACTGCATGCTGCCGTGAAAATCTTCCACGCCGCACACTTTTTTTCCCAGCTTCCGGCCAGCCTGGAAAATGTGCAGATCCAGATAAGTATCTTCTTCAAAATCGCTGCCGGCATCGTGGTTGCTGCGGTAAAGAAAGCTGTTGAGCATAGCCGGATTGCTGTAGAGGCCAGCTTCGATGGCTTTCGCAAACGAAGAAAGCTTCAGCGAGTTGACGGTAAGAAAATCCTGCGGCGACGAACCATACCGGCTATTGCCATAGTAGCGGCCCACGTTCTGGCGAAGGTCTTCGCCATCGAGGTCGTATTTTGAAAAATCCTCCTGCCAGGTGCCGGGGTTTGTTTCCAGCGCCACCACCTGCGCATTGCGAAGGCCAAGGTAGAAGGAGTCGGAAAGGTGGAACACCATCTTGCTGCTGACGTGCATGGTGCCAAAAAGGTAAGAGGGCTGGCGAAGGCCGTTGCCACTGATTTCCCAAAAAAGGCTGGGATATTTTTCGGGCCTGATGCGTGCCGGTTGCGAAAACACCAGAAAGCTGCACCCCAACAACACACCAACACAAAGCAGGTTTTTCATAAATACTTGACGTTGAAATTACCGCCTTGAAGATAAGGCAAACGGCCACGCCGGAAGCCGATGGCCAAAAAAAAACCACCGGGGAAGCGGAAATCTCTTAATTTTGCCGCCTTTATAGGCAAATTGACCAACTCCGGTGCCGTAAGACCGGGCTTGGAAGACCCCTCCCCCGCTACCGCCGGATTGTGTCAGTTGGCTGAAAATTTTTAGAAACAAGCCCATGAAGCTTTCACAATTCAAGTTCGACCTGCCCCTTAACCTGATTGCTCAACATCCCGCGAAAAAACGAGAAGACGCCCGAATGATGGTGGTAAACCGCAAAACGGGTGAAATGGAAAACCGCCACTTCCGCGACATTCTGGATTACTTTGATGACAAGGACGTTTTTGTGGTGAACAACACCCGGGTGTTTTCGGCCCGCATGTATGGCCGCAAAGAAAAAACCGGCGCTAAGATTGAAGTTTTTCTGCTTCGCGAATTAAACAAAGAACACCGCCTGTGGGATGTGATTGTAGACCCGGCGCGGAAGATCCGCGTGGGCAACAAGCTGTACTTCGGCGATACAGAAGAACTGGTGGCCGAAGTAATTGACAATACCACCAGCCGTGGCCGCACCATCAAGTTTTTGTTTGAAGGCACCGACGATGAATTTCGGCAGGTGCTGGACAAATACGGCGAAACGCCATTGCCCAAATACATTAAGCGCAAGCCCGATGAAGAAGACCGCGAACGCTATCAAACCGTGTATGCCAAGCACGAAGGCGCCGTAGCGGCTCCCACCGCCGGCCTGCACTTCAGCCGCGAGCTGATCAAGCGTTGCGAAATCAAAGGCATTCGTTTTTCGGAAGTAACCCTGCACACCGGCCTTGGCACTTTTCGGCCCATCGAGGTGGAAGACCTGAGCAAGCACAAAATGGACGCTGAATACTACCGCATTGAAGAAGCCGCCACCCGCGTGGTGAACAAAGCGAAAGAAAGCGGCCGCCGCATTTGCTCCATCGGTACCACCACCATGCGGTCGCTGGAAAGTTCGGTAACGGCCCAAGGCTTTTTGAAACCGTCGGAAGGATGGACAAATATTTTTATTCATCCGCCTTATGATTTCAGCATTGCCGATTCGCTAGTGACCAATTTTCACCTGCCAAAAACCAGCCTGTTGATCATGACCTGTGCTTTCGCCGGATACGAGCTCACCATGGAAGCTTACAAAAAAGCCATTAAGGACAAATACCGGTTCTTTAGCTATGGCGATGCGTTGCTGATTGTGTAAGCTGGCCCCCTCCTAACCTCCCCCGGTGGGAGAGGAAAAGCCAACATATAAACCTTCGCTCTGCGACGATACGACTTCAGCCCCGGGCATTCATTCACCCGGGGCTTTTTCTTTTGTAACCGGCGACAGAATAGCGATTTATCTCCTGTTGTGCTCCGTTGCCGCTTCGCTTCGTTCGGTAATTCTATTTGACTTTTTCCGGCAGCGGCGCAGCGAAGCGGCGGTAACGCAGCGATAAGAACAAGCGATCTTTCTTTCATTCAGCTCGCTGTATTATTCTTTTTTCGGAGCAACCTGCCCGCTCCTATTCAGCCTTTCCCTCGTCGTTGCCACGAAGGAGCAATCTGTGAAGAGCAAGAAGGATAAAAGGGAGAACCAGTACCGCATCTCACAACCAGTTCCTCCAGCACAACCGACAAATCCCGGCTGCGTCGGGATGATGACAAGCATTCTCTCTACGCGTTAATAACCCGATTGCTATCAAAATTGTCGTTGACAGGCGTGGGTCTGTGGTTTGGCTGACTCCCCTCTCCATCTGAGATGGAGAGCGGTTGGGGGTGAGGTGCTATCTTTGCCCCATGAATCTATCCTATCAACACCTTCTTCCCCAATCATTTGCCGGCGACAGCCGGGTGTGGGTGTATCAAAGCAGTCGTCTTTTTATGCTTTCGGAGGCGCTGGAAATTGAAGAGGCCGTGAATAATTTCACGGCAGGATGGCTCTCGCACGGCGCCGAAGTGGAAGCCTGGGGCTCGCTTTTTTTTGGGCAGTTCCTGGTGCTGATGGCCGATGAACGCAAAGCCGGCGTCAGCGGCTGCAGTACCGATGCCTCGGTGCGTTTTGTAAAAGAGCTTGGCCAAAAATATGGGGTTGATTTTTTCAACCGCACCAACCTGGCCTTTGTGGTAAAAGAAAAGATTCAGTTGCTCCCTATGAGCCAGCTTTCCTATGCTTTGCAAAATCAGTTTATCACTGGCGCCACGCTTTATTTCAATAACCTCGTGCAAACGAAAAAAGAATTGGAAGAACGCTGGTTGATTGCGGTGAAAGATTCGTGGCTGGCAAGCAAACTACGACTGGCCGAATCGGCTTAATGCAAACCCGGTGTCGCCTGCAGTTAGGACGTGATGCCGGAGGAAAAAAAACCGGCTGCAAAAAAGGAAAAACGGTTTCCACTACTTCTTTCGCTTGCGAGCCGTAACCACCCCACCGCAAACATTGCCTCCGCTACCGCTTTAGCGGCTGGACCCGAGGTTAAGCGCCTCGCGCCGGCTATAAGAGCAAAGCAGCAACAGCGATGCCGCCGCAGCCACATAAAAACCAATGCTCATTTGTGTCAGCAACGCAAAAGCGTTGGTCGTGGTGATCTGCCGGTTCATATCAAACGACAGAATCAGAAAGAAAAAAACAATGGAAAAAAACGGCAGCCCTAGCAGGATGGTGTTCACCGGCATTTTTTTCAGTGACCTGAACAGGATCATACCGCAGGCCACCGGAATAAGCAAAAGCGGCAGGATCACCACCAGTAAATCCAGCACCGTCACCTCGGCATCGGTGCTCAATGACCCAATTGCCATGGTTAAAAACCGAAAAGCACTGTCACTGTTGTAAGCCGGGATAAAAAACGCGGTGATGATGAGTGCAGCATAAAGGCTACGGGAGTGGTGTCGGTTGAACCTCATCGGAACAGTTAGTTTTATAAAGAAAGAATGCAATATAACAATTGCAAACAGTTTCGTAAAATGAATATTTCCCCCGGCTGACATCCTGTCACTCCCCCAGTATTCTTTATCTTTGACCGCACTATCTATGATCCAGGAACTTCTGATTGATAAAAAACACGACGAAGCCCGCCAGGGCGAAGCGTTTGCGCCGTTTACCACCGATGCTAACCGGTACCAGCGGCGGTTTTACATTGAAAGCTATGGCTGCCAGATGAATTTCAGCGATAGCGAGATTGTTGCCTCCATCTTATACGACGAAGGCTATGGCGCCACCCGCAATTACGAAGAAGCCGACTTGATTCTTCTTAATACCTGCTCTATCCGCGAAAAAGCGGAGCAAACCGTGCGCAAGCGTCTGTCGGAGTTTAAAAAGCTGAAAAAACAAAAACCGGCCACCCTGGTAGGAGTGCTGGGCTGCATGGCCGAGCGGTTGAAAGCCAAGTTTTTAGAAGAAGAAAAGCTGGTTGACCTGGTGATTGGTCCCGATGCCTACCGCACCCTTCCGCAGTTGATTACCGAAGCCGGCGGCGGACAAAAAGCCGTGAACGTGCTGCTGAGCCGCGACGAAACCTATGCCGACATTGCGCCGGTACGGTTGAACAGCAACGGCATTACGGCGTTTGTGAGCATTATGCGGGGCTGCAACAATATGTGCTCTTTTTGCGTGGTGCCTTTTACCCGTGGCCGCGAACGCAGCCGCGACGCAGAAAGTATTTTGCGGGAATGCTGGGACCTGTACGGGGCCGGTTACAAAGAGGTGACCCTGCTGGGACAGAATGTGGACAGCTATTACTACGTTTCGGACGGTGCGCCCCAACCGGTGACCTTTGCCAACCTGTTGGAGCGTGTGGCGCTGATCTCGCCTCAGCTCAGGGTGCGTTTTTCCACTTCTCACCCCAAAGATATTACCGACGATGTGCTGCACACCATGGCGAAATACGACAACATCTGCAAATACATTCATTTGCCGCTGCAAAGTGGCTCCTCAAGGATGCTGCAGTTGATGAACCGCAATTACACCCGCGAATGGTACATGGCCAAGGTGGACCGCATTAAACAAATCATGCCCGATTGCGGCATTTCTTCCGACATTATTGCCGGCTTTTGCACCGAAACGGAAGAAGACCACCGCGACACGGTAAGCCTGATGGAATACGCCGGCTACGACATGAGCTACATGTTCTTTTACAGCGAACGGCCAGGCACCCTGGCGCAACGGCGGTACAAAGACGATATCCCGGAAGATGTGAAAAAAAGACGCCTGCAGGAGATTGTGGAAACACAGAACCGGCTGTCGCTGCAGAGCAACCAGAAAGACATTGGCAAAACGTTCAATGTGCTGATTGAAGGAAACTCACGCCGCAGCGATGCCGCCTGGATGGGCCGCAATTCGCAAAACAAAGTGGTGATTTTCCCGAAAGGCAATGATCCGCTGACGCCGGGCGATTATGTGAAGGTGAAGGTGTATGATTGCTCGCAGGCAACGTTGTTGGGCGAAATTGTATGATAAGATGCACAGGCTTATTGAAAATAACAGGTCGCGTATTGAAGCCCTTTGCCAACGTTATCATGTCAAAGAGCTTTATGTATTCGGCAGCATCACTCGAGATGATTTTCATGCACAAAGTGATGTGGATTTTTTAGTGAATTATGATGATGCGATAACCGAGCCGGCTGAACGGGTAGCTATTGAAGATGGGCTGAAGGAAGATTTGGAACGTTTATTAGGGAGGGAGGTTGATTTGATCCAATATAATCGGATACGAAACAAATACCTGCGGCATTTCATTAACCAGGATAAAAAGCTGCTTTATGCCGCAGCGTGAACTGCTTGTGGTGCTCGATGATGCCCTTTCGGCGCTGAATGAAGCAGAAATAATGCTGCAGGAATTGGGTCACTACGAAGCCTTTGTCAATTCAAATGTTTATCAAAGGGCGTTGGAAAGACTGTTTCAAATTGTCGGCGAATCGCTCTTTCAAGCCCGGAAGATGCAGCCCCTGTTGCCAATCACCGATTTGCAAAAGATTATCGGACTGAGGCATGTCATCACTCATGATTATTACCGTGTTTCGGCAGAAAGACTTTGGATTATTGCCACAAGCAACCTGCCCTTACTGAAAACCGAAATTGACCATTGCATAAGAGAAGAAAATGAACGAATGTTTGGAACAAGTAACCCTACTTTGGACAAATGACTGACATACAAAGCATAAAAAACAGGTTTGGCATTATTGGCAACTCCCCCGCCCTCAACTATGCATTGGAGGTAGCGGTGCAGGTAGCCAATACCGACCTCACTGTCTTAATCAATGGCGAAAGCGGGGTGGGCAAAGAGGCCTTTTCGCACATTATTCATTCACTGTCGGCCCGCAAGCACAACCCGTTCATAGCTGTGAACTGCGGCGCTATCCCCGAAGGCACAATTGATTCGGAACTGTTTGGCCACGAAAAAGGCTCTTTTACCGGTGCGGTGGACAGCCGCAAAGGCTATTTTGAAACCGTGAACGGCGGCACTATTTTTCTCGACGAAATTGGAGAAATGCCCGTCGGTACACAGGCCCGCCTGCTGCGGATGCTGGAAACCGGTGAGTTTATCCGCGTGGGCTCCTCCAAAGTGCAAAAGACGGACGTGAGGGTAATAGCCGCCACCAACAAAGACCTGTTGCAACTGGTGCAGAACAACAAATTTCGCGAAGACCTTTATTACCGCCTGAACACCGTTCCTATCCGCGTGGCATCGCTCCGCGACCGTAAGGAAGATATCGTGGTGCTGTTTCGCAAATTTGTGGTGGACTTTGCCGAACGCTACAAAACCACGCCGGTGCAGCTTGATGAAGAGGCCCGCCAGATGCTCACCAATTATCCTTTTCCGGGCAACGTGCGGGAGCTGAAAAACCTGGCCGAGCAAATTTCGGTGCTGGCCAAGGAAAAGTTGGTGACGGCCCGTGAGCTCAGCCGCTTTTTGCCTGAACATGCCGCGGCCAATCGGCTGCCGGTGCTGGCGCATGCCAACGGGCAAGACACTCATGAATTCAACAACGAACGGGAGATCCTGTACAAGCTTTTCTTTGACATGAAGCGGGACGTGACCGAACTGAAAAAGATGTTTTTCGACATGATGCAAAACCCTTCGGTGGCGGCACAAAATCCGGGCTTTATTGCCAATATGGCCGACCTGCAACGGGTGGATGCAGGCGGCTCCATGTTAATGGGAAACACGCCGGCGGCATCGCAGCCGGTACTGATGCACAACAATGCCGAAATACACGAGCATGTGGAGGTGGACGAAAGCCTGAACATCATGGACAAGGAAAAAGAGCTGATCATAAAGGCGCTGAAAAAACACAAAAACAAACGCAAGGATGCGGCCATGGACCTGGGCATTTCGGAGCGTACCCTGTATCGAAAGTTGAAGGAATACGATATTGATCAATAGGTGAGGTGAAACCGGCAGCCGGCACAGTGCCATCAGCCGCCGGCGATCAGTGAAATATAATTTTATGTTGACCGTTTTTTTCCAACAATACAAATGGCTTTGGGCAATGGCCACATTGCTTTTGCTGGTACTTTTCAGCGTTAGTTTTTCATCGTGCGGCATCTATGGCTTCTCGGAAAAAGGCGTAGTCAGCGACAGTGCAAAAACCGTGAAGGTGACGCCATTTGAAAATAAGGCGCCCTATGTCAACCCGCAGATCACACCGGCGTTGACCGAACGCCTGCGCCAAAAAATTCTCAACCAAACAAAGCTCACCAACACCAATAACGAAAACGCCGATTACAACATCGTTGGCTATATCGCCGATTATTCGGTCACCACTGTGGGGGTGTCCAGCACCGGCGGACAACAGCAGTCGTCGCAAAACCGGCTGAACGTAAGGGTGCATGTTTCGCTGAGCAAGTTTGGCGGAACGCCCGAAGAATTTGACGTGAGCCGGAGCTTTGACTTCAGTGCGCAGCGATCGCTTCAATCGGCCGAAGCCGAGCTTTTAGACGAGATTATCCGCAACGTTACCGACGAAATTTTCAACCGTATTTTTTCCAATTGGTAATGTAACTTGCCTGCTTTATGAGCGAACGAATACCTGGCCTGGCTCAACTCCTGCCTGATAAATCATCCCTTGAAGATTATACGCTGGAAGAATTGCAGCACCTGGCCAAACGGTTTCCCTACTTCGCTCCCGTACAATTTTTGCTGCTCGAAAAAATGCGGCAATCGGCTTTGCCCGAAACCCCTGTACAGCAGCAAAAAGCCGTTTTGTATTACCACGATCCGTTGTTGTTCGATCATCTGTTTGCGGCCGGTAAACCTCCGGTGAATGAACCCGCGACAGCAGGCCAGGAGCCGGCGTTTGCCTCCGGCGATAGGGTGGCATCCCCGCCCTTAGCCGCGTCAACAACGGAAGCTGCCGTGATTTTGCCGCCCGTAACAAAAAAACCGATTGGGCTGGAAGAGATGGGACCCGCCAGTGATGAACGATCCTTCGCAACAGAGGATGAGACGAAAGGAGAAGCCGCAGCCACGGCAGACCACATTTTCCCGGAACCTGATAAGGTAACCACTCCGGAAACCGTTGAACCGGCCGAGCCTGCTTTTCTCCCGGTACACCCACTAACGATGCCGCAAGCATCTGAAAACAAAGGAAGCAATGAAGTTGCTGAAGTGGAAACTAATACCCTGGAAGCGGGTGAAATAGCGGCTGTTAATGAAGCCGAAGCTGCCGCCGCCCTTGAAGAAGCAGCTCTTTCCGCCGGTGATGAGCCACCTGCGTTGGACAAAACCTTGCCGCCATCGGCCGAACAACAGGCTACCCTACCGGCCCGTATGCTTCCGCAATCCAAGCCAGGTCCGGCAGCCGAACAGGCCCTGTTCGAACCCTTTCATACCGTTGATTATTTTGCCTCGCAGGGCATTCGCATCACGGCCGATGAACTACCGAAAGACAAACTGTCGAAGCAGGTGCGCAGCTTTACCGACTGGCTGAGGATGATGAAGCGCCTGCCGGCGGCAGAGATGGCGCAGGGGCCGGAAACCGTGGCGGAAAAGCGGGTGGAAAGCCTGGCAACCCATTCGGTGGAAGGCAGCGATGTGGTTACCGAGGCCATGGCCGAAGTGTGGGCCCGGCAGGGAAACCGGCAGAAAGCTATAGAAACCTATAACAAATTAAGTTTGCTTAATCCCTCCAAAAGGACTTATTTTGCTGCCAAAATTGAAAATCTAAGCTGATCATGACCACCTTATTCATCATCCTGATTATTCTGGCCTGTGTCGTATTGACCCTGATTGTGCTGGTGCAAAACCCCAAAGGTGGTGGCCTGGCCGGCAACATTGCCGGGTTCAGCAACCAGTTTATGGGGGTAAAGCAAACCACCGACGTGCTGGAAAAGGGCACCTGGATCTTTGCCGGTGTTATTGCCGTATTGTGTATTGTGTCCACCTTGTTTATTTCGGGCGGCGGCAACATTAACCGCACCGAAAACCTGGGGAATGGCGTAACCAATACACAGCAAACCGCCCCTACCCAAAATCCGCAGCCTGCGCCGCCGGCCGGTCAGCCGCAACGCTAATTAAATTGCTTGCCATAACCTCTTTACCCTGCCCCTGCGGCAGGGTTTTTTGTTACTTTGATGGCTATGAAAAAAGGCTTTAAGATTGCCCTTGTTGTGCTCGTGGTAGCGGCGGCCATCGCCGCCTGGTTTTTGGTGGGTTCAGGCACCGGCTTTTCGGGTACCCGCGAGTACCTTTTCGTCCGTTCCGATGCGGCCACCCGGGAGGCGGTGATGGACTCGCTGCGAAAAAACAAAATCGTGTCGTCCCCCGGCCTGTTTGAAGCGTTGGCGGGCCGCCTTGGTTATTGGGATAACATCAGGCCCGGGCGCTACGAAATAAAAAACGGCACCAGCCTGCTGGCCATTGCCCGGATGCTGCGCAACGGGCAACAGTCGCCGGTGAACCTTACCATTACCAAACTGCGGACAAAGGAAGATTTTGCCAGGCTCACCGGCAACCGGTTCGAGTTTGATTCGCTGCAGATGATCAGCCTCCTGAACAATGCCGACTCGATGCGAGGCTTTGGCGCCGATACGGCATCGGCCCTGTGGCTGGTGATTCCGGATACGTATTCGCTTTTATGGACCTCCTCTCCCGCTTTCGTTTTTCAACGGCTGGCGGCTGAGTCAAAAAAGTTTTGGAATGAAGAGCGGAAAGCATCGGCGGCGGCCCTCGGCCTTTCGCCCAAAGAAGTGTATATCCTGGCGTCTATCATTGAAGAAGAAACCACGAACCACCGCGAAAAAGACACCATTGCCAGCGTGTACCTGAACCGGCTGAGCAAAGGCATGCCGCTGCAGGCTGATCCTACCCTGAAATTTGCCGTGCGCAATTTTGCCCTGAAGCGTATTGCCGGCCCTATTCTTACGGTAGAGTCGCCCTACAATACGTACCGCAACAAAGGCCTGCCGCCGGGGCCCATAGCCACGCCATCGCGTACCACGCTTAATGCGGTGCTAAAGCCGGCCAGTACGCCCTACCTGTATTTTGTGGCCAACAGCCGGCTCAATGGCCACCTGTTCAGCACCACGTTTGAAGAGCACTTGCAAAAAGCCCGCGGCTACTGGCAGCAAGACCGGCAGCGGGCAGGCCGGGACAGCGCCGGCCGAAGGGCGGGTGGCTGAAAGGCCAGGTTAATTATTCCTAGTTCTTGACGAACAGGGCCGGTGGCTACACCAGCGGAGCGCCTGGTTTCGCCGCAAATGCTGAACTTTAGCAAAACAATCTTTTATGAAAAAGACAACCCTGCTCTTAAGCCTGTTTGCCTTTGTTTTAATCTCCTTTGCCCCTGTGGCCGAGCTGCCTATTGGCGCTGAAATGCCCATGGCCGGGGTAAAAATGAAAGACATCAGCGGCGCCGAAGTATCGCTGAAAGATGCGGTAAAGAAAAACGGCCTGCTGGTGATGTTCAGTTGCAATACCTGCCCTTTCGTGGTAAAAAACCAGCAGCGCACCCGCCAGGTGGCCGCTTATGCCTTGCAGAACGAAGTGGGTGTGATACTCGTGAACTCCAATGCGGCGGCCCGCAACGGCGACGATTCGTTTGAAGCCATGAAAGAATATGCTAAAGCGCAAGGCTACCAGTGGTACTACGTGGCCGACGAAAAAAATGCACTGGCCGATGCCTTTGGCGCCAGCCGCACCCCGGAAAATTTTCTGTTCAGCAAGGAAGGCAAGCTGGTGTACCACGGCGCCATTGACGACAATCCCGACGAAGCATCTGTAAGCCGCAAGCACCTGCGGACTGCCATTGACGAGATGTTGAGCGGAAAAGACGTGGCGGTGAACAAAACCCGTTCGGTAGGGTGCGGCATTAAACGCATAAAATAAAAAAGTTTCGATAAAAACCCTACCCGGCGAGGCCCTGCGAATGCGGGGCTTTGCTGTTCTGTATGGGTTGACAGGAGAAATGGTCGGTGTTGACTTAGTGGAAAAGATGACAGACAACTGGTTGGGTTTCGTCAGTTTGGGTTAAATAAAGACGCAAAGTTTGCGGGTACAATGGGAGAGTGAAAATGAGGATAATGTTGTGCCCGGAGTAGCATATATTTACGAGTTGGGCGCAATTACCGAGACACTCTAACTGACAATGGCAATATTTAATCCTGATTGGTCTTTTATCATTAACTTTTTTGGAATTTTTCTTGCGATACTTCCCTTAATTCTTGGAATCAAACTTTCCTTTTCACGGGAGCTTGGACTAATTCATTGGAATAACTATACCTCGCATGAAAAGATACCCGACAGAAATGACATTGTTAAGCAGATACATAGAATCCAGCTAATTTTTCAAAACCACGGTAAAGAGGTCATTTATGAAAAAGATATAGTGACTCCAATAGAAATTGACTTAGGAGTCGTGGGCTCAATTTCAAAGGTCATATTTGAGAGTAATTGCAAGTTCAATAGCTTAGATTTCAAAATTGTTGGCAGCAAGATTTTTTTTACTTTCAACTTTTTAGAATACAACAAGTACATAAAAGCCCATTTAGATTACTTCTCGGATGAAAAAGTTGAAGCAACAATTAAAGGGAAAATTATAGGTGGGAACGAGTTGGATTATAAAATCGAAACAGATAATAGGTGGGACTCATATTTCGTAGGAAAGAAGAATGCGGACGCAAACTTTTTTGTATTCCCTTTCGTTACTGTCGGACTTTTTATAACTATTGGTTTTTTGTTTCTTAGAATGTTCAATATTAATCCGGACACGTTGCTTGAAACAATTCAGAAGTTTAATAAGGAAGCATTTCTATTGTTGTTTGTTGGACTCGTTTTGGCAGCCATTTGCATAGGCTTAGGTATGCGCATTAAAAGACTGTTTATTCCATTTGTTATATACGCCGAAAAAGAAAAGAACTGGTACTTGAAAAAAGAGTTTAAAAGCGCATAACAGCGGCTTTCTGCTATGCTGGCTGACACAATAAACATTGGCAACAAACCGCTTATCAGCTACATATCCAACAAACGGAACGATATTAAACATTTGAATAAATATTTTACTTTGGTTCTTTAATCAACTTTTGTCCGGGCTGACCGAACGCTTAAGTCCAGCACAGCAGAAAGCCGATGGACGTTAGCAGCACCCCTATTTAAACAATCCGCTACTGTAAAAGGCGACTCATTCCACCACTCTACTTTTTAGGACAATTCAAAATTTTAAACCAAAAACTTGCCAGGTAAAACTTTCATCGTAATATTGCAATATTAAATTGACGACATGGGAGCGACAAAGACCGAACATTTCACCGACAAGCAAAATGCCATGGCAACACTTACGAAGGCGTTGGGACATCCGGCACGCATTGCCATCATTGAATTCCTCATCAAAGTGGACACCTGCATTTGCGGCGACATCGTAAACGAACTGCCTCTTGCTCAGCCGACCGTTTCGCAACACTTAAAGGAACTCAAACATGCTGGACTGATAAAGGGCGAAGTGGAAGGCAACGCCGTTTGCTACTGCATTGACGGGAAAGCCATCTCCAAATTGCAAAATTACTTTGGGGCCATTGCCGCTAAACTTGAGAAGAAAAACAATTGTTGTTAATCACATAAAAAAGCGAACATGGAAAATTCAGAAAGCCTGAAAGAACTTGTAAGGCAGAAATACAGCGACATTGCTTTGCAGGACAAGGAAACCAATCAATCATCCTGCTGCGGTTCGGGTAATTGCTCAACGGAAGTTTACAACATCATGAGCGACGATTACAGCACCTTGGAAGGCTACATCCCTGACGCCGACCTGGGTCTGGGTTGCGGTTTGCCCACGCAGTATGCCAAAATTAAAAAAGGCGACACCGTCATTGACCTGGGCAGCGGTGCAGGGAACGACTGCTTCATCGCCAGAAACGAAGCCGGCGAAGACGGAAGAATAATTGGCATTGACTTTACGCCTGCTATGATTGAAAAGGCAAAAGCGGCCGCACAAAAATTGGGCTATGCCAACGTTGAGTTCCGGCAGGGCGACATTGAGAAAATGCCGGTATCGTCAAACCTAGCCGATGTCATTGTAAGCAACTGTGTATTGAACCTTGTGCCGGACAAAGACGCCGTTTTCAAAGAAATCTTCCGGGTGCTGAAACCCGGCGGACATTTCAGCATTTCGGATGTGGTGCTGATTGGCGAACTTCCGGAAGGCTTACGCAAGGATACTGAAATGTATGCAGGCTGCGTATCCGGAGCCATTCAAAAACAAACCTACCTGGAACTTATTCAACTGGCCGGCTTTGGCAACATCGCCATCCAAAAGGAAAAAAGGATCAACATCCCCGACGACATTCTGAAAAACTACCTCAATGAGACTGAGCTCAACAACTTCAGAAGCGGAAACACCGGCATCTTTAGCATCACCGTTTATGCAGAAAAATCAAAAGCCTGCGGTTGCGCCACCGACTGTTGCAGCTAAACCGTTTCTGAGAAAATACCGTAAACCAATCATCAACACGGCATCGGTGATTGTGCTGCAAACCTTCTTTGGCTTTGACCCGAAGTTTTGCATTATTAATATCATTTGGCTATTTGTGTAAACCATGAGCAAGAAAAAAATTTTGGTGCTTTGCACCGGCAACAGTTGCCGCAGCCAGATAGCCGAAGGTTATCTTCAACACTTTGCAGGCGACAAAGCGGAAGTTTACAGCGCAGGCGTGGAAACCCATGGCGTAAACCCGAAAGCTGTTGAAACGATGAAGGAAGACGGCATTGACATTTCAAGCCACACTTCCAACAACATTGACGAATACCGCAGCATTGTATTCGATTTTGTGATAACGGTTTGCGACAACGCTAAAGAACGTTGCCCGTACTTTCCGACAAAAGCAAAAAAGTATCACCATAACTTTCCCGATCCTGCGAAGGCTATAGGATCGGAAGAAGAAATTAAACAAGCGTTTCGTCAAGTGCGACAACAAATAAAAGAATATTGCCGGCAGTTGGTTGCCGACAATTTGTAACGGGCTGTAAATGTAAAGTGACGGAGGATATTCCGCTACCATCGTACCACTGCAAGAGCGGCTGACGAAAAAATGCTGAACAACAACAATTCGATTCATGTTTAGCAATAAATTTAGGCTGACGCAACACGAGTTTCTGCTACTGCAGAAATACGTAGTCCGTTGTGCGGCTCAGCCATCTATCTGCTAACTGGCCCATCAGCATCAAGGCTATTAAAAAAGCCGCAAGATTGTTTTCAACGAAGTCCACCGGCCATCCTATGCTTCTATTTGTTTCCGGATGGAGGTTTCACGGTAGTTTGGCTTTTCTGCTCACGTGGGTGGTTCCGGCCCGTAAGCCGCCGTTGTTTGTCGGGGGCTTGCCAATGAAAAACGTTTCATGAAAAAAGCACTGCCGTGTCACTACCACAGCAAATGGCTTCCTGGCCATTTTCAATCTCAATCCCTGCAGCCATTTGTTGCCGCTGCGGTAATTTTAGGCCATGCAGCAAGTTTTTCTGCGCAAAGCCCGCATTACAGATATACCCATCCTCCAATTCTGGGATGAGCAACCGCATGTGATTGCCTCCGACCCCGATGGCGAATGGGACTGGGAGGAACAAATCAAGTGTGAAGAACCCTGGCTGGAATTGTTTGTTGCAGAAATCGCCGGGCAGCCGATTGGGTTCATCCAAATCATCAACCCTGCCCGGGAAACAAGCCGCTACTGGGGCGGTATGCCGGAAGGCTACCGCGCCATTGATATCTGGATTGGCGAACTGAAAAATACTGGACAAGGCTACGGCGGCCAAATGATGAACCTGGCGCTGGAACATTGTTTCGGCCAGGCTGACGTTCACACGGTGCTCATTGACCCGCTTGCCACGAACACCCGTGCGATCAAATTCTATGAAACAATCGGTTTCCATTATGTGGAAGACCGGGACTTTGGCGGCGATCGCTGCAAAGTTTATCAGATTTCCAGGAGCGATTTTGCCGCACTCACCTGACTTTCGAAGCGCTATGCGATGAAGCAGCGCCGCCCTATAACCGATCATCGTTTTGAAACCGTGAACCTTCGTATTTTCAACTCCCACAATAGTCACCATGCTCACCGCCATTCACCCCAAGCTGCCCATGCGCAATAAGGCCGCCACCAGCGAATTTTATGTCAACAAGCTCGGCTTCCGGCCTTTCGGCGGCGATTACGATGGATACCTGATGGTGGAAAAAGACGCTATTCAATTGCATTTTTTCGAGTTTGCGGAGCTGAACCCCCTGGAAAACTACGGCCAGGTCTATATCCGGACAACCGATATTGAAAGTCTATATAACTCAGCCATTGAAAACGCATTGCCGCTGCCGGCGGCGGGCCATTTGCAAACAAAACCCTGGGGACAAAAAGAGTTTTCTTTGCTCGATCCCGATCACAACTTGCTGACGTTTGGCCAAAGCCTTTAGCGTGTAGTAACCAGCACGTCTTTTCTCCTCTACGCCCAAAACTCCCTACCTTCACCGCATGGGGTTGTATTCCATTGGCGATGCGATTAAGCTGTACCTGGCCCAGAGCCGCATTAAGGGCTCCATCCAGGCTTACCAGATCGAAGAGGTGTGGGAAAAAGTGATGGGCAAAACCATTGCCCGGTACACGCAAAACCTAAAGGTCATCAACAAAACCCTTTTTATTACCACAACCGTGGCACCTTTAAAGCAGGAGCTGCTTTACCAAAAAGAAAAAATAAAGCTTCGTGTAAACGAAGCTTTGGGCGAAAAAGTGATTGAAGATATCGTCATTCAATAATTCCACGGGTAGCCCTGGCGCGGCGGCTCTTCTTCTTCAAATAAGCCGCTCCGTTTGTTCAGTGCCTCCTGCATCAGCTCGTAGCTCGATACCACCCCTTTAAAGTCAAACTGGTCGTA
This sequence comes from uncultured Flavisolibacter sp., assembly GCA_965365435.1. Classification (GTDB taxonomy): domain Bacteria; phylum Bacteroidota; class Bacteroidia; order Chitinophagales; family Chitinophagaceae; genus Flavisolibacter. The sequence continues at coordinate 166,031 of CBDUBQ010000001.1, forward strand.
GATGGCCAGGTGCCGCACATTGTAGCGCTCCATCAGCTTCATGCACGAATGCAGGGAGCTTTCGGGAGTGACCACCGGCAACGAGGTGTTCATGTATTCCCGCACTTCTATCTGGTTTAGCGGACGGTTTTCGAACAGAATCCGCGAGGCGATGTCGTGATCGGTAATGATGCCCTGGAACTTGTTGTTTTCGAGAATGATCAGGTAGTCCACATTCTCGCAGCACATCTGGTACAAGGCATCGCTGACGAGGCAATTGGCGGCGGCGGTGTTGAACTGGGGATAAATGCGTGTCAGTAAATCTGCTACTTGTTCCATAGCATGGTTTTGTTTTGTGTTAGGAAATTGGTGTTGATGCGGGGGCTTGTTCTTTAAAGATACAGGCTCTTTCTGAACTTTCCTGCGGATGAGCCGCTAATTATTTTTTAGCGGATGCGGACTCTCGGATCCACCACGCCATAGAGAATATCGGCCAGTATGTTTACCAGTATAAAAAACAAAGCCGATACCAGCACGGCACCCATCACCACCGGGAAATCCAGCTTTTCCAGCGCATCCACCGTCACTTTGCCAATACCCTTCCAGCCAAAAATCCACTCCACAAAAAAGGCGCCGGCCAGCAGCTCCGCAAACCAGCCCGTAATGGCGGTTATCACGGGGTTCAGGGCGTTGCGAAGGCCATGCTTCCAGATCACCGCCCGGCGGCTCAGGCCTTTGGCATAAGCCGTTCGAATGTAGTCCTGGTCCAACACATCGAGCATGGCGCTACGGGTAAGCTGGGTAATAATGGCCAGGGGCCGGATGCCGAGGGTGACCGCCGGCAGAATAAGATTTTGCAGGGTAAGCCGCCGCCTGCCCTCCAGGTCAATATCGAACCAGCTACCGGTAATGTGCAGGCCGGTCCAGTCGGTCCATACAAAGCCAAAGAAATAAGCCATGATGATGGCCATAAAAAACGACGGAGCCGAAATGCCCACGATGGACGCAAATACCGCCGAAGTGTCGAGCCAGGTGTTTTGTTTTACGGCGGCCAGCACACCCAGCGGAATGCCGATGGCGACGGCAATGGCCATGGCGGCAAAGGCCAGCAGCAAGGTGCCCGGGAGCGCCTCCATTAAAATGCTGCCTACCGGCTTTTTGCTTTGATAGGATTTACGGAGGTAGGGCAGCTTCAGGCCCAGCTTTGTTTTGCCGCCGGCAAAAAAACCTGTCAGGCCTTTGCCGTCTATTTCCTCCTGCGTGTGAAAACCGATGGGTGAAATATCGTTGAGGTAAAGCAAGAACTGTTTTCCTTTCGGCTGATCGAGATACAGCTCCTTGCGTATAGCTTCCTGCGTTTTATGGTCGCCGGTTTGGCCCATCACCAGCCGCGACGGATCGCCAAAACCCTGGAACAGCAGGAACACAAGTACCACCACACCCAGCAGCACCAGCAGGCCATAAAACAATTTGCGTAAGACAAAACTGAGCAAGCCAGGGTTATTTGAGAGATGATAAATAAGGCACTGCTTTATCCAACCCGCTGCGGCTCCATTTTTTCAGCACCTTACCCTGCTGCAGCAACAGCAGCGTTGGATTGGTGCGGGCCACGGTACGCACCACGGTAAAATCGGTATTAAAAAACTGTGCACCACCGATGCCCGCCGTGGCAAATGCCTGTTGTGCGTCTCTGAAGTTTGCCGACACCACTGAAACCGGGATGCCTTTTTTCGCCGCTTCATCCACCACTTCCTTTACGCCATACAGCCATTCGTCGCCTTCCATGTCCCGCACAAAAAACAGCAGGGCCAACGGCTGCTGCAGAATAATTCCGGCCGAATCAATCGCATTGCCCGTCATTTCATCGCGGGCATCGTTGGTGAGGGTAAAGCCTTTGATAGCGGCATCGGCATTTCCTTTGCGCACCAGCGTTTGCTTGCGGTCAATAAATTTATAGGTGGTGAAATCCGCCGGCAGGTTTTCCGGGGCAAATTCAAACTGCTTTCCGTTTTTTTCATACACAAACCGAATGGCAAAAGAGTCGGGCACCGAACCGGGCGGCGCTTTCATTTGTGCCGGCAGATAATTGCCTTGTTTAAAGGGAAGGCAATCAGCCAGCGGCAAGTGGGTAAGCACATACCATTGCAAGGCAACACTGAACAAAAGCGCAGCCGATAAAATAATTGTGCGGGACGTTGCGGTAAAGGCAGGCCGTAGGTACCGCTGACCGGCCAGCAGGAAAATGATCATGGCCAGCAGCGCCAGGTCTTTGATAAATGACGTGAGCGGCGTAATGGGCAGGCAATCGCCAAAGCAGCCACAGTTGGTAAACTTGCCGGAGAGGTAGGCATAACCGGTGAGGAAAGTGAAGAACACAATCAGCACAAACAATAACCACAGCACCGCTTTTTTCTTCCAGCCAAGCAGCAGGGCTACACCGGCCATTATTTCCAGCGTAATCATGCCCACCGAAAGCGCCAGCGATGTGGTATGTAAGAAATGCAGGGTATTATTGATAAACGAGCCTTTTGCAAATCCTTCTGACCACAACTCAAAAAATTCCTGCATTTTGTAGCTCAACCCAATGGGGTCATTTGCTTTTACCAGGCCCGACACGATAAAGAGCAGGCCAACAATTAGCTGCACGATCCGCACCGTTGTTCTCATAAGGTGGAAGGTTCTTTTTCGTTCCGTAAAATAAGGGCAAACACGGCGTAGTTGATCATATCATAATAATTGGCGTCCAGGCCTTCGCTGATCAGCGTTTGGCCTTTATTTGCCAGTATTTGCCGCATGCGTTGCAGCTTCATCAGTATCAGGTCCACAAAGCTCTCCTGGCACATTTGCCGCCAGGCTTCGCCGTAATCGTGATTCTTGGCTTGCATCAGCGCCCTGGCTTCGCCGATATACCGGTCGTAGTATTGCTTTACAACGTCAGTGGAAAGCTCTTCCTCGTCCTCTTCGGTCAACTCGAGCTGAATCAGGCCAATCACCGCATAATTGATGATGCCGGTAAACTCGCCGCCAATATCATCACCTACCTTCTGCTCTCCCACTTCCTGGATGGTGCGGATGCGCCAGGCTTTGATATAAATCTGGTCAACGATGGAGATGGTGCGCAGCACCCGCCACGCCGTGCCGTAGTCGGTGGTTTTCTTTAAAAAGATATCCTCGCATTGTCGGATGATGCCGTTGTATTGTGTGATGGTTGACATGAAAAAAAGCTCTTAGCTGTTAGCGATTAGCCAGTAGCAGGAAAAGCATTTTACTACCAGCCATTGGCTAATAGCTGGTAGCCTGCAGCTAACAGCTTTTCTCTACATTCGCTCAAAAGTAAGCCACACCCGGTAATGTTTACACTCAATTGCAAGGGACGTTTGCTCGTCATCAAAGAGCCTGTGGTGATGGGCATTCTCAATACCACACCTGACTCCTTTTTCGCCGGCAGCCGGCTGCAGCATGAAAGCGATTTATTACGCAGGGCCGAACAAATGATTGCCGATGGCGCAGCCATTCTCGACATAGGCGGGCAAAGCACCCGCCCAGGCAGCAGCCGGGTGCCGGAAGAAGAAGAAAAGCAGAGAGTGATACCCGCTATTGATGCCATTCACCGCCGGTTTCCGGAAGCCGTGCTGTCGGTGGACACGTTTTATTCCGCTGTGGCCGGCGAAGCCGTTGCCGCCGGCGCTTCCATTGTGAACGATGTGAGCGGCGGCACGCTCGATGAAAACCTCGTGTCAACCGTTGCCCGCCTGGGCGTACCCTATGTGCTGATGCATATGCAGGGAAATCCGCAGAATATGCAGGAACGGCCTCACTACGAAAACGTGACGCTCGACGTGTTCGATGCTCTTTCATTCAAATTAAAAACGTTGCTCCTGGCCGGCATCAACGATGTTATTGTTGACCCGGGCTTTGGCTTTGGCAAAACCATTGCCCATAACTTCCAGTTGCTGCGGGAGCTGCATTTTTTTCAGCAATTGCAAAAACCGGTGCTGGTGGGCCTTTCCCGAAAAGGAACTATCTATAAAACCCTTGGCACCACCGCCGACAAGGCGCTCAACGGCACAACGGTGTTGCATACCATCGCCCTGCTGAATGGCGCCAGCATCCTGCGGGTACACGATGTAAAAGAAGCTGTTGAAGCCATTACGCTGTACCTGGCTTACAAACAATAAAAAAGGCAGGCCTTCAGCCGATATTTAACCGCTCCGCACTGATCGTTTCCGAACAGTTCTGCTTCCGCAACCCGGATATTAAAAAGGCCGTCCCGCAGTTTCGGGACAGCCTCTTAATCGTTTCACAGAAAATATGGTCGTGTGGCCGATGCCGGTTTGTTTCTTTACCGCGGCGTCAGCAAAATATCGCTTACCGTTTTACAAAGGGCTGGGGAAAGTTGGTTAGACGTTGGACTAAAAACGGAGCCGATCGTTCGCAAAAGAGCCGGAGAAAAAAAGTCCTGCTTTTGCAGGACTGTAAAGATGGGGCAGGAATGTTATTTCGCAATTACCTTCTCGTTGAATCAGGCTGTTGCAGGGTTGGCGCTGGCGGGGCCGGGCGTTGATCCGTAATGTCTACTACTTCCACTTCAAACATAATGTTTTCGTTGGGCTGAATGGCAGGCGGGCTGCCCTGCGCACCGTAGGCAATCACCGAAGGCAGATAGATATTGGCCCTGGCGCCTTTGCGCAGCGTTTTTACCGCATCGGCAAAGCCGGGGATCATACGGCCGCCGCCTACCTGGTACGACAGCAGTTCGGCACCGGGCTTGGTATTTGCGTCAAACTCTTTGCCCTGCAGGTTTTTGCCGCTGTAGCGCAGCATCATAAACTGGCCGTTCTGCGGCAGGTTGCCGGCGCCCGGCTGCAGCACCTGCACATAGGCGCCCCAGGGTGTCCGCTGGGTTTGCACATTATTAGTGCGCAGGTATTCATCAATAATGGCCTCGTCTTTTTTGCGCTGCGCCGAAATTTCGGGCTGCTTGCTCATCATTTCCAGGTTTTGCTTTTCAAAAGCGGCTACCGCATCGGCTTCTGTTTTATAAACGTCCACGATCTTAAAAACGGTCACGATGTTTTGCCCTTTCTTGCTTGACAGAAAAGGGTCCTGTGCCGCCTGCGGATTGCGGCGAAGAATGGTGTCCACTGGCTGGTTGATCTGCAGGCTATCGCCTTTGCGGGCACCCAGCAGCAACTCCACCAGCGGGTTGCCGCCACCCATGCTGCTGTCTTTCGGGATGGGCAAAAATTGCGGTGCGTTGCCGTAAGAGGTTTCCAGCACACTGTCTTTTATTTTGTCGGTGCGGTGGTAGCTGATAAAATAGCCGGGCTGAATTTTTTCGCCTTTGCCATCGCTAAAGATTTTATAGGGAAACCCGTCTTTTGTTTTTTTAAACTCGGTTTGCCCACAGGCTGCCACCAGCAGGCCCAGTAGTGCCACAGGAATAAATTGCCTCGTGATTTTCATTTGCTGTTTTGTTTATTGTAAGAGGGAGCTATTTTCTTCAATAGCTTGTTTAAATTTTTTTACGGTGTCGGGCAGCGGGTTGGTATCGCGGCCACCGGCGGCGTTGTAGTGGCCTCCGCCGCTGAAATAGCGCCGCGCAAAAGTATTGCAGTCGAAGGCACCCTTGCTGCGAAAGCTCCATTTTCGTTCTTCGTCGCGGTCAATTACCAGGCCCACCAGCTTGATGCCCTGGATGGAAAGGGGGTAATTGACAAGCCCTTCGGTATCGCCGGTGCGGATGTCATATTTCAGAATTTCCTGTTTCGACACCCACATCAGGGCGGTATTGAGCTGGTAGTTGATCTCCATCCGGTTGGTGAGCACATGGCCCAAAAAGCGGAGGCGGTTTTCCAGAAAGTTATCGTACAGGGCTTCGTGCACCCTGGTATGCTCCAGGCCAATTTCTTTCAAATAAGCCACCATGCGGTGCACCGAGGCGTGGGTGGATGAAAAGCGGAAAGAGCCGGTATCGGCCACTACGCCGGCATATAGGCATTCGGCAATAAAACGGTTGATTTTGTCGCGGTGGCCCGAGTTCACGATAAAATCATACACCATCTCACAGGTAGAGCTTTTGGCGGTGTTGGAAACACCATAATGAAACGACGCACTATCGGGCTCCTGGTGGTGGTCAATCAGAATCTTGGTGCAGGCAATTGCGGCCAGCTTTGGCGCCATACTTTTAGTGCGGCTGAAATGGTTATGATCGAGGCAAAACAACCAGTCGGCCTCTGCCAGCGTTTCGTCGCTTTCGGCCCGGTACAGTTCATAATCCAGCACATCGCCGGTGCCTTCCATCCAGTCGAGCCAGCGGGCCCAGTTGGTGGGCGAAATGACCGTTACCTCATGGCCAAACTGCCGTAGAAAATGAGCCAGGCCCAGCGACGACCCCATGGCATCCGCATCCGGTTTTTGATGGGTAGTGATGACGATCTTTTTTTTCGCACTTAATTCGCTGAATATCCCGTTGATCTCTTTCATGCAAAGCGGCCCGCCCTGGCTTGCGGGAGGCGCAAAAGTATAGGAAAGTTTTGTAGCACGGCGTTAAAGGCTGCCGGACCAAAAAGCGAAACATGGCCGGCACAAAAAAGGGCTTACGCAGCGTAAACCCTCTTGTTCATTTTTTAACCACGGCAGCTAGCCCATGGCCGATGTCACCAGCCGGCGCTCCCACTCTTTGTGGTTCTCCCGCTTTTTCCGGTTCAGCAGTTTTATCACCGCCGTTGTTACCAGCGAACCGGCTACGTACAAACCAACCGTCATAATTTTTGTGGAAAGCGTACGGTTGCTGTGCTGCTTGCTGAGGCCAAGCGGGCCGGGAAGCAGCACCGCGCCAAGGCCGGCGGCCAAACCCAGCGCTGAGCTGCGCACCCAAATGTTTTTTTCGCTGCCAATGCCGGCCGCGCTGTAATAAATGGCATTGCTCAATAAATCGCCGGCCAGGGCCATGGTAAAAAGTGCATTTTCTTTGGGTACGCGTTTGTTTGCTTTGCGTAAACCTTTCGAAATGGCTTCCATTCCCAGCCTGTCCATTCGCGGCGCCTGCGGCACCACTGCTTTTATACTTTCATGGATCAGCGTGACAGCCGTTGCGCCAGCCAGTCCGCCTGCCAAAACCGTTGTTGCCTTCATAGTTTAACCTTTGCCCGAAGATACTAAAATCACGTGCCACCGCACCCGGAGATACCAACAGCTAATGTGTATAAATTGGCAGATGAACCCCTCCTTTTTTCCTGTTCCATCGCTGTTCGACCTGAAAAACCCCGGGCTTATTTGCTAAGGAAAAAAGAATGCTTTCGGTATTAAATCCTTGCTGGCAATGGTTTGCAGGAAAAAAAGCGGACACTACCTCTCAATACCTGAAACGCCTATCTTTGCCAACCGTTAAAAAAATGTAAAACGCTGATATGAATTCGTTTGACAATTATGCTTATCTGGTACCGGCCATGGGATTGATTGGCCTTTTGTACACGTTCTGGAAATTCGCCTGGGTCAGCAAACAAGATGCCGGCACCGACCGCATGAAAGAAATAGCGGCCTACATTGCCGAAGGCGCCATGGCTTTCCTCAAAGCCGAGTGGAAGATATTAACCTACTTCGGTGTCATCGTTGCTTTATTATTAGGTTATATGGGGAGCCGCAGCGAGGAGTCGCACTGGTTTATTGCGGTAGCGTTTATTATTGGCGCCTTTTTCAGCGCACTGGCCGGATACATTGGCATGCGGGCGGCTACCAAGGCCAATGTACGCACAGCACATGCGGCCCGTACGTCGTTGTCCAAAGCATTGAACGTATCATTCACCGGCGGTGCGGTTATGGGCATGGGCGTTGCCGGCCTGGCTGTGCTTGGCCTCGGTGGTTTGTTTATTGTTTTATTAAAATGGTTTGCGCCCGGTGTTATTTCCACTAGCCGCGAGGTTACCCGTGCTATTGAAGTTCTTACCGGTTTTTCGCTCGGTGCTGAGAGCATTGCGCTTTTTGCCCGTGTGGGAGGTGGCATTTATACAAAGGCTGCCGACGTAGGGGCTGACCTAGTAGGAAAAGTGGAAGCCGGTATTCCCGAAGATGATCCCCGTAACCCGGCAACCATCGCCGATAATGTGGGCGACAACGTAGGAGACGTGGCGGGTATGGGTGCCGATCTTTTTGGTTCCTATGTTGCCACGGTGCTTGCCACGATTGTTTTGGGGCACGAGGTGATTTCGGCAAATGGAACGGCGCTCAACGATGGATTTAATGGCTTTTCGCCCATCCTTCTTCCGATGCTGATTGCCGGTGTTGGCATTCTCTTTTCTATCGTCGCCACGTTTTTTGTTCGCATCAGCGATAAAGCCGGAATTAAAACGTCGGTGGTGCAAAACGCCCTTAACATGGGTAACTGGGGCTCGATTATCCTGACCGCCATTGCCGCTTACTTCCTCTGTACGTTTATCTTGCCTTCCGGCGAAATGTATCTAAGCCGCGATTTCGACTCTGATGGTCGTTTGAAAGAGGGGATTGACTCTTTCACTAACCTTCGTGTTTTCGGCGCCATTATCGTTGGCCTGGTCGTGGGCACACTTATGAGCATTATCACTGAATATTATACGGCCATGGGCAAACGTCCCGTGCTGAGCATTACCCGTCAGTCGGCAACCGGCCATGCCACAAATGTTATTGGCGGCCTGGCGGTGGGAATGGAATCTACCTTCCTTCCCATCCTGGTGTTAGCCGGTGGTATTTACGGATCATATGCCTTTGCCGGTTTGTACGGCGTGGCTATTGCCGCCGCCGGGATGATGGCCACCACCGCTATGCAATTGGCGATTGATGCTTTTGGTCCTATTGCCGACAATGCCGGCGGTATTGCCGAAATGAGCGAATTGCCAAAAGAGGTAAGGGAGCGGACAGATACCCTGGACGCGGTGGGCAACACCACTGCCGCTACCGGCAAGGGTTTTGCCATTGCTTCGGCGGCATTGACGGCACTGGCGTTATTTGCGGCGTATGTTGGTGTTATCAATCAGAACGGCCTTGAAATGCAGGGCATCAATATTTATAATGCCAAAGTGCTGTCTGCGCTGTTTATCGGGGGCATGATTCCCTTCATCTTTTCATCGCTGGCTATCCGGGCGGTGGGCGAAGCCGCCATGTCAATGGTGGAAGAGGTACGCCGCCAGTTCCGCGAAATACCGGGCATTATGGAAGGCAAAGGAAAACCCGAATATGATAAATGCGTAGCCATCTCCACCGAAGCGTCCATCAAAAAAATGATGCTCCCCGGTGCCATCGCTATTGTGGCGCCATTGATCATTGGTTTCCTGTTAGGGCCGGAGGCGCTGGGCGGTTTTCTGGCCGGCGCTACGGTTAGCGGCGTGTTGATGGGCATGTTTCAGAACAATGCCGGTGGCGCCTGGGACAATGCCAAAAAAAGCTTTGAAAAAGGCGTGGATATCAACGGCCAAAAATATTTTAAAGGCTCCGAGCCGCATAAAGCATCCGTGACCGGCGATACGGTGGGCGATCCGTTTAAAGACACATCGGGCCCTTCGATGAATATCCTGATCAAGCTGATGTCAATTGTTTCGCTGGTGATTGCGCCAACGCTGGCCGGCTTGTACAGCACAAAAAATAATTCGGAGGCGCATGCAGCGAAACCGAAAACCGAGCGGTCTATATCTGTAAATCCGCCCGCAACGAGCACCGCCAATACAATTCATTTACGATAGTTCTGCTTTGTGAGAGACAAATAAAGTTCCCCGCCTACTGCTTAGCGGGGACTTTTTTTTGTGGCAAACCAGCACCGCCATTGGCCAGATTAGTGTTGACACAGGCATCTCTAAGCCGTTAAACGTTTTCCGGGAAGATGATCAGAAGAAGCTGGCCAGAAAGGCCGCGGGCCGAATGTCTTTGCGCCGCTTTGCTATTGTGGTAGCTTTCCCTTGCTCAATAGCGGTCAGAACCCTGAACGGAGCGTCGCAACGGAAGATCCCTCGTCATTCTGTCGCCGGTTGTCAAAAAAGACTGACCATTAAAGCACTGACATCAACCCTGTTTCCCCGTCCACGCAAATGGCATGGGTTCATTAATCTTCAAATGACAACGACATTGCGCCGCCGGTAATACTGCGGTACAGGCGTTTCACGTCTTCTTTCCGGCACAATTCCGACCCATGCGTCAGCGTGGCTGCCGTTCCGCAGGCCACACCAAACTGCAGCACTTCTGTGAGGGGCCGGTTTTTTGAAAGCGCCAGCACCATACCGGCCACCATACTGTCGCCGGCGCCAACAGTGCTAACCGATTTCACCACCGGCGACGCCACATGGATGACTTCATTTTTGGTGATCAATTTCGCCCCTTTTGCGCCCATCGAAACAACGATGATTTCGCACTGCCCGCGGTGGATAATTTCTTTGGCAATGTCGTCCACCGTGTCGTGGTGCACCTCCTCCTGACCCACCAGCGAACTCAGTTCGCCAAGATTGGGCTTCAGAAGAAAAACGCCGGCGTCGAGGGCTTCTTTCAGGGCCTCTCCGGAAGTATCCAGAATCATCCGGGCCCCTTTTTGGCGGGCTATCCGCGCCACCTGGGCCACAATATCGGCGGGCATGCCGGGCAACAAGCTACCACTCGCCACAATGTAGGAAGCATCGCAGTGCTCCACAGCTTCCAGCAGCGCTTTCCATTCCGTATCGGCAACCGCATTGCCCGGCATACCAAAACGGTATTGCAGGCCGGTGGCTGTGTCCACAGCAATAAAATTTTCCCTGGTGTGGTTGGCGGTTGATACCGATTGAAAGGTGAGCCCTTCCTGCTCCATCAGGTCGTTCAGGAATCGGCCGGAGTATCCGCCGGAGGGATAAACAGCCAGCGATTGGGTGCCGAGATTGTGAAGGGCCCGGCTGACATTGATACCCCCTCCGCCGGGACCGAAGGTCGGTGGCGAACAGCGCAATTTTTTTTCGGGAACCAGTCCGTTTACGGTCGTTGACTTATCAATACAAGGGTTGAAGGTAAGGGTGACTATTGCGGGCATGCGCAAAGCTAAAACATTCTTCAGCCACGGCAGCGGCATTCAGGCCTGGCTCATTTAATAACTGAATGATGCCAGTTTTACGAGTTGGTGAAGGTTGCGGGTATCGTAGAGCAATATGCCGGTTTGAACATAACAAATCAGAAGATCATCATAAGGTATGACGTCCAGGTAATTTCCTTCTTTCATTGTATAAAGCAACTTGGGCGAAGCGGAATTTTTTACATTCACTACCGACAATCCATCGGCCCCGCGACAAACAAACACCACGGTGTCTTTAAGGCCGAGGCCATACGGATTAGAGAGCGGCAAAAGGCTTTTTTGAACCGGCGACGTAAGGGTGCTGATATTATAGGTATATAAACCATCGGTGGCAGCCCCACAGGTAGCGGAGCCGCGCAGGGTAACATAAGCGACGGAATCGTTGGCGACCACGGGATCGCAGCTTCGTACATGCCGGGCCTCGCCAAGCTTTTTCGGCAGTTTTGGATCGGCAAGGTCGTAGATGTACATGCCATCCATGGACCCGATAAACAGTTTGTCTTTATAAGGGTAAATGGTCTCCACGCCAAAACCGACATTCACACTTGCCTTATGGGCAACCGCTGCGGGGTTGGTGATGTCAAATACCTCAATAGATGTATAATCGGCCAGGTAGAGGTAGTTGCCTACGATGGTAAACCGCGCCAGCGATCCTCCCCTGCCGGTTCCGTCGGCAGCAGCCGTGTTGCCTTCTTTGTTGCACGATAAATGGGCAAGGCAAAAAATCAGAAAAACAGAAAGGAAAATATTTTTCATGCTGTTTATTGTTGATAAAAACAGGTATTGTCAAGAATGGAATCTTTTTGCCAACCGGTTTGTATGCGGGCGGAGGAGAACTGATGGCAGTCGTAGTAAACATTTTTTTCGGGAAGCGGAATAAAATTACGGCCGCCGGGTACCGATGCGCCCTGGCGGAAAACCAGTGGCAACCGTTTGACCTCTTTTGGCTGTTGCCAGTTGCTGATGTCCACGATCACCAGGTCGGTAAAGGAGTTGGCATACAAGTGTGGCCCTTTGATAGATATTTCTGAATTGCCTTTGATGCGTATAAAACCGGCGTTGCGCAGGCTGGCCGGATCGGAGTTGTCGAGAACATGAACACCCTCACCCAGTTCGTTCTGAAAAATGAATTGACCGAAGGCATAGATCTTACCCGCATTTTTTACGGGTCTGGCCGTATCAGCTACAATCCGGAGTATGGATGTATCGCTTGAAAAGACCGGTTTGTACCCCAGCACTTTTTTAGCGGGCCGCTGGTCACGGTCGTATTTCGGAAAGCAGGAAACCAGCAAAACGGATAGCAGCAAGAACGGTAAAAAACGCCAAAGCATAGGTGGAGTTTAAAGAAAGTCAATCAGTTGTTGAAAGACCGCAAATGTCCGCAAGGTGCTGCTTTCGCCCGCCGAAAAAACAAAGCAGCATGTAATTTTCCGACACCGCCCAACCTTTCAGCGCCGCTTTAGTATAAAACTACTACCGTTCATCGCCAAAAAACAAACGCTTAAATGAAATTCTCCGTCGGTGTTTTGTGAATACGAAAATGGTCGTAAATTAGCCCACACAATCAGGAGTACGATGAGCCCCAAGTACGTTAAACCAACCGAAAGCGAACTCGAGATACTGCAAATTCTTTGGAAAAACGGCACTGCTACGGTGCGGGATGTGCACGAAGAACTGGCCCAAAACAAAGAGGTGGGCTACACCACCACACTTAAGCTGATGCAGATCATGCATGAGAAAGGCCTGGTAAAGCGTGATGAAAGCATGCGCACCCATGTGTATCAACCGGCCGTGAACAAAGAAAAAACACAAAAGCACTTGCTGACGAAGATGATTGATTCGCTTTTTGGCGGATCGTCCACACAGTTGGTGCTTCAGGCGTTGGGAAGCAGTGAACAAAAGGTTTCTGCCGAGGAGTTGGAGGAGATTCAAAAGTTGATCGAAAACCTCAAAAATCAGTAAGCATGTCTGCCTGGACCGACTCCCCTTTTCTGCAGGCATTAGGATGGGCAACACTCAACAGCTTATGGCAAATGGCTTTGCTCTGGGCCGCCTTTTCCTTTGCCAACTACACCTTTAAGCTATCGGCTTCGCTAAAGTATAAAGCGGCGGTGAGCGCCATTTTGATTGGTTTTGCCTGGGCCATTTGCACGGCTGTTTTTTATTATCAAAACCATTCCACCACCTACGCCATTTTTCAAAACACCATTGTGCACTCCAATAGCCTGCTGCACATCTGCCTCTTGTCGGCGTCGGTCACTTATTTGCTGTTATTGCTGTTTCCGGCTTTTCGGCTTTTCCGCAACTGGAAGTATGTACAACGCATCAAGACCGAAGGCCAGCAAAAAGCACATCTCGAATACCGCCTATTTGTGCAGAAAGTTTCGTTTTTGCTGGGTATCAGGAAAAAAGTGAAAGTCGCCGTTTCGGCACTGGTCAGCTCCCCCGTGACAGTTGGCTATCTTAAACCGGTGATTCTGTTGCCGGTAGCGGCTATGAACAACCTATCCACCGCACAGGTCGAAGCCATTCTGTTGCACGAGCTATCGCACATTCGCCGCTACGATTACCTGCTGAATTTTGTGGTATCGGTTATCCACACCGTGCTTTATTTCAATCCCTTTGTAAAATCATTTGTCAACGTTATTGACGCCGAACGCGAAGCCTGCTGCGACGAGATTGTACTGCAGTTTGGCTACGACAAAGTTGGCTATGCCTCGGCCCTTTTGCACCTCGAAAAAACAAGCGGGCGGCAACATGCGCTGGCCCTGGCCGCCGCCGGCAAACAAAACCTGCTTACCCGCATCGAAAAAATTGTTGGTATGGAAAAGAAAAAAACCTTCCGGATGGTGCAGATGCTGCCGCTGTGCCTGGCTATGTTCTGCGTGCTTCTTTTCAATTCGGTTTTAATTATTAAAGAAGCCGGAACCGGCGCGGCAATGGCCTTTGCCAATGACACGGTGTTCAGCCCCTTTCCGCTCAATGGCGAGCGGGAGGAAAAGCTGCCGGCCTTACCACTGCAACCCGCTGCCGGCAACGACCGCTTTACGGCAAAGCTGCAGTATAAGAATGTACCTGGTACGGGTGGTGTGCACATTGAAGTGATCAATTTTATTCCCGCCCCCGGCGAGCCAGTGACACCACCGGCGCCGGAATCGGCCCTGGACCCGATAATGCCAGTGGCATTTGACGAAACAGATGCAAACCTTACCACGGAGGAAAAAGAAAAGGTTCGGGCAACCGTGGAAACTACCCGGGAACTGGCAGGAAAAATGGCCTGGAAAGAAGTGGAAGCCGCCATTCCCGACGGCATCACCCGGCATGAAAAAGGTATATTCCATCAGGAATTCCGAAGCGAGATGGATAAAGTGGCCTGGCATAATGTAACCCGCAATATGGAGGCGCAGTATAGAAATATTGACTGGGAGAAAGTGGACGCCACCATTGCCTCAGCTAACACCCTGATTTATCTCGACAGCCTTCAGGCAATGACTGAGCAGGCTTATAAAGTAATAGAAAAAGCTCAAAAAAACCTGCAGACCAAAGGCAAGTGCGCAGTGACGCCTTTGCCCGATGCCTCGCTTGAGCAGCTTCAGCAAGCCAAAGAGCTTTTACGCAAAAACCTCGACGATCTGAAGGCACGAAAAGAGAAAAAATCAGTTTGCCTGTAAGTTCAGCATCAAATTGTTTTGCCAGCAGCCTTCCATTTCGGAAGGCTGCTGTTTCTGGGGGCGATCGTTTGCCGGAGGCTAATGTTTTGTTGATGGAAAGATGGGCCAAACACGATATAGCTGAAACCAAACCGCTATCAAGATGTATGGGTCATCCACCGATGGTGCAGCGGTATTCTTTTCGTGTAGTTGGTGTAACGCTAAACCGCCTTCAAATCGCCGCTGTTCGACTTCGCAAGGAGTCGGAGCCCTTTCTATATCTGCTTTGCTACAGCAATTTGAGGCCTCCGGCATCGGCTGAAACAACGAGCGAACCTTGATGGCGGTATGGTACTAAAAAATTTGCAGCCAGCGGAGACCCGTGAAACGACGCCGGTTTCTTCTGACGTAATCAAAGTCCCGTCCTACTGCATTGTCGTTCCTCCCGGCTAACGTTTACACAACCGATCGCCTCCAACGCGAGGCGGTTTTACCGTGTATGTACCTCAACAAAATCCTACCGGAGTAAAGTAGCCCGATAAGCCCAACCTGCACCCAACCGGTTGCCATTGGCCGAAGGAAAGTTATTTTTTCGACGATGGCAACGGAAATGAGAATAGCCCCTCTCTTTTTGGCTGATGAAAGGAAATGCCTTGGGGTAGTGGAGACCTGCCGTTCTACCAAACGTTTCGCGGGCATGAATCATCGTACCGGTTGCCCAGCAAAAAGCCGATGACGAGCTCGTGGGTGCCGCGGCTGGCGGTATTCAACCGGGTTTGTGTAAGATCATAAGAATAGCCCACATTCACGGAATTGGCCAAGCTTAACCCAATCATTCCCTGGTAACCTTCCCTTACTCTTACGCTTGCACCCATCCACAAAACATCCCGGTACTGCACCTTCATATTAAAATCTACCTGCGGGCTGGCCGGCGACACGTATTTCACCAGTACCGATGGAAAGGCGTTGATGTCTTCATTCACCAAAAAACGGTAGCCGGCTGTCAGAAAAATGTGTGGCACCAGGCGGCCGGTATTGTAGGCGGCATCGTCAACAAAGGAAATTTTCTGCGGGATGATCTGTTGAGCCGAGGCGCCGACGAAGTAATTGGCGGAATACAGCCAAATACCGGCGCCCAGGTCGGGCCGCAGGCGGTTCAGCGCATTACTGGTGCCCTGCGCCGGGTCCACGTTTACGCCGCCGCCAAAGTCGGTTCGCGCCACGTTTCGACCCACGCGGGACAGGCCCGGCGAAACACCGAGGGCAATATTGGTGGTGGCGTTCAACCCCAGGTGATAGGCATAAGACACAGCCACCGTGGTGCGGGTAAAGTTGCCTGTTTTGTCGCTGATAATGGAGAGCCCGACGCCATGATGCGGCTCCGATGCCGTGTAATTTTCCCAATACGACTGCCCCCTTGGATTTTCGCCCGGTATGCTGAAAGAGGTGGCGTTGGTTTTGTAATCTTTTTTGCCCAAGGGTGCATGCACCGTCAGGTAGAAAGTTTGCGGCGCGCCACTCAGCCCCACCCATTGGTCCCTGGCGCTCAGCTTCAGGTCGGTGTAGTTTTCAATGCCGCTGATGGCCGGATTTAGCACATAATTGTTCAGGATGTATTGGGTATAATGCGGCCGCTGCTGCGCCACTACCGCCAGGCAAGCTAAGATGCTGCAAAGAAGACCAACTGCCTTTTTCATTTTAACGAATCAGGTCAACAAATCCGGCGATGGGTTTGCGGCCGTTTTTTGGATCAATTAGGTAATAATAGGTACCCACCGGGAGGTCCTTGCCGTTCAGGGTGCCATCCCAGGGTTTGGCATATCCCCGCGACTCAAAAACTTTTTGCCCGTACCGGTTGAAGACTTCCACGGTAGCACCGGGGTAAGAGTCAAGGTATTGGATCTCCCAGCGGTCGTGCACACCATCGCGGTTGGGCGAAAACGCGTTGGGCACCGTGGGTGTTTTCAACACTTTCACCAACACATCGTCCGAAGCCGTGCAGCCGTCGGCGGAGCGCACCGTCAGGGTATAAATCACATCGTCGGCTGGCGAAGCCACCGGCCTGGCAAGGGCAGCGTTGTTCAAACCCGGGATAGGCGACCAACTATAAGACAGGGCGCTGCCTGTGCCCGAACCTTCCAGCACCGCGCTGCCTCCTTCCAGGATCGTTTTGTCGGGCCCGGCCGATACGGTTGGCACCGGGTAAACCACCACCACTTGTTCCGCAAAATTGCGGCAGCCGTTGCCACCCGTAAATGTGTACCGGACGGTATGACTGCCGGCACCTGCGGCCGCCGGGCTAAACAAACCATTGGCAGACACGCCGCGGCCGCTGAACACGCCAGTGCCGCTGCCATTGGCCGCACCGGCCGGCAACGTAAATGGCGATCTGTTCACACAAACGGGAGCCACGGGCGCAAATTGTATGTCGGGCGTGGCGAGCACAGTTACCGTAGTATCTTTTTCCGTCAGGCAGTTGATACCCGAATAAATAACCAGCTTCACCCGGTAGGTGCGGGTGGCCGGTGTAAAAAATTCGGGGTAAAGATGGCTGTAGCTGGCACCTTTCGCCGGCCGGTCAACGGTTAGTTTGTCAGTGGGATTGTTGTTGTAGTCCCAATAGATCTCCATCTTCACCAGGTTGCCCGGCGTAACAGAGGAATTATCTGTCAGAATCACTGAATCGTTGCTACAGCGCTGCACGCCGTTGCGGAAAGTAAACTGCGGCACCGGTACCGCGCCATTGAGTGTAAATACATGCGAGAGGGAAGACACACACCCGTCTTTTGAAGTAACGGTTAACCGGACGTTGTAATCGCCTGTAGCCGTGTATTTGTGCTGGCCGTTTTTGGCGGTAGAAACATTACCACCGGGTGTCGCATTGCCATCGCCAAAATTCCAAAGCCATTGAAATTGGGCCTCACTCTGGTCGCTGATGGAAGAGCTGTCGAGAAACGTGGTGATGGGATCATTAATGCAATTGCCCGGCACAACAAAGCCCACCTGTGGTAACGGATGAACCGACACAATCTTCGTCAGGCTATTGCGGCATCCCTTATCGGTTTCCACCTGCAGCAGCACCGGGTAGTCGCCGGCCTGCAAAAAACTATGCTGTGGAGAGGCGGCAGTTGTCACCGGCGAACCATCTTTGAAGTCCCAGGCGAAGGTTTTGAGGGCACCGGCATTAGCCACGGATGTATTGGTGAATTGAAGCGTACCGTTCACGCACACGGGTGCGGCAACTGAAAAATTTGGTGTAGGAAGTGGATTCACCACCACACTTTTGGTGAAAACCGCATCGGCGCAGCCTAAAGAAGAACGGATGAGTAGCGTGACCGGATAACTGCCGGGCCGGGCATAGCGATAGGTCGGGTTTTGCTGGGTAACGGCGGTGCTGCCATCGCCAAAATCCCATGACCACCCGCTGATTGTGTTGGCAGCCGCTGTACTTTGGTCGGTGAAGGTGATATCGGAACCCAGGCAAACTTCGGCCGGCGCGGCAAACTGCGCCAGTGGCTGCTGATACACGGTGGTCACTAGTTTCGATACACTATCCATACAGCCGGCCGCAGAAGTTACAATAAGGCTTGCCGTGAAAGGGCCGGTTGATGTGTAGGTATGCTGCGGATCTTTTTGGGTAGATGTGCCGCCATCGCCAAATCGCCAGGCATAATTAAAAGGTGTGCCGGTGCCGGGGATAGTGCTGCGATCGGTAAACTGGATGGCCGCGGCCGGAAGGCAGGCCGTACCCGCTGCAAAATCGGCCACTGGATTAGCCGCCACATTGACCTGCCGCGAGAACTGGAGGCTTTTGCAGCCGCTGGCATTTTCCACCAAAAGGCTTACGGTGTAGGTGCCCACGGCGGCGTAGGTGTGGGCCTGTGGCGCGGCGGTTGTACTGACCACATCGGGTGAATTGTCGCCGAACTTCCAGGTCCATTTCACGATGGGCTGGTTAGCCGAAGAAGAAGAGTCGGAAAAACGGATGGATTTGCCAACGCAGCCGGGTACCGCGTAGCCAAATTTGGCCACCGGCGGCTCCGATAGAACCACTGTTTTGGTGGCCGTGTCCGACAAACAGCCAATATCACTGACCAGCGAAAACTTCACCGGGAACGACCCGGCTGCTTTATAAAGGTGCGCCGGCGTTTGGAGGGCCGAAACGGAATTGTCGCCAAAATCCCAGAACCAACGAATGGATTGGCGGCCAGCCAGATTGGAATTGTCGGTAAAGCGAACCGAATCGGAAACGCAGCCGGAGGCGGCAAAGTTGAAACTGGCTACCGGCCTTTCAAATACCTGCAGGTCGTATTCAATCTCCTGTTCGCCGCTGCAGCCCTCCCCTGTTGGGTTTTGCGCCAGCACCCTGATGGGGAAAGTGCCCGTCGTTGGCAGGGTATAGGCCGTTGGCAGTTTGTACCGGTATAACCTTTTATCATTTACCATCCAGGATGAATCGGCCTGTGGCGACGCGACCGTAACATCGGTAAAGCCAAGCGCATTTAGAGCTGTGCCAAACACCCATTTTATCTGGGTGGGTTGGTAGGGAAAGGTCATGGAAAAATAAAAGGGCGAGTTTTTACAGGCGGCCGGAAAGTTGACCGTGGCGTATTGATTCCGGATGGATACAAACTGGTAAAGGTCCTTGACGTTGGTACCCGCATTGTATCCATACGACTCAAACTCGCCGTAGCCATAGGCTATGGCGTTGAAGCCCGAATCGGCCTGCAGGCGGTGGGCGCCGGCGCCTACCTGAAGCTGAGCATAAGAATAGGCAGCGTCCTGCGGGTGCGCCGCGAAGCCGGTAACCGGGTTACCATCGAGCCGGAACGAGCCGGCCGCCGCCGTTTTGATCACCACATTAATAAAATGCTGGGTGATAGCCGAATTCGGTGTCGAGTTTAAAATGACCTTGTCAATATTCTGTTCCAGCGGACTGATATAGAATACTTCGGGATCGCCGTTGGTGACGGCATTGCCGCAGGCTCCCTGTGTAGTCACGTACTGCGCTACCAAAACCGGCTTATCGGCCTCAATCGCTACCGGCACTTGCGAACTGAACTCGTAGTAAAAATTATTAACGAGACCGGTCATGATCTGTCCGTTGCGGCGTACCACCGTAGCAGGGTCGGTGACACAGACCCGGTAAAAATTATTCGGAAAATTCCTTGTTGGCGTCGTGAGGTAGCGTTTGCCCCAGGCCGTACTAGGAAATGCCTGGACTATGTAATTATCTGCCGAAGACGAATTGTTGTTGCAGGTGAGGCTGATCTTACCGCTGCCGCTAAAAACGGCTATGCGCTTACAGCCGCTGGTACCGCTGCTGATAGAGCGTATGGTGGAGCCGGTTAGATCAACACCGGTGAAAGGGTCGGCACCCGTACTGATGAGCTCTCCCATGACGTTGATAATCTGCCCTTGCTTAAGGCTTACCGTGTAAGGCTGGCCAGCCGGCCGGGTCAGCGTATTGGCCGAGGGCGTGATCTGCACTACCGTGGTCCCTGTGTCCACGGCCACGGCATAAAACCAGCAATTCGACCGGTTTTCGTTCGAGACCTGCTTGTAATTAACGGAATAATATTCGCGGCCAAGCGTGTTGGTCGGAAAAAGTAAGGTGGCACCCGATACGTTGCCATCGTAAATATGGGCATAGGCCACAATTGGTTTGTCGCTGCTGATATGAATGCCCTTATCGGAGATGCCTTCGGTGGTGAGGCGGGCGTCCTGGGCCCCGGCCTTTGGTAGCGGATTGGAAGTAAAGATGGTATTGGCCGGGATATTTGGGTAGGTGACGCTGTAATTGAGTCCCGGTATAGAAACGGTGACACTCGTAATGGATTCGGTGGCAAAATAAAGCACCATCTGCTGGGAGCCCCCATTACCGGTATTCATCCGCACGTGGTAACCATACCCTACCCAAAAGTCTTTCCCTTTGTTTGAAAAATCCTGCCCAAGAAGACCGTAACAGGCAAACAAGCTCGTCAATAAAAAACAAAACTTCAGTAACGTTCTCATCAGTTAGGTAAAAATGGAGGCCTTATCCGGCAATTTACCAGAAACTTTTCATCGCCCAAAACCATTGGCGCGGAAAGACTCAGGTTAGACAAAAAGAAACGTTTAGACGTTGCCTCTCATTGCATGGCTGAACAGCGACTGACAAAATAGCAACCAAGCCAAAATTATTCCGAGCGCCAGCTATGGTACCAAAATTCGCCGCCGGAAAATGTCCATTGCTTTGAAACCTCATTAGAAGGCATTCCTGACCGGCAACATTATTTACATCAATTAGGTCACCATCGGCTGAGATAGGGCCGGAAATGGCAAAAACCTCCGCAACAAGAAGGCCAAAAAGAAGAATTTTTTACCATTTTATACCCTATGTAAACATAAACATACGACAAAATTGTTTCACTATTATAAATGAGCAACTTAGACGATAATTTATTCTTTTTAGTAAATCGATTGTCATTGCTTTTAAATGCGACAGCTTTTGAAATTAAAAATCTAAGGAAATAAAATGTATAGAATGCATAATTATTTCATTTTTAGGTCTATAAGGTTGACCTATATGCTAAAAAATTTACTATTTTACTCGAAGCGTTAGCCGACAACTTCACTAAAAAAATTAGCGCCTCTTTTAGGTTGTTGGGATGATACTGTAGTTTTGCCGAATTAGCTTAGAGGTGATTATCCAGTTTCTATTTGCTAATATTCATTACGTTTTTGGCCGTCGGTTCTAATAGTTGAGAAATTGAAATTTCAGGTTGTGAGCAGTTATTCTATGGGTAAAAAGCGCTTTGAACTGACCGGATCAGGACAAAGAATTGTCTATTTCAAATTCAATATTTTGGGGAAAACTGTCAAAGAGGCAGAGGCGGATTAAGGTCTGGATCAAACAGATTTAGGCGGATTTTCTGAGATGACGAGTAGTGAACGTTCGGACACTAGCAATTTGGCTATACTCCTGGGTGGGTGTGTTCTGGTAGGACCTTTTTTAAAAATTGACCTTAACTCGTTTTGGCAATGGGAAGTTGCAATTCCCGGGAGGGTCTCAGCAAGAGTGAAAATGGCAGGTATTTTTTCCGGGTGCAAAACCTTTGATTAGGCCAGCTCTGTTTGCACCGGCTCCGTTTACAGAAAAAAAAATCCCGCCGGCGGCGGGATTAACAATTTTCGAATCAACACAATTATTTGGGCATACCGCCACCATCTGCCGGTTTTTTGCAGCATTTTGGCAGCATTTTGTAAGCTTCCGGATTGGCCGCGATTTCAATTTCGGCCGGCTTCTCGCCTTCTGCCGCCGGCTTTGCCACATCATACCCGGCGTTTGCTATCGAGGTTTTGATCATTTCTATATTCGTCCGGTCGGACAAAAATTTCACGGCCGTTTCTTTGCGGCGAAAATTTACGTTGACATAAGTCAGCCCGTCAATACGTTTCAGGTATTCCTCAATGCGGTTTTTGCACATCTCGCACTGCACGGTGGGCGTACTTATTTTGGCTGTCTGCAGCGCCTTGGTTTGCGCCTGCACCGCCGTAAAAATGCCAACCGCGAACAGGGAAAAAAACAATTTTTTCATACAATTTTGATTTGGCCCCAATTTAATAAACACCGGTCCAGTTTGCCGGATCGGACCGCCAGTTTAACAAAATTTCCTCGTCAGCAGGTTGAATCACGCCTTTCTGCAGGGCTAACTGCAGCAGTGAGGGGTAATCAGTCAGCGAGAAAAAACGGACGCCGGCACTGTCCAAAGCGGCCTGGGCCGCATCGAACCGGTAGCTGAAGATGGAAACCATCCCAACCACTGAAATCTCTTTTTGCCTTAATACCTCAACCACCTGCAGGCTGCTTTTGCCGGTAGAAATCAGGTCTTCCACCACCACCACCTGTTGCCCGGCCGCCACCTCTCCTTCAATTTGATTGCCTAATCCATGCTCTTTTGGCTTAGGCCGCACATAAATAAAGGGTAGTTTAAGCTGGTCGGCTACCATGGCTCCCCAGGGAATGCCGGCCGTGGCCACGCCGGCAATTACATCGGCATCGGCAAATTTTTCAAACACTGTATTTGCCAGTTCGCTTTTAATATAATCACGAATAAATGGCAACGAAAGCAGTTTCCGGTTGTCGCAATAGATCGGGCTTTTCCACCCGCTGGCCCAGGTAAAGGGTTCTGCCGGCCGCAACTTTACCGATCCGGCCTGCAATAGTTTTTCGGCTGTCACCAATGCATCTGTCATGCCGCGAAGGTAGGCGAATAGAAGAGCGGGGACAATCAACTGTTAGCGCCCGGCAGTGCCGTAGGCGCAAAAACAGTGAACAGGACCGGCGGCAAACGAGTTCAGAGTCAAATGCCGCTGAAACGAGACTGCTGCTACCCGCTTCGCCAATACCTACTTCCACGTAATTCGCCAATGTTGCACAACACGAAAATCAACAGAGTGACGGAATTGCGGCAGCCTAAATATCTCCACCCCTCCCTAAATTCGTACGCAACCGTCTATATGATAGAAATTTCCGTTCAGAACAAACCGCTCCTGCTGGCCGAAAAGATCACTCCGGCTGTTGAGGAACTCCTGCACCGTCCTACGACGCTTTTTATTGACGAACACAATGGCGCGGCCGTGAGAACGATGCTACAGGGGCTGGAAGATCCCCGGTTTTATGCCGGCGTTCTTCTCTACCCCGACAGCAATGACTTGCTGGCGGCGGTAAAAAAAGAGCTGGATGTGGTAGTGGCGGCTGGTGGATTGGTTTATACACCCGGCCACGATTTGCTGCTTATTCACCGGCTGCGGCGCTGGGACCTGCCAAAGGGAAAACTCGACGAAGGCGAATCTTTGGAGGCTTGTGCGCTTCGCGAAATAGAGGAGGAAACCGGCGCCACCCACCTTTCCATTGACCGGCCGCTGCAGGTCACTTACCATACCTACCACAGGCAGGGCCGCCATCATTTAAAGGAATCGCATTGGTTTCTGGTGAAGGCGGCAGAAAAATCGGAACTGAAGCCGCAAACCGAGGAGGATATTGAAGAGTGCCGATGGGTACCGGCGACTGAGGTACAACCTTATATAGACGCTGCCTTCCCCACTATTGTACAAGTGCTGCGGGAAGGCATTGGCCTTTTGCCACCAAAAGCTAAATAAATAGCGCCCTGGCCCCGTCCATTTGATGGATGGTTCGCAATACCACATCAGGTACAAACTGCGACACGTCGCCGCCATTGCGAATGACGTCCCGCACGAGTGTGGAAGCGACCGACGTGAACTTTGGCAGGCAGGTGAGAAAGATGGTTTCCACATTGCCGTCGAGGCTCCTGTTCATGTCAGCAATGGCTTTTTCGTACTCAAAATCGTTGACGTAACGGATCCCGCGTAAGATATAGGTCGCATTGATTTTTTTGCAGCATTCTACCGTCAGG
This sequence comes from uncultured Flavisolibacter sp., assembly GCA_965365435.1. Lineage (GTDB taxonomy): Bacteria > Bacteroidota > Bacteroidia > Chitinophagales > Chitinophagaceae > Flavisolibacter. The sequence continues at coordinate 190,138 of CBDUBQ010000001.1, forward strand.
CCCTCGTAAATCACCGCCTCCACCTTGGGTTCGTTGCGGTACAGCTCATTTAACCATTGTACCCGCACTTCGGCCGGAAACATCGGTTGTTTGTTGGCGTTGACGCCAATGCCGATATACAGTTTATCGAGCAGCGGGAGGGCCCGGTCAATGATATCAATGTGGCCAAAGGTCACTGGGTCGAAGGTTCCCGGAAAAAGGCCGATACGCATACGCTGAAGATTAAGATGATGGATTGGATAAAAGATAAAGGGCAGCCATACGGACAGCTACACCGTTTTCTACCTGTTGTAAAATAATGGATTGCTCGCTGTCGGCCACATCGCTGTCGAGCTCCACGCCGCGGTTGATGGGTCCTGGGTGCATGATGGTCACTTTTTTGTTCAGGCGGTCGAGACGTTCGCGGTTGATGCCGTAAACAAGGCTGTATTCGCGAAGCGACGAAAACAGCACCTGGTTTTGCCGCTCTAGCTGAATACGCAGTACGTTTGCCGCATCGCACCATTGCAGGGCTTTGTCCACGTTATACTCCACCCGCACCGGAAAGGCTTCTTCCATAAAAACCGGAATAAGCGTTGGCGGTCCGCAAACCACCACCTCCGCTCCCATTTTAGTCAACAGGTGGATATTGCTCTGCGCCACCCGGCTGTGCATAATATCGCCAATGATGGCCACACGCAGGCCTTTCAAGCTGCCAAACACGTCGAGCAGGGAATAGGCATCGAGCAAGGCCTGCGTAGGGTGCTCATTGATTCCATCGCCCGCATTGATGATAGCGACCGGAATATGCCTGGCCAAAAAATGCGGGGCACCGGAAGCGCTATGCCGCATGACCACCATATCCACCTTCATCGAAAGAATATTGTTGACCGTGTCAAGAAGCGTTTCGCCCTTCGACACCGACGAACCGGAGGCGCTGAAATTGATCACATCGGCTGAAAGTCGTTTTTGCGCCAGCTCAAACGAAATGCGGGTGCGGGTAGAATTTTCGTAGAAGAGATTGACGATAGTGACATCCCGGAGCGAAGGAACTTTTTTTACCGGCCGGTTCAAAACCTCCTTAAACTGTTTGGCAGTGTCGAGCAAAAGCGAAATATCCGAAGGGGCCAGGTCTTTTATACCAAGGAGATGTCGGGTAGAAAGTGCCATTAAAAATCAAAGATAGGCGGTTTGTCCTTTGGCCTTCCGGCTGATTTGCGGGTGTGTAAAACCCGTGTAAACTTCAGCGCCGGCGAAACGACCAGGTAAACCAGAATTCTGCTACCACCTCGTTTTGCTGGTTGCGGCCCACCGATTGTGCCCGTACCTTCCGCGGCTGGCCCAACGCAATGGCTTCTTCAATGGCGGCCCGAATGACCTCTCCATCATTGCAAGTGAAAACCGTGAGGCCGGTTGCTTTTTTCTGAAAGGATGCTTCCATGCCCGTAATAAGCATGCTGACGGCCGGCTTTCGCCGGTAGATCGGGGCCATGGCCAACAAACCGGTGCTTAGTTCGGCCGCCATACCAAGGCAGGCAAAATAAGTGGACCGGAAAGGATTTTTCGTGAAGGTTTTGTACGGCACCGATACCGTACAGGATTGTTCACTGGCCGCCAACACTTTTAGTCCGCTGAAAAAAGCCGCCGGCAAATTGGCCAGCAAATAAAGCCTGAACTTGACGGGATGCCGGACCAATGAAAAAAAAGGTGCGACGGGCCCGGTGGCAGGCTGGGAAATATTTGGTTCCATGATTGGAAATTAGCTTATCTGCGTTTTACAATGCCGGGAGAGTTTCTATTTCTATAAATGAGTGGGCCATCAAACACCGAAGCGGCTGTCATTGGGTAAAAAAGCTTGCTCGCATTTTCTCGGCATAAAGTGCGACCAAGTTGCCGGTGGTGAATTATTGCCGGACATTTGAAAAAGCCGAAAGCCTCGCCGGTTTTATTCTAACAATACTTTAAAAAGCGGCGGTGACAAAAGCTCCTCATTAACACGGGATATTCTTCATCTTTGACAGTCAAATTCTTCAGCTATGAAAAAAATACTGATAGCCACTACCCTTTTCGCCGGCATTGCCTGCTCGGCGCAAACCGCCAACAATAAACTGAGTTTTGTAAAAGGACAAAAGGTGGAGGTTGTCACCAATACCAATATCACGGCGCAGTCGGTAATGGGACCGGCATCAGGCACCGTCACCGTGTCGGACGTTTACCTGGTGAACGATGTGGCGGCCGGTGGAATTACCCTGACCAAAATGCCAAAGCAAATGAAGATTGCTATCAATTCGGGTTCGCAGGAAATTAAAATGGATTCGGACAATCCAAAAGACCTGTCCGGACCCCTGGGTCAGCCAATCAAAGAAATCATGGCCCTGAAGCCGGAGTTTACGATTGATGCCTATGGCAAAGTCATTGCGGTGAAAGACGATGGTAAAAAGAAAAAAGACGATTCGCCGGAGGCGGGCATGCTGGCGATGATGATGCCTGGCATGAACCCCTCGGCGGCCTTGCCCCAGGCCGGAAGCCCTTCGCTTTTTCAGGTGCTGCCCAACCGCGAGGTGAACGTTGGCGATACCTGGACCGACAGTGTGAAACTGGACGGCAGCAAAAGCCTCACCGTTTATAAAGTGAAAGCCATCTCTGACAAAGAAGTCGTTCTTGATTTCGACGTTACCGGCAGTACGGTAAACTCGCAGTCGGTGATGGGCCAGTCAATTGATGTCAATGCCACCACAACGGGCACCGGCATTATCATTCTGGATAAGGCCACTGGCCTTATCAAACAAAAACAAAGCACCAATACCACCGAAACGGCAATGAATTTTGCCGGACGGGACATGACGTCAACGGCAAAAACGACATCGGTGATGAATGTGACGGTTCAATAATGGCCCTCTGCGTTATCACGAGAGGCTGCTTCGCTCACCCGAAGCAGCCTTTTTTATATACAGCAGTTGCCGGATGACGCGGCCCGGCTTATCGCTTCATAAATTGAACCCTACGGGTGTAAACGCCACCGGCTTTTTGCAGTACGATCAGGTAGCTACCAGCCGGTTGGTTAAGGGGGTACCAACTGGCCGCATGCATCACGGCCGGCATATTACCACTGCGCAAAACGGCGACAAGACGGCCGGCGGCATCGTAAACCGACAACCTGATGACCTCCCCTTCGGCCAGGCCAAACGTTACCACCGTATGATTGGAGAATGGATTGAGTAGGCACTGGAACACCTCGCTTGCAGATATCCCTATCCCTTGCCGGTTATGTTGGATGAAAGCAGTAATAGCCGGTGCCGGGCTCATGGGCAACACAGTGGCGGATGCAAAGGCCTCGTTATTGGTAAAGTTGGGATCTTGCGGTTTGCTGCCCGCGATGGTGGCCGCATTTGTGATTGTCTCCGAACGTGTTGACCGGACGCGGAAGACCAGGCTTGCCTCGCTACCGACAGCCATATGACCAACCGACCAAATAGCAGTGGTAGAATTGTAGGTGCCTTGCGAAGGGGAGACCGAAAGAAGCAAAAAGCCACCGGGCAGGCGGTCTTTCACAAAAACAGCAGTAGCAGGCTGGGGACCGGTATTCTTAACCGATGTGGTAAAGCTTATTTCTTCGCCAATGACTGATACCGCCTTGCTTACTGTTTTTGCCACCGACAGATCGGCTCCGGTAGGCGCCGTTGCCTGCACAAGTATAGTTACAATTGCTTCATTATTGCTGCCAACCGGATCGGGTTGATCGGCCTCTGTAATCGTAACCTTGTTGGTGACCGGGCCTGCAGAAATTGTCTTCGCCGTCATCTGTAACCCGGCCTGCCTGCCACCAGGCAGAAAGGGTATTGTCCAGATGCCATTTACATTGTTATACTCACCGGCCGAAGGCAGCGCCTGCAAAAAGCTTAAAGTAGCCGGGAGCAGGTCTTGTACTTTAATATTGGTGGCTTGTGCAGCTCCGTTATTCTTTATTGCTAAGGTAAACGTGACATTCTCCCCGGCCGGCAACACCACCCTGTCGGCCGTTTTTGCAATGGAAAGATCAAGCGAAACCGTTGCTGGGCCAACAACCTGCCGGCAGGCGCTGAATTCACTGGTGTTGTTATCGTTGTCGCGTGCCGTAGCGGTAACAAAGCTACCACTTGCTACTGTAGGCGATAGCGTGATGGTAAAGGCAACATTGCCACCGGCATTTGTTGCCACTTCCAGCGAATCAAGAAAGACCTGTCCTTCGCCGAAACCCGACGAATGGCATACCGCGTTGGAAAAAAATTCAATCACATAATTTTTGTTTGGCGCACTGTTCAGCGTACCGTTTACAACTGTAGTGCTTCCGGCGGTGGTAGCCGAAGTCAGTACCGGAAAATTCTGCAGGCCGTTTGGGCCTGTGTCGGCATCGCCGGCGTCGTTTGGTGTCATACCATTATTGGCCAGGTCAATGCCTAAACCGGTATTGGTGAAGATGAGGTTTCGCAGCAGGGCAGAGCCATTGCCGCCACTGGCAAGTACAATGCCCTTGCCATTTTGGGTGATGGTATTCCCTTCTATTGCCGCCACCGACTGGTCGTTTACGAGAACACCGATGGTGCTTTCGGTGATGGTATTGTGGTTGATGTGCACCAAACTATTGCCGTTCACCAGGATAGCCGGTCCGGAAATTTTATGAAATGAATTCTCTGTGACACTCTTGAAAAAATGCTTCGAGCTCAGAAACTCAATGCCGGCAACAACATCATTTTCAAATAAATTTTTCTCCACAAAACCCCGTACAAAGGGGTTTACTTTTCCGTCGCTCACAATCTGGAGTCCAACGCCGGCGCAAAACCTGTATTCGCTTTCCCGAATCGAAATGTCTGCTTTCAAAGACACGTCAGCAAAGATTTCCAGCCTTGCGCCTTTTCCGCGGCTGTTCGAAATTTTGTCGCCCACCAGCACATAGGCCAGTTCCCCTTTTCCTTCAATGGTACCCCTCAGGGTTTGGGAGCCGTCTTTAGCATTTTCCGTAAAAATATTGTTCGACTGGCTGAAAGTAATGCGTCCATCGTCGTTGTGGTCGGCCACCCACGCCAGGGCGGTAGATGCCATGCCGCTGAAGGTGTTTCCTTGCAGGCTTTTGGTGCCATCGGCATGAAAAGCGAACCGCACTCCCCTGTCGCCGTCCTTTAGTGTGTTGCCCAAAAAAATCCAGTCAATGCGCCCGTTCAAAGCCTCTTCCATGTCAACAGCCAGGCCTGCACCCACATGGAAATTGTTGCTGTAGTTCACCTCAATTTCCCGCCCCTCTCCAAACCGGATTTTGGTGCCTTGCAACACCTTTCCGGTAAACTGGTTTTTGCGGATGTTGTACTGGCCGCTGGCCGAAAAAAATACATCTATTTGCGTTTGGTTGACTTCGGTGAAGGTGTTGTGCGCAATGGAAAGCAGCCTGCCGCCGCGGCCCAGGATGTTGATGTCAAATTTTTCGAAGACGCCATTATCGAAGGAATTGCCCTCGATACGAATGCCTTCCGACAAACTCCCGGTGATGGTAATGCCGTTTTTTGTTCCGCCAAGCAGGTTGCCTGATTTTACCATCGTGGAATCGCCAACTTTTGTATTGGCAGCTTTTTCGTTTAAAATGCCGCCGGCTCCATTGGCCAATACCCGCGCCGAGTCGGCTGCCATTCCTATCAGGTTCCCGAAAATCCGGTTGTGGCTGGCTGCGTTGGTCATAAATTCCACCTCTGGATCGGCTCCGTCAAGGTTGATCCCGTGCCCAAGGTTGCCCGAAATAACGTTTCTGTCTTCTGCCGCAGTGCCACCGATCTGATTGTTGGGCGTGTTTTCTATGTAAATGCCGTCACCTCCATTGGGAAGAGCCGTAGTACCGTTTGCATTGGTGCCAATGAAGTTCCCGGTAATAGTGTGGCCGCCCTGGCCGGGCGGAGGTGTACCGGAAATGAGGATGCCATGCGAATCGAATCCGTTGATAATAAAGCCGGATATCTGGCAAAAGCCGCCGCGCAAAATCAGCCCTATGGCGCCATCGCCGGCATCTCTCCCAACAAGCTCAATGCGTCTTTTATCAGGCCCGTTCACTCCTTTCATTACCAGGGAACCCAGCACCGGCGGCAAAGCCTCGCGGGTAAGGCTGCCTACTTGTATCACAATGCTACCCGTACCCGGAGCGCCCTGTATATTAAAAAGGATCTGGTTTTGTCCCAGATGACGGTTGGCATTGTGGTTTTGAATGGCTGCCCTCAACGGACACTGGTCGCCGGGAGTTAACGGGTCCACGTCACATTTGCCATCGTCGCCGCTCTCGCCGGCATTTCCGTCCGACCGGTCGCTTGTGGTGTTAACAACAAAGGTTTTGGCTTGTGAAAAGACAGGTGCCTGGTAGGCTGCTAAGACCCAAAGAACAAGAAGCAAGGCGAAGAACCGCAGTGCCTTGCTGAAATTACCAGTTGATTGCAAGTGCCGGCTTTTGGCCAATAGCGGTACCGGTGGCAGGCGCCAGGTTTGTTTCCTCTTTTTCATGATTTATCGTTTTAAGTGAAGAAAGACAACCAATAGCCGCCGGCCACCGGCCGGTTTGTTTGAAACGCCGATGCTGCTTTTTCAACGCCAATATTCTTTGCGCAACAGGCAGTTGGAAGGTTAGCCGGAAAACAACAGCAAGGCGCCTGCATGAGCGAAGGGGCGGATGCATCAACTGCAGAAATCAACTTGTTCGACCAAGGGCTACAGAAAATTGGAAAATAGAATGTAAAGAGAGGAAAGAAAAAATCCGGTGGCAGCAGGAGAGCCTGAGTATAGTATCAATAGTCGTTGCTCTTGCAAAGATAGAAATTCTGTAAAAGAAGGGCGGCGGTTTTTCGTGTTACCGGGAGGCCGGCACGAGCCCCATCCATCGAAACCGCATGACCGGGTAAAGCAACTGCTTAAGAAAAGCTTAGAGAACTTCTACCTGTTTCTTCAACAAATCCTCAAACTCATCCCGCTTTCTTATCAACATAGCTTCGCCGTCTTTCACCAGCACTTCGGCCGGTTTGTAACGCGAATTATAGTTTGAAGCCATTTCGAAGCCGTATGCACCGGCATTGTACAGCACCAGGAAATCACCTTCCCGCACTTCATGCAGCAGGCGGTCACTGGCAAACGTATCTGTTTCGCAGATATAGCCGGTAACGGTATAAACTTTTTCCACGGCCTGCGGATTGGACAAATTGGCGATGTGGTGGTAAGCGTCGTACAGCATGGGCCGAATGAGGTGGTTTAACCCGCTGTTGACACCGGCAAAAATTTGCGAACCGTTATCTTTCAGAACATTGACCTGCGTAATGAGATAGCCGCATTCGCTTACCAGATATTTGCCTGGCTCAAACCACAACTGAAAGGTTTTGCCGTTGGCGAAGAGATGGCTGTCGAGGTATTTCTTCAACCTGGCGGCAATGTTCGCAATGTCGGTTTCTTCGTCTTCGGGCTCGTAGGGCACTTTAAATCCGCCGCCAAGGTCTATGTGCTCCAAATCCGGAAAATGCGGCACCACCTCGCTCAGCACTTTGATGCCGTGTACAAAAATATCGGCATCCTTAATGTCGCTTCCGGTATGGATGTGAAGTGTATCAATGCGGAGACCGTAATCGTCAACGATCTTTTTTAAAAAGTCAAGTTGATCCATCGGGATGCCGAATTTGCTTTTCTCATGACCGGTGGAAATCTTCAAATTGCCGCCCGCCAGAATATTGGGCCGCAGGCGCACACCTACCGGGTACTGGCTTCCGTAGGCTTTTCCAAATTTTTCCAGGTTCGACAGGCTGTCTATGTTCACATGTACACCGGCTTCCACCGCCTCCTGGATTTCGGCAAACGAAATGCCGTTGGATGTGTACAGCACCTGGCCGGCCGGCACTCCTGCCCTTAGCGCCAGCTTTACTTCATTGATGCTGCTGCAGTCAATACCGCAACCGAGGGAATGCACGTATTTTAAAATGTTGATATTGGTCAGGGCCTTGCAGGCAAAGAAAAAACGGGCATCTATAGCCGCAAAACCGGTGGTGAGCTTTTGGTATTGCTCCTTAATTTTTTCGGCGTGATAAACGTAAACCGGCGTGCCGAACCTTTCGGCCACCTCCATCAACTGGCTATGCGTTAGTTGCTGCGACATGATTGTCAATGATTTTTTCAAATGGGCAAAAACGTGGCCGGGATTAGTTGTTTTTTTCCTCGTTTTCGTCGTCCGGTTTATTGCCTTCGCCGGCATCAGATTCACCGGCATCAGATTCGCCGGCGTCCGGCAAGTCTTCATCGGCCGACATTCCCTCATCCAGCTTTTCTTCTTGCAGAGCATCGTCTTCGGAAGCAAATATTTCATCAGAAATATAATCTTCCGCGGCAACCTCGTCTTGCAGCGTCTCCGAAGGCAATTCGATGTTTTCGCCGGTCACTTGGCTGTCTTCCGCCTCGTCGCCTTCTGCCGCCAGATCAAACGAATGACCGTTCAGCTCCGGTTTGTGTTGTTCGCTGCCGGCCTCTTCTTCGGCCGCAATCAACTCGCCGGAATCCGACACGGCCAGGGTTTCGCTCTGCTCAAAATCGGTATGGTTAACGATGGTAGGCGCTACCAACTGCTCGGCCAGCACTTCTTTGATCTTCGGCAGATCTTCGGGCGAGTTGATACCGAAATAGTCCATAAAATTTTTAGACGTGGCATAAACCAGCGGATGCCCCGGCAGCTTTTCGTTGCGGCCGGTAATAACGATCAGCTCTTTTTCCAGCAGCTTTTGCACCGCATAGTCTGAGCTCACACCACGGATGGATTCAATTTCGCCTTTCGTCACGGGCTGCTTGTAAGCAATGATCGCCAGCGTTTCCAATGCTGCCGACGACAGGCGCTTCAAAAATTTTTCGCCGTTGAGCTGCGCCACTGTTTTATGAAATTCTTTTTTGGTGAGAAACTGCCAGCCTCCACCGCTTTGCCGCACTTCAAACGGGTAAAACTCGGAATTGTATTTTTCCACGATGCCTTCAATGGCTGCATCCACCTGCTCCGCCACAATTTTGTCCTCCATAAACCCAAAGGCCTGGTTGATCAGCTCAGTAATTTCGGCTGCCGTCAACGGTTTGTCCGACGCAAAAATGAGCGATTCGATATGCGGTATGAGGTTTGAGATTTCCATGATCCCTCTGTCCCCCTAAAGGGGAGCCTTAGAACTATCACGCTGCTTTCTTTGTAAAGTCTTCGACAGCATCAGTGATAGACAGTTTTCGGTTAATAATGCTTATTTAGAAATTACAAATGCAACTTTCGTTGCATTTGTATGGTTCATTCTATCAATTACGATAGCCTGCAAAAAATTTGGGTTTCCCACCTAAGTCTTCCCTTTAAGTAGGAAAGAGGGATTACCCCTGTAGCGCCGCGGCACCGCTCACAATCTCCGTCAGTTCGGTGGTGATGGCCGCCTGGCGGGCCCGGTTGTATGATATTTTCAGGTTGCGCAGCAGTTCATTGGCATTTTCGCTGGCCTTGTCCATAGCCGTCATGCGGGCGCCGTGTTCCGAAGCATTCGCATCCAGCACGGCTTTATAAAGCTGCGTGTTCAGGATCTTCGGCATTAGTTCGGCAATCAATTCTTCTTTACCCGGATCGAAAATGAAATCGGCTTTGGCCGTATTGCCGGTGTTGGCCGCCTTGGGAATAGGCAAAAATTGCTCCGATACAAAGCGCTGCGTAGCAGCATTCTTAAACTCGCTGTACACTACCTCCACCCTGTCGAATTCGCGGTTGCGAAACGCTTCCACGGCTGCCTGCGAGGCCTTCTGCACATTGTCGAACGTCAGGTTCAGAAAAATATCTTTGTGTGCATCACTAACGTTGTATCCGCCGATCTTGGCAAAATGCTCATAACCTTTCTTTCCGATACTCCAAACGGTTACCTGTCCTTTGGCCAGTTGGGCGCTGTATTTTTCCCGCACAAGCTGCTTGGCCAGCTTAATAATGTTGGCGTTGTAGGCGCCGGCCAGTCCGCGGTCGGAGGTAATTACCAGCAACAGCACTTTCTCCACAGCCCGTTCGGTAGCCAGCGTATTACCACCTTCCACCTCGGTATTGCTTACAATATTGCTTAACATTTCCTGCAGTTTGCGTGCATAGGGGCGCATTTGCACAATGGCATCCTGTGCACGCCGCAGCTTGGCGGCACTCACCATCTTCATGGCCTTTGTGATTTGCTGTGTGCTTTGCACCGATTTGATCCGGTTGCGGACTTCTTTTAACTGACCAGCCATTCTTTTTAAGGTTTACAAGTTCACATGTTCTAACGTTCACAAGTTCTTGTTCACTTAACCCGCGAACGTGTGAACTCGAAAACTTGTGAACGATTGAGAATTCGGGCGCAAAAGTAAGACAGAAGGGCTGAAAATCCATGCCTTGTTTCCCACAGAATAGTGGTGGCAGATGTTAACCTATCAAAACCGGAAAACCAACCCTGCTCCGCCCCCCGTTGCTTCCATGGCAAAGTCCGGCAGGCGTTTTCGAAGGCGGGTGCCGTTTTTAGTGTGCAGCCAGTACATTACGCCATCAAACACAGCCAAAAAGCCCCCCTGCATCAACAATGCTTTTCCAAAGCCCCGAAGCCGGTCCCGCTTTTCGCCGGTAAAGCGAAAGCCGCGTTCGCGGGTATAAAGGCCATAGGCCATATAGCTAAGGTCAAGCGCCGTATTGAAGAGAAATATTTTTTCCACCAAAACCTGTTTTTGCCAAAGTCCGTCAGCGCCGTCGGGCGCCACTCGCCGGCCAGCGAAATAACCAATGCCGGCCAGTGCCAGATTTACACTGCCCCAGATGGCATTCATCTGATGAAAGTATTGCTGTTCGCCGGCTGTGCGCCGCTGCCCTGCCAGGCCGGAGGCGATATTGAGCAAAGCCCATCCCGCCAGCACCTTCATGCCCTGGCGGTTGATTGTTGCCCGTTGGTAGGCCACGGAGTCAAAAGGCACTGTCTGCGCCTCCGCAGCAATGGCAAAAAAGAAAAACAGCATAACAGCCCCGGCTCTCATGATGACAAGACAATTTTTGGGAACTATTGTTGATTGGCTCATTTCTTTCGCCCGCTATTCCACCAGCTGAAACTCTCGTTTCAAGCCATAGGTCAGGCTGAGCTTACCGGTGTATCTTCGGCTGCCTTCAATAGCCTTTTCCACTTCTTGGTATATTTCCAACACAACCGGCCCTTTTGTCAGGTTGGCAAGGTGCTCTTTGGTAATGTTCAATTGGCCCTTTTGCGGCCACACTTCTTCGTTAACATCGGCCGATTCGTAATCGGTATCAATCATCACCAGCCGCAGCGGACCGGTATCTTCTTCTATCCCCTGTAATAAAATTGCAAAAGGCTTTTTTTTAATGCCGGCCGGTAGCTCACGGGCCAGTGTAAATGGGCGGAAGGTGAACTGCTCCTCATGTTGGTTTCCTTTTGGGTGCTGCACGGCAATCGTATGCTCTCCCGCAAAATCGGTCACCTGTTTTGCTGTTTCGTAATATACGCCATTTAAAGGGGTGCTATCAGCAGCAAGGGTTTCACCATCTAGAGAAATTTGCCCGGGTGTTGGCAAGGCAAAAGCGGGCCCTTCGGCGTTTCCTTGCCGGAGTTGCAGCCGGATGGTTACCTGCCCGCTTTCTTCTTCGGCCCACACCTGATAATCGGCATACACGGCGCCGGCCGCCGGTTTCGGCACACCCATCCTACCGGTATCATCGGTGCACGAAAAGGCAAAAAACGCACAGCCTAATAAAGGAAAAAATGGTTTCATACGCTGTTTTTCCATCGCTGTTAAAAACAAGCGAAGGGGTTAGGGAATCTTTGCGAATCGTTATAGGTTAAGAATCCGCCGGCGGCCAAAAAGCCCGGCTAAATGGTTTATCTTTGGCCGCTCTGTCAATATGGCTAACAGCAGGACGTAGCACCGTTTTTGACAACCAAATTTCTTTATAATTCGAATACAACAAGACCACAAGACAGCATATGATTGGATTTTTTTCAAAATTGTTCGGCGGCAGCAAGTCGGAAAAAGACGTGAAGGTCATCACGCCGCTCGTAGCAAAAATCAACCAGCAATACGAATCATTCAGGGCCCTCGGCAACGACGAGCTTCGCCATAAAACGGTCGAATTCCTTAACCGCATCAAAGAGCATCTGAAGGATATTGACGCACAAATTGAAGAGACGAATAAGCGTGCCGAGGAACTTCCCTTCACCGACCTGGTAGGGAAAGATGCCGTTTACCAGGAGGTGGATAAGCTGAAGAAGGACCGCGACCAGAAGATAGAAGAAGTGTTGAAAGAACTCCTTCCGGAAGCATTTGCCGTGGTGAAAGAAACGGCCAGGCGCTTTAAAGAAAATACTTCGCTGACGGCAAAAGCCACCGCACTGGACCGGGAGCTGGCCATCACCAAAAAATACATTAGCATCAATGGCGACGATGCTGTTTTTCAAAACACCTGGACGGCAGCCGGCGGAGAAGTGACCTGGAACATGGTACACTACGATGTGCAGTTGATTGGTGGTACGGTGCTGCACCAGGGCAAGATTGCCGAGATGGCAACCGGTGAAGGTAAAACCTTGGTTTCAACATTGCCCGCCTACCTCAATGCGCTGGCCGGCGAAGGTGTGCACATTGTTACCGTGAACGATTACCTGGCCCGCCGCGACAGCGAGTGGAACGGTCCCATCTTTGAATGGCTGGGTCTGAAGGTTGACTGCATTGACAAACACCAGCCCAACAGCGAAGACCGGCGCAGGGCCTACCTCGCCGACATTATCTATGGTACCAACAACGAATTTGGTTTTGACTATCTCCGCGATAATATGGTGCACAGCCCCGAAGAAATGGTGCAGCGCAAGCACCACTATGCCATGGTGGATGAAGTGGACTCGGTGTTGATTGATGATGCCCGTACGCCCCTGATTATATCGGGCCCGGTGCCGCGTGGCGATGATCAGCAGTATCATATTCTACGGCCGAGAGTGCAGCAGTTGATGGAAGCGCAGGAGCGCATGGTTCGTGGCTTTTTAAACGAGGCCAAACGCAAATTTGCCGAAGGCGATGACGATCCTAAAAGCGGTGGGCTGATGCTGTACCGGGCCTATCGTGGCCTGCCGAAATACGGACCACTGATCAAGTTCCTGAGCGAACCGGGAATTAAAGTGAAGCTGCAAAAAGCCGAAAACTATTACCTGCAGGACCAACAGCGTAACATGCATATCGTAGATGAAGACCTGCTGTTTCACATAGATGAAAAAAACAAATCGGTTGACCTTACCGACAAGGGCATCAACATGCTGACCCGCGCCGGCGAAGACCCTGAATTTTTTGTGCTCCCCGATATCAATATCCGGTTGTCGGAAATTGAGGCTGCAGAGATGCCGGCCGAAGATAAAATGCACCAGAAAGAGGCTGTGCTGAACGAGTATGCCGCCAAGGCCGACCGTATTCACTCGGTGCAGCAGTTGCTGAAAGCGTTTTCGTTGTTTGAAAAGGACGTGGAATACGTGGTGATGGATGGCGCGGTAAAGATCGTTGATGAGCAAACGGGCCGTATCCTGGAGGGCCGTCGGTACAGCGATGGTTTGCACCAGGCCATCGAGGCAAAAGAAAATGTGAAGATAGAAGCCGCCACACAAACCTATGCCACCATCACCCTGCAGAATTACTTCCGTATGTACCACAAGCTGGCCGGCATGACCGGTACGGCCGAAACCGAAGCGGCCGAATTGTGGAGCATCTACAAATTGGATGTGGTAACGATCCCTACAAACATTCCGGCAGTGCGCAAAGACCAACAGGACCTGGTGTATAAAACCCGGAAAGAAAAATACCGTTCGGTCATTGATGAAATAGAAGCCCTGCGCAATGCCGGCCGTCCCGTGCTGGTGGGTACCACCTCGGTGGAAGTGAGTGAACTGCTCAGCCGCATGCTGCAGGCCAAAAAAATTCCGCACAATGTACTCAACGCAAAACAGCATGCCCGCGAAGCACAGATCGTAGCTGAAGCAGGTTTGGCCGGCGCTGTTACCATTGCCACCAACATGGCCGGCCGCGGCACCGACATTAAATTGGGTGCCGGTGTAAAAGAAGCCGGTGGTTTGGCTATCATCGGCACCGAACGGCACGAAAGCCGCCGGGTGGACCGGCAGTTGCGCGGCCGTGCCGGCCGCCAGGGCGATCCGGGTACCTCGCAGTTTTATGTGTCGCTGGAAGATGACCTCATGCGCATGTTTGGATCGGAACGGATTGCCGGCCTGATGGACCGTTTTGGCTATAAGGAAGGTGAGGTGATTCAGCATAGCATGATTACCAAATCCATTGAACGGGCACAACGCAAAGTGGAAGAAAACAACTTCGGTATTCGTAAGCGACTGCTCGAGTACGATGATGTGATGAACATGCAGCGTAATGCGATCTACGACCGCCGCAACCACGCCCTGTTCGGCGAGCGGCTGGCTTTGGATATTGATAATGCGTTTTCGGTAACAGCCGAAGAAATTGTCAGCACCTACAAAGAGCAGGACGACTACGAGGGTTTCCGCCTGACCTGTATTGTTACTTTCGGACTCGATTTCCAGATTACTGCCGACGAATTTAAAAGCACGGATAACAACAGCTTGTCGGAACGGCTTTACACCGAGGCCATTGAAAACTACCAGCGCCACAAAGAGAGCGTGAAGAGCGAGGCGGTGCCGGTGTTCCAGAACATTCGCGATACACAGGGCGCACATATTGAGAACGTAGTGGTACCGTTTACCGATGGCCGCAAAGGCATCAACGTGCTGGCCAACCTTGGCAAAACGCTGCAGTCGGGCGGCGAAGAATTGTGCAACGCCATGGAGCGGAATATCACCCTCGCCATTATTGACGATAGCTGGAAGGAACACCTGCGTTCAATGGACGACTTGAAGCAGAGCGTGCAGACAGCTTACCTGGAGCAGAAAGATCCGCTGGTCATTTACAAGATGGAAGCCTATAACCTGTTCCGCCGGATGAGTTCCGAACTAAACCGAGAAATCGTTTCTTTCCTCTGCCATTCGCAATTGCCGGTACAGCAGCAGGAAGCACCGGCAGTACACGAAGGCCGCCGCCAAAAGACCGACATGAGCCAGCTTCAATCCAATAAAGAAGAGATTGATGAAATGGGCAGCGACTACGGCGCCAACGAAAAAGACCTGTACGACCCAGCCAGTCCGGCCGGTAACGTAGCAGTGCGGCAAGAGCCCATTAAAGTGGGACCCAAGATTGGCCGCAACGACCCCTGCCCCTGCGGCAGCGGAAAGAAGTTTAAAAACTGCCACGGACGCGAAAGCTAAGAGCCGTTAGATGAATAAAAAAGCTGCAGACTTATCTGCAGCTTTTTTTGTCCGGCAAAGTTTTTCCTTTTCATTCATCTTGCTTTGCTCTTGGGCATCTCAAACAGAGAAATAAATTGCATCAGTGGCAGAGGTTACGGCATGTACAGCAGCAGGCTATCTGTGACCCGGCACCCGTAGCGTCGTCGGGTTGGTATTCAATAAGGATTGTACGCAGCGGAATTTTGATATGACCATCCGTGGGTAAATGCGGGTAGGCATCGCCGATAATGTGCCTGTGGGTATTGTAGTGGGTATTCCAATGGTGCGGGAGCAGGAACGGTTTAGCAGTTTCTTGCGCCTCATTTACGAGCCTGTCCACCGGCACCGGCACAAACAAACCTGAACAAAAAAGGCCACCCGCGGGTGACCTTCTTTTATGAAATGTGTATTTTAAAATTTAAATCCTAAGGTAAAACTCAGCACCCGGTGCTTGTTGTTGTTATCCATATTGTTGTTGGTACCGCTTTGCAATTTGGCCAGGCCCAGTCCGTAATTCACGCCCAATATCAGGCTCTTCCCTTCAATGCCTGCAGCGCCGTTCAGACCGTAGTCGAACCGGCGAACAACGCCAAGCCCTGCTCCTTCTTCCTCCGAAAAAGTCGTGGGATCATCGTTTGAAAATGTAATGTCGCGTTCGTAGCTGTAGTTGCCCAGGATAGCCCGGGTGCCTTCGGTTTTGTTGCGGCCCGAAACCCCTACAGCTACATAAGGGCCGGCACCGGCAAATACACGGCTAGTCCGCCCTATGGGAGCCTTAAAGAGAAAGGTCGCAGGCACTTCGATGTACCGCGGATTGAAGGTTTGCTTTAAATAGCCGGCCTGGCCGGCCGTGCCTTTTTGCACCTGTGAGCCCTTACCCGTGTAAAGCAGGCCGGTTTGGAGTGCAAACAAGTTGGTTCCTAAAGAAATATCGGTCAGCACACCAATCTGGAAAGATGTCAACTGGTTGCTTTCATCAACCCGTCCGCCATTGGTGACGGAAACATTGGCGAGATTGATGCCTCCGCGAAGTTGTCCGTGCTGCGCCGATGCGCCAAATCCGGTGAGAAGGAATGCAGTGCCGGCAAGTAGGTGTTTCATTTTCATGCTGTACTTCTTTTCTTTCTGTTTCGCAAATGGCCTGCCAGAACAGCAAGACCCCAATTTTGGCCAACAAAAAAGCTCCCCGGCGGGAGCTTTCAATTTTTTATACATAGCTGGCTTCACCCGAATTACGCCGTGGCGTAATACCTGCCGGTAAGGATACCTGGTTTTTCTCCGGCAAGACTAACAGGTAGAATAGAAGTTGGATTTTTACGCTGACACGAATATATTCATTCAGTTATATGTTGTCAATAGAACAGCCGAAAATTTTTTCAGTCTGCCAGCGTCCATCCATCTCGTAGAAACGGTTTTAAACCATTTGACAGAATGGTCCCCAACCAATGGAACGAAATACGTTCGCTTTTAAGGCAAATCCGCGATACTCTTTTCGAAAGTAAAGAATGAAAAATGACCGGTCGGCTATCGGGTTCGCTACAAAACGATCAGATAACGCTTCCATAATGTGGAATTTGCCTGGTGTCATTTCCCTGATACTGCCAGCTATGCCAACAGGCTTTCAAACAAAAAAGCCGTGTTAATCAACACAGCTTTTTCTATCCTGCTAGCACCGGCCAAAATGCTTGGCGGCGCCGATACATCATTAAAGAATCAGGTAAGGGTTGTCCTTAAAACCATCTGTAACTTTTTTGTTTCCTTTTGTAAAACGGCGTCGAATCCAACTGAAAAATCTCGTAATCATGGCTAATGGTTTTAAGCGTTAAACAAATTGATTTTTGTTTTCGGAAAGGATGGATTAACCGGCAAGAAAAGCGCCAAAAACCTTGTTGTCGTAGGAAACAGTTCTGAATTCGTTCTAAGATAATAAATATTTTCAAATCTGCCTTCGTTAAAATTATGAAAAAGCCCCATCAGCAACTGATGAGGCTTTTTCTTTATACGAGCTGGAGCCTGTTGAACCAGGCTGTTCGTGCGGATTAATAATCCATTCCGCCCATGCCACCAGGCATGCCACCGGGTGCACCGGCTGCTGCTTTTGGCTCGGGTTTGTCGGCCACTACACACTCGGTTGTCAACAACATACCGGCAATGGAAGCAGCGTTCTCCAGCGCAATACGGCTCACCTTGGTGGGGTCAATAACACCGGCACCAATCAGGTTTTCGTATTCTTCTGTACGGGCATTAAAGCCATAGTCGCCTTGTCCTTCGCGAACTTTATTCACCACCACACTGCCTTCGATACCGCAGTTCTCCACAATCTGGCGCAGCGGCTCTTCCAGCGAACGGCGAACGATCTGCACGCCGGTAGCTTCGTCGCCATTCAGTGTATTGATGTTGCCCAGGGCTTCAATGGCACGTACATACGCTACGCCACCACCCGGAACAATGCCTTCTTCCACGGCCGCACGGGTAGCGTGCAGGGCATCGTCAACACGGTCTTTCTTTTCTTTCATTTCCACTTCGGTGGCAGCACCAACATGCAGCACAGCCACACCGCCGCTCAACTTAGCCAGGCGCTCCTGCAGTTTTTCGCGGTCGTAGTCAGAAGTCGTGTTTTCAATCTGCGATTTGATTTGGTTGATGCGTCCGGTAATGGCTTCTTTTTCGCCACGGCCGCCAACAACAGTCGTGTTGTCTTTGTCAATCACTACACGCTCAGCTTTACCCAGGTAAGTCAGGTCAGCATTCTCGAGTTTGTAGCCTTGCTCTTCGGAGATCACAATGCCTTTGGTCAGGATGGCAATATCCTGCAGCATTTCCTTGCGGCGGTCGCCAAAGCCGGGAGCTTTTACAGCAGCCACACGAAGGGTGCCCCGGAGTTTGTTCACAACAAGCGTAGCCAGTGCTTCGCCTTCCAGGTCTTCAGAGATGATCAGAAGGGGAGCGCCTTGCTGGGCCACTTTCTCAAGAATGTGCAGGATGTCCTTCATGCTGCTGATCTTTTTGTCGTAGATCAGGATGAAAGGGTTCTCCAGCTCGGCCTGCATTTTTTCGCTGTTGGTCACAAAATAAGGGGAGATGTAACCACGATCGAACTGCATACCTTCTACTACTTCTACAGTAGTTTCGATGCCTTTTGCTTCTTCGATAGTGATGACGCCATCTTTAGACACTTTGCCCATCGCTTCGGCAATCAGCTTACCGATTTCTTCGTCGTTGTTGGCAGAGATAGAAGCTACCTGCTGGATCTTCTGGTTGTCGTTACCTACCTGCTGGCTTTGTGCATGCAGGCTTTCTACAACCGCACGAACGGCCTTGTCAATGCCACGCTTGAGGTCCATGGGGTTAGCGCCGGCAGCTACGTTTTTCAAGCCTTCGGTAATGATAGCCTGTGCCAGCACAGTGGCAGTGGTGGTACCGTCGCCGGCCACATCGGCTGTTTTGGAGGCCACTTCTTTCACCATCTGGGCGCCCATATTTTCAATGGCGTCTTCCAGTTCAATTTCTTTGGCTACGGTAACGCCGTCTTTAGTGACCGACGGTGCGCCAAATTTTTTCTCAATCACCACATTGCGGCCTTTCGGGCCAAGGGTTACTTTTACAGCGTTGGCCAGAACGTCAACACCACGCTTCATTTTATTGCGGGCATCAGTTTCGAAAAACAGTTGTTTTGCCATGTTTATTTAATTTGAAAATTTAAAAATTTTGAAAAGGTGAAAATGGAAAAAGTGCCGGTGATGTGAAAACCCATTTTCAAATCTTCACATTGTCACATTTGCACATTACACGATAGCGAGAATGTCGCTTTCCCGCATGATCAGGTAATCCTGACCTTCGATGGAGATTTCGGTGCCGGCGTATTTGCCATACAACACGGTGTCGCCTTCTTTTACCTGAACGGGTTCGTCTTTTTTGCCAGGGCCGGCAGCGATCACTGTACCGCGTTGGGGCTTTTCTTTTGCGGTGTCGGGGATAATAATGCCACCGGCTGTTTTTTCTTCAGCAGCAGCGGGTTTCACAATCACTCTGTCGTGCAGAGGGGTAACATTTACTTTGTTAGCCATACGTGTATGAATTTTTGGTTTTAATGAAAGATGTCAAATCGGCCGGTAATCGTGCGTTTCAGCTAATTACCGAAGGCGGGCAAAGGTAGGCGAAGATTATGCCATCGGCGTTGAAACGGAAAAAAATGCAGTTCAGGCAGTAAAAACAGCAGACGACCGTGCCAGCAACGCCAACCTATTGACAGGTACGTGTCAAAATTTCTTATCGAAGAAGTTGCTTTCCTTGCAGCGATGAGTACTTTAGCAGTCCAATAAACCGTCTGATGAAAAACCTGATCCTGCTTATGTGCCTGCTATGGTGCAGCGTTCCCCGCCTGCATGCGCAGGTAAAACTACCCGCCGGCGAGCCAATGCCGGTAATTTTTTCCGAACTGGCGCAAAAAGAAAAGACTTCTCCTCCACCTGCCAAACAGGCATTAAATGCGGCCGAAGAATGGGAAGAAGATGATGAGCTGGAAAGCATTCGCCGAAAAAAACGAAAGAAAACCGTGGCGCCCGGTCAGTACCGCCGGCAGTATATCCCGCAAAGAGAAGAAGCGCAGCCCAAAGGCATCTACCGCGAACAATCGCCGATTCCGTCCGGCAGCTTTAATGCATTGGACGATAACGGCCTTACCATTCCGCCCGATGTACACGGCGTGGCCGGCCCCAATCATTTAATGGTAGCCCTCAATTCAGAGTTCCGCATCATGACAAAAACCGGTACCGTGGTGAGCACCGTTTCGGCCACCGGTTTCTGGGCTGGCGTCACACCGGGCGGCTTTGCCGATCCGCATGTTCTTTTTGACCATTACACCAACCGATGGATCTTGGTGGGCCAGTCCGATGCTTCCAATTCGGCCTTGTTGGTAGCGGTGTCGCAAACGGCCGATCCCACCGGCACCTGGAACCGCTATGCCGTTGATGTAGATGCCACCGATAAACTGTGGTTCGATTTTCCGTTGGTTGGCTTTAACCAAAACTGGCTGGTGATCACCGGCAATATGTTCAACACCGACAACAACGCCTGGTCGGGGAAGTCGCAGATTTATATTTTCGACAAAACATCGCTCAACAGCGGCGCTGCCCTGGCGTTTGGCACCAATGCCCAGGTCATTACCACGGCAGGTACCGATTATGCCTATTCCATGTCGCCGGCCACCAACTACGGTGCAGGTAATTCATTGTTCCTTCTGGAAAGTTGGGACGACCAGAACGGCCAGTTGCGGCTTAGCCGGCTGCGTGGCAGCATTCCCAATGTCTTTTGGACGGTGAGTACAGCCACGTTTCCGACAAACGGCGCACAAAACTGGCGATGGGCTCCCAACCCCGGTGGCGACTTTGCGCCGCAGAAAGGCGACACGCGAAAAATAGCCGTGAACGACGATCGCATGAACAACGTGGTGATGCGCAACGGAAAGTTGTGGGCTGCCCATCATGTTTTTTTGCCCGGTGGCAGCGCCACCACCCGTGGGGCCATTCAATGGTGGGTGATAGATACGCTGACCGACATGCCGCTGCAAATTGGCCTGATAGACGATCCTGCCGGTAAAATCACCCGCACATTTCCCAGTGTGGCCGTTGATGCCACAGAAAATATGGTGGTGGGGTACTCTATTTTTTCGGCCGATGCTTATGCTTCTGCCGCCTACTCGTTTCGCAATCTGTGCACGCCGCCCAACACCATGCAATCGGAAGTCATCTATAAAGAAGGTCTTGCGCCTTATTTTAAAAACTTCGGCAGTTCCCGTTGCCGCTGGGGCGACTACAGCAATACCTGCCTCGATCCGGTGACCGGTAAATTCTGGACCATCCAGGAATACGCCGCGCCCCGGGTTGGCAGCGGCGATAATGCATCGCGGTGGGGCACCTGGTGGGCCGAAGTAGCACCCGAAGCGGCCAATGCCGTTTTCTTTGGCAGCCTGCTTGGCACGGTGACGGAAGAAACGGCGCAACTGGCCGATTGCCGCGGGTACAAAGATTATACGCTGCACCTGGGCGTGTTTTGCGCAGCTACCGGAAATGCTACCCTCCAGTTCTCCACCGGCGGAACTGCTGTTGCCGGCCGCGATTTTGAGCTGATTCCCTCGTCAGTGTCCTTCGGCCCCGGCGACAACGCCAAAACCATAACGCTAAGGGTGTACAACGACGATGAGGTGGAAGCGGCTGAAACCATTTCGCTGGCCTATACCATCACCGGCAATGGTGTGGTGGCCGGCGCGGCAGGACAAACACAAACCGTCTATCTGACCGATAATGATAAAGGCCCTGTTGCGGGTGGCAACCTCACTGCCACCATCGGCGATGGCAGCTCGCAACTAAGCAGCTCTTCGTTTTTCCAGGGCAATTACACCAGGGCCCGTTATCAATACCTGGTGCTGGCCTCGGAGCTGCAGGCAAAGGGTCTCTCGGCCGGCACCATCCAGGGGCTCTCGTTCAACATTGCGCAGCGGGGCACCACCGGCAGCTACACCTACCATGGCCTCACCATTTCGCTGGCGGCCACCTCGGCTACCTCGGTCAATCCACCCATTAGCTCCGGTTTCAGCCAGGTTTACCAGGGCAATTACACCGTTACGGCCACGGGCCTCCAATCGTTTAATTTTTCCACTCCTTTTGCCTGGGACGGCACCAGCAATGTGGTGGTGCAGGTTTGTTTCGATAACGAAGGACAACCGGCAGGCACCGGCGCAGAAGTGCTGTCGGGAGTGCCATCGGTACCCGGCGTGGCAAGCGCCACCGTATTGGTGCGCAATTCCGCCGCTTCGCCAACAACGGCCGGCTGCTCGGCCAGCTTTACCAATGTCAGCGGGTTCCGCCCCGATATCAGCTTTATTGCCTCCGCTACCGGCACCCCGGTGGCATCGGCGCTTAATACCTCTTACACCACCTATCTTGGCCCCAACGCCGATGTATATGTTTACTCGGCCACCGGCGATATTATTGCCCGCATTAAAAATAACAGCAGCTTCGACTACGGCTGCACACAGGTAACGGTTGACCGTGCCGGCACCGGCAGCGCCCCTTTCTGGAACGAGGCCACGCCAAACTACCTGGCCAGCAAAACCGTTCGGGTGATTCCCACCAACAACAACCCGGCGGGCAATTATACCATCACGCTATATTACACAGGTGCAGAGGTGAACGGGTGGCAATCGGCCACCGGCCAAACCTGGGGCCAGGCAAAACTGGTGAAGACACCAAACGGCATTAATGAGGTGACGCCGGCTACGCCCACCACTGGTGTGGTAGTCAACGCCGGATCGGTTCCGGCAGTCTTCGGCCAGCATTTCAGCATCACCGGCACATTCAGTTCGGGTTTCTCGGGCTTTGGCGTGGGCGACCCGGGCGGCAGCGTGCTGCCGGTAATCCTGGTTGATTTTACCGGACAAAAAAAGGACAATGCCGTAGAACTGACCTGGCATACCGCTTTTGAATATCGCAACGACTATTTTGTGGTGGAAAGAAGCCGGAACGGCCTCGCTTATACGCCGCTTGGCACCGTGGCGGGCAGGGGTTACAGCACATCCGGGCAGGCTTATCGCTTTACCGATAAGCTGCCGCTGAAGGGCACAAACTACTACCGGTTAAAGCAGGTGGACCTGGATAAAAAAAGCAGTCACAGCAAAACCATCGCTCTGATGTTTACAGCAAAAGGGCAGGCGGTGATGGTTTATCCCAACCCTGCCACCGATAAGCTTACACTCTATTTTGCCCTGCCGCAGGCGAATGTAAGCCTGCGCATATTGTCGGCCGACGGCCGCCTGGTACGCACCCAAAACCTTGGCGCGGCGGCCGCTGTTAAAGATGTTCAGGTTTCCATGCTGGCCAGAGGATCGTATGTGCTGGAGCTACGCATGGGCACCGAAAAGCAATCGGTAACCTTTATAAAAGAGTAGAGCAGTGAGCAAGTGTGGCCAGAGCGGCGGCACTGGATCCGCCAGCTTTTAACAAAATCTGCAGGCATTGTGCGTAAACAAGGCCATTCCGCCGGTGGAATGGCCTTGTTTCTTTAACAACAACCATCATAAGCAGTTAGCTGCCATGCTGTTTGAAATAGTTATCTTTGCCGCTCATTTTTTTAGACGTAAATGGAGGCCATAATCGAAACGGTAACCAACGGACAGCTCAACTGGATTCAGGCTATGAAAAGCCCGGCTTTTCGCTGGAAACTTTTTATCAGCTTTGGCGGATGCCTGATCTGCCTTGCGCTGCTGCCGGTTTTTTTTCAGATCATTGAGCAAAGGCAAGGCATTGTGCTGAACGATGCAGTACTGGAAGCCATTCCGGCCAGCGATGTGTCGTTGGGGATCTTCACCATCTTGTGGGGCACGGGGCTTTGGATGCTGATCAAGGCCATCCGCAATCCAAACCTGGCGGTGCTGTTCTTTTGTGCGTTTTGCCTGTTCCTGTGTAGCCGTTTCATTACCATCTCCCTGGTGCCCCTCGATACGCCACCGGGCCTGATTCCGCTGGTGGATCCGCTGAGCAATTCATTTTACGGCGAAGAATTTATCACCAAAGACCTTTTTTACTCCGGCCATACGGCCTCGCAATTCCTCTTCTTTTTTTGTTTCGATAAGAAGCGTGACAAGCTTGTTGCACTGGTTTGCAGCCTTAGCATTGGCCTGCTCATTTTGGTGCAACACATTCATTATACAATAGATGTGGTGGCCGCGCCTTTTTTTGCATATTTATGCTATTTCGTCGCTAAAAAACTGGTCTCTGACTAATATCATGAGGGGCCGGCTGTAAATATCTTTTTCTTTACGCTTTTGAAAGAAGTTTTATTTTTAAAAACTATTCAGTTAACATAAAAACCTTACAACCATGAATAAGTTAACTGTTCCTTACTATGAGCTGGGAACCAAATTGACTGCGGAGCAATTGGCGTTTTTTGATAAGCAGGGAGCGATACTGTTCAGGAATTTTATTACCCCCGAACAAGTGAAAGCGATCATTGCCGAAACGCAACGTATCGAAAAGGAATGGCTGGCACAAGGCATTGACAAAGTGAACGGTATTCCCTTAAAATTCGGAAAAGACGAAAACGGCAACAAATGCATACAGCGCCTCTGCTTTCTAACCCAATACAGTCCGTCATTAAAAAAACTGCTGTCCGACCCGCGCCTGAAAGCATTGCTTGACCTGGTTAGGCCCTACGAGGGCCGGATTGGCGAAGACGAAAAAGACGGTCTGGTGCTAAACAACTACGTGCGAACCGACGATAGCGCCTTCTCACAAATGGGCTGGCACACCGATAGCCCCCGCGATCTGTTTCTGGGGCAAAAGATCATGCCGATGCTGAACGTGGGTTTGCACCTCGATACGGTTCCGTTTGAAAACGGGGGCTTGCGTATTATCCCCGGCACTCACAAGCAGGGCATGCTTCGCCTCTTGTTTGGTAAAAAATACTTTATTGACCACCGCCCCGATCCGAAAGAAGCCGGCTTCGACATCCAGGCCGGCGACCTTACTGTGCATGATGGCCGCCTTTGGCACCGTGTGCAGAAGTCGCCCTTCATTGGCGAAAAAAGCCGCCGGCGGGTGATGTACGTTCCGGTGGTTACCGGCAAGTACATGCCAAAGGACAAAAACAGCAAAACGCCTTTCTATCACCGTTTTGCCTCTACGGTCCAAAACTGATCCCTGCATGTCATATGCACTTATCACCGGCGCCAGCAAAGGCATTGGCAAAGCCATTGCCTTTGACCTGGCCGCCCGAGGTTATCACCTTATCCTTGTAGCCCGCAGCGAGAATTTGTTAAGCCATGCCAAACAAGAAATCGAAGGCCGCCACCCGGCGGTAAAGGTTTTGTACCGGCCGGCCGATCTTTCATCAGGCAATGCAGCCCGGCAGCTTTTCGACTGGACCCAGGAGCAGGGTGTTTCTGTTTCCATTCTTGTGAACAATGCCGGCTACGGCCTGAGCGGCCGGTTTGAAAGCCACCCGCTCGACGCTCACCTCAATATGCTGCAGGTAAATTGCACCACCCTTGTTCAGCTTACCCATCTTTTTCTACCGCAATTAAGGCAACAGAAGGACGCTCACATTTTAAACATTGCATCGTCGGCGGCTTACCAGGCCGTTCCTTACCTGAGCCTTTACGCGGCCTCAAAAAGTTTTGTACTCAGCTTCAGCCGGGGCCTTCGTTTTGAGCTGCGCAAATCGGGCGTCAATGTCACCTGCGTGTGTCCCGGCGCCACAGATACTGATTTTGTGAACCGGGCACAGATTGGCGAAAAAGCAAAAAAAACAGCCGAGAAAGTAAACATGACACCGGAGCAGGTTGGACGGGCCGCGGTAGCTGCTATGTTTGCCCGGAGGGCAGAAGTCATTACCGGCGCTATTAATAAAATAGGCGGATTTTTGACCTGGCTGCTGCCAAAAAAAGTGCTGGAAGGTGGCGCTGCGAGAATCTATGAGTGAGACGGCCTTCGATACGATGCCAATGGTCGGCATTTGATTGGTCTTTTGAAAAAATCATTTTGAAACGATAAAAAACCTCCGGGAAGTTCCGGAGGTTTTTGCATTTTGGCCCCTATAATGCCAAACCGCTATCAAGCTGTATTTGCCATCGAGTGAAGGTTGCAGAAGTATTCTTTTCCGTGTGTTTGTTGTCATCCTAAGCCGCCGCCAATCGTCGCTGTCGCACTCCTGCTGGAGTCGGGGCATTTCTGCATCTGCTTTGCCACAGCTATTCGGCGCCTACGGCATCGGCGGACACAATGAACGCACCTTAATGGCGGTTTGGTATCAGTCATAAGTCCTGACTGTATCACCGACTGGCCTTTCGGATCCGGCAGGGGCCACGTGCCGATAAATGATAAATGGAAAGCAGGGCATTGAGCTCCGACGGAGTCGCAGGGTTCGCCGGCGTAGAAAACGGGCTACTACCCGGGTGAAACGACATTTGGATGCTACCGGATTGAATTCGTAACGACAGACTTTTGTCACAGCCTTTTACCCTCTATCATCTGGCCTCAGCGCTATATGGCCCATTCACCGCTGCTTTTTTTGTTTTCTCTTCGAACAATTTTTCAAACAAAGGGCTTTCGGTTTTTTTCCATTTATCCCAAAAGGTGAAATAAAGGCCGTAGTTGTACCGGAATTGTTTGTGATGCAGCGAATGATGGGTAGCGCCAATCAGCCAGCGGCCAACCGCGTTGCGGTGAAAGCCGGCAGGGTACACTTCAATGTCGAGATGGTTGACCACGCTGCTAAACGTCATAATGGTGAGATGGATGATCAGCACATACAAATGCATGGGCACCACCAGCAACAGCGCCGGCAGAAAAAGCGCCTGCAGGATGCCTTCGAGCGGGTGAAAGGAAAAAGCCGTCCAGGGCGAAGTGATATTGCTGTCGTGATGCACTTTGTGCACCAGCCGAAAAACCTTTGGATGGTGCATCCAGCGGTGAAGCCAGTAATAATAGGTTTCGTGTACCAGCAAAGCAATGAGCAAACTCGCCGGCAGCCACCATAATGGGTAAGCGTGAACGTCGGCATAAATCTTTGTGTAGCCTTTTTGCCAAAGAAGGCCCACCGCCGCACCCGATACGGCAAAGATGGCGGCTGTGATCATACTCCAGGTGACTTCTTTCCTGAACTGCCCATCCTTGTAGGCGCGGTCATTGATTTTTCGCGGCTGCCATTTGGCCTTCGACCATCGGTAAAAAACCGCGTAAAAAAGTCCGGCGATAAGAAAATAACGCCCTACCACCACTGCAAAAACAACCACTACGGCCACCAGAAACCAAAGCGGCTGTGTCAAATCAGGTAACTCCATCATAATGTGTAATCAGCTTAAAAGTAACAAGTTCCTGGTTAGATGGTTCAGGAAGAAGGCGCTGCCGGGAGCTTTAACACATAACTCTTACCACCGGCCACCGACAGTGAACGGCCGCGCAGCCAGGGATTCATTAGCCGGAGTATTTTGTAGGTAGTGCCGTTTTGTATGGCAAAATCGGCCAGGTTGGTGATGGTTGAACTCACGGTGATCGCCCGGTAGGGTATTTCGGCGTACCGCTCCTCTTTGCTCAGCTTGAACCCCAGCGCATCGGCGTTTTCCATGATATGCTTAAAGGCCAGAATGCGGAAGATATAACGATTGGTTTCTTCGGGTAGCTGCAGATCATAATAATTGCTGCTGCGCTGAAAGGTTGCCTGGCCATTATAGCCGCCCTGCCCGCAATTGTAGGAGGCAGCCGCGGCGGTCCAGGTACCGAATTTTGCATAGGCTTGTTTCAGGTACCGGCAGGCCGCGTCAGTTGATTTGGCAATATCCATCCGTTCATCCACCAGCCGGTTTGCTTCGAGCCCATAGCCAGGCGCTGTGCCGTTCATAAACTGCCAAAAGCCAACAGCACCGGCCTTTGACACCGCACCACCCTGCAGATTGCTTTCGGCAATACAGAGGTATTTAAAATCATCGGGCACGCCATTGGCCTTTAGCCGTTCGGATATCGTTGGAAAATACCGGCCCGAAAGCTTTAACAAGTATAAGATGTTGGCCGGACTGTAGGTGTTCACCAGCAGTTCGCGGTCGAGCCGTTCCTTTACCTCCCACCGTTCGAGCGGTACGGTTTCGCCGGCGAACGAAAGCTGGTCGGGCAGCGCCGGTGCACGCCACTCGGGCAAAGCAGGTGTTTTGCTCTTCTTTTCTTCAGCATTACTCTTAAAGGCAAATTGCGAAAGCAAGAACAGCGCTGCTCCCATGCCGGCGGTGACATTGAAAAAGGCGGCAAGTCGTTTCATAATAAATGCTTTGTACCGCATCTACCGCACAAAAAAGGTGCCTTGCTGCCAAAGAAAAAGAAATTGGTAAAGTCCAGTTTACGCCTTTTGCCTTTAACAGTTCGCTAAGCGAACGGAAGCTTTATGGCACAGGTTTTCGGGGAAGAAAAGAAACAGAAAACAATGAAAAAAATCCTTACTCTCCTGATTGCTGCCGGCGCTTTTGGCACCCTTCATGCGCAAACCCGTGAAGAAACCCGCCGGGTGATCCTGGGCGAAAACAAAGAAAACGGAACGTATAACGACCGTAACAACCGCGATGTCGTTTACGGTCCGGGCGATGATGACCGCTACCCCAATAACGGTAGTTATGGGAACCGGCAATACCAGCTAGACCAGGTGAACCGTGAGTACGACAACAAAATTTACTCCATCCGCAACAACCGGTACCTGAACAATAGTGAAAAAGAAAGGGCCATCCGCCAGTTGGAGCGTGACCGGCAACAGCGCCTGGCGCAAATCAGCCGGGGTTACAACAACCGCGACCGCCGCTACGACGACGACTGGAACCGCGATGATAACGGAAGGCACAAAGGCTGGGCAAAAAAGAACAAAAACAAGCGTTGGAAAAAAGGAAATCGCGACCGTGATTGGGATGATGATTAAAAGAAGGGTCAGTAGCCATTGATGCTATAGACTTTTATCAAATAAAAAAACCTCCCGAACGATTGGAAGGTTTTTTTGTAATAGTCATATTGCGGCAGTTACTTTCTACTCGTCGCTCTCTACTGGCTATCAAAGGAGCTTAAAATTTTCCAGGAACTTCGTATTAAAATCACCCGAACGGAACCGTTCGTCTTTCATTAGTTGCAGGTGGAATGGGATGGTTGTTTTTACCCCCTCGATTACGTATTCACTTAAGGCCCGGTACATGGTATCAATCGCCTCTGCCCTTGTCTGCGCCACGGTTATGAGTTTACCAATCATGGAGTCATAATAAGGAGGAATCACATAACCCGCATATACGTGGCTGTCAATGCGCACGCCATGGCCGCCCGGTTGGTGCAGCACCGTGATCTTGCCCGGCGATGGCCGGAAATCATTGTAAGGATCTTCGGCGTTGATACGGCACTCGATGGCGTGCAACTGCGGCAGGTAATCGGCGCCCGAAATTTTTTCGCCCATGGCGATTTTGATCTGCTCTTTAATCAGGTCATAATTGATCACTTCTTCCGTTACGCAATGCTCCACCTGTATGCGGGTGTTCATTTCCATAAAATAGAAGTTGCGGTGCTTATCAACCAGGAACTCGATAGTGCCCACACTTTCGTAGTTGATGGCGCCGGCTGCTTTTTTTGCCGCCTCCCCCATTTTCTCCCGCAGCTCCGGCGTCATAAACGGCGATGGCGACTCTTCCACCAGTTTCTGGTGGCGCCGTTGGATGGAGCAGTCGCGTTCGCTCAGGTGGCAAACATTTCCATACTGATCGCCGGCTACCTGTATTTCTATATGCCTGGGTTCTTCTACAAATTTCTCCATGTATATGCCATCGTTTTTAAACGAGGCCGCCGCTTCGGCTTTGGCGGTGGAGTACGCCTTCTCCATTTCGCTCTCTTCCCACACGATGCGCATACCTTTACCACCGCCGCCGGCCGTGGCTTTCAGAATGACCGGAAATCCCATTTCGCGGGCTATGCTTTTGGCTTCTTCCACGCTGTTAAGCAAACCCTCGCTGCCCGGGATCACCGGCACGCCGGCTTTAATCATGGTTTCCTTTGCCGTTATCTTGTCGCCCATTTTATTGATCATGTCGGCATTGGGCCCAATGAACTTGATGCCATGATCGGCGCAAATCTGCGAGAACTTGGCGTTCTCCGCCAGGAAGCCATAACCCGGGTGCACCGCATCGGCATTGGTAATTTCGATGGCGGCCATGATATGGGGAATGTTGAGGTAGGATTCACTGCTTTGTGGTTTGCCGATGCAGACTGCTTCATCGGCAAATTTCACATGCAGGCTGTCGCGGTCGGCAGTGGAGTAAACAGCCACCGTCTTAACGCCCATTTCGCGGCAGGTGCGGATAACCCGCAGCGCAATTTCGCCGCGGTTGGCTATGAGGATTTTTTTAAACACAGAAGGTTAATTTGATAATTCGATAATTTGATAATTCGATAATGACCTTTATAATGTGTATTGCTTTTTTGCCTTATCACATTATCACATTGTCACATTATCACCATCAGGAAGGGTCCACCAAAAACAGCGGCTGATCGTATTCGACGGGTGAAGAATCTTCAAGGAGGATCTTCACTACGCGGCCTTTTACTTCACTTTCGATTTCATTAAACAGCTTCATGGCTTCAATGATGCAAACAACGCTGCCGGTGCTCACTTCGTCGCCCACCTCCACAAAATTTGGCTTATCGGGCGACGGCCGGCGATAGAAGGTGCCGATCATGGGGCTTTTGATCGTAAGCAGATTGGCATCGGCCGAAGCAGGCGAAGCTTGCGAGCCACCACCGGCCGATGTTTGCAAGCTGCCTTGAGCAGGCGACATTGCCGGCATTTGCGGCATGGCCGGCGGGTAATTGACCGGCATGGCAGGCGCCGCTGATACAACCTGGGTGATGTTGTCTTCTTTTTGCCGGATGGTGATCTTGAAATCGTTTTCCTCAATGCTGACTTCGCCAATATTCGACTTGTTGATCATTTTGATCAATTCCTGAATCTGCTTAAAATCCATGTGTTATAATTTAGATGGGTTTTTGCGATAAAAACTGGCGGCTAAGATAGGGATATTATAAGAATAGGATTCAGGGACAGATGCCAGCAACATGGGAGTGGGATCGCAACGTTTGTCAAAAAGTTCAGCCTAACTATCAGGCTATTTGAATGGGATCGCTGCTTCCGGTAATGTCAGCAGATTGGGCACGAATCAGCAGGAACTACGGCCGAGCGGCGGCCCAAAAAAAAACAGAGAGGCGCAAACGGCCTCTCTGTTTTCGTTTACCGGTGCCGGTATCGTCCGGCCGTTCCAATAATTATTCTTTTACTCTTTCGACGTAATCACCTGTCTTGGTGTTGATCCGAATCAGGTCGCCCTCGTTTACAAAAAGCGGAACCGAAACGGTAGCGCCGGTTTCAACCGTGGCTGGCTTCAGCGTTCGGGTAGCCGTATCACCACGAAGGCCGGGCTCACTGTACGTCACACGCATCACCACTTTATCGGGCAGCTCTACGTTCATCGGCTGCTCGGTTTCGGTATTGAAAAGAACCGATACAGCATCACCGTCGCGGAGAAACTGGGGAGCGTCTATAAGGTTTTCGGCAATGGCTACCTGCTCGAACGATTCGTTGTCCATAAAGTTGTAGCCGCTGTCGTCTTTGTATAAAAACTGGTATTCTTTGCGTTCTACACGAACCGGGAAGATGTTGTCGCCGCTGTTCCAGGTTTTTTCAATAGACCGGTTATTATCCACACCGGCCAGTTTTGCCCACACTTTAGCGGCGGCACGGGCCGTTTTGTTTTCGCCAAATTCCACCACTTTGTAAAGGCTGCCGTCGAGCTTGATAATAAGGCCGCGGCTGATATCTGCTGTTGTTGCCATAAAAGATTTTTGAAGATTTACGGGCGGCAAATGTAAGCGTTTCGGGTAAAACACCGCACGGGCACAGCCAAGAATCCGTTCAGCCCGCCTTTACCGGCGCAGGATAACAGCCATTCATCAATGCCCAACCGGTTTTTATTAGTGCCGGGCCGTGAGGCTTCCCTTCGCAAAAAATAACAAAACATGACCTGCTAAGGTGTCGGCAACAGGATAGTTTTGCCAAAACCTAGTTTTCATGAAGATCTTTCTTCTGTCCTGTTTTTTAACTGCCGTGGTTTCCGCGTTTGCTCAACAAGACACCACCATGCCGGCTTACCGGCGTTACCCGCAGGTGCCGGGCTTGCAGCTTTTTGTGGGCGACAGTACAAAATACACCAACGAAAGCCTGCCTAAAAAAAAGGAGGTCTTGCTGGTGCTCTTCAGCCCCGATTGCGACCACTGCCAACGCGAGGCCGAACAGATCGTGGCCAACAAAGAAGCTTTTAAAAAAATCCATATCATCATGGCCTCCACCTATCCGCTTTATCGCATTCGCGAGTTTGCCGCGAAGTATGGCCTTGCGGACATGGAAAATGTGGTGATGGCAAAAGACCCCTACTATCTTCTGCTTTCTTTTTACGCTATTCGTAATTATCCTTACCTGGCGTTGTACGACAAAAAGCGCAAGCTGATACGAACCTTTGAAGGAAGCGCCGGAGCAGAGAAACTATTGGAGGCGTTTGAAGGTGCCCGCTGAACGCCGGCACCGGTTTCCTGATTATTTTTATTGCCTAAAATATAAACAAACAATACATGGCACGCTTGCTCTGGATCGCCTTACTGTTACCCGCTTTTGCACTGGCGCAAAAAAAGAAAATTACCCTCGACGATCTTTACAAAAACCCAACCTTCGTTGGCGAACGGGTGCAGGGTTTTCATTCCACTGAATCAAACGCCCTGTTCGACCCGGCCGGCGTAAAAGACGAAAGCGGAAAGCAATTGCCCTTTGAAGACTATACCGCCAACTTCGATCAAAAGCAAATTCTTTTTTTATCGGACCGCGAAGCTATCTACCGTCACTCCTCGCGTTCCACCGCCTACCTCTACGACGTGGCTACAAAAAAAACAGTGCGCCTCAATGCCGGCAAGGTGCTTCATCCCAGCTTTTCGCCCGATGGCAAGAAACTGGCTTATGTTTTTGAGAACAACCTGTACCTGTACGACATCGCTTCGGGGCAAACAAAAGCCGTTACCACCGATGGCAAATGGAACCACATCATCAATGGCAATGCCGATTGGGTATATGAGGAAGAGTTCAGCTTTACACAGGCTTACCAGTGGAGCCCGTCGGGCAGCCACATTGCGTTTTATAAGTTTGATGAAAGCCGCGTGAAGGAATACAATTTTACCCTCTACGACGACAAGCACAACAAAGACTATCGTTATAAATACCCTAAGGCCGGCGACAGCAACTCGGTGGTCTCCATCCACCTTTTCGATGTGGCTTCCGGCCAAACAGTGCCGGCGCAATACGAACAGGGCGACATTTATATACCGCGTATTAAATGGACACCTGGCAACCAGTTGGCGGTTTTTTGGATGAACCGCTTACAGAACCATCTGAAAGTATTGCTCACCAACCCTGCGAACGGTACCGCTACTACACTGTACGAAGAAAAAAATAAGTATTACGTGGACATCAACGATGACTGGTGGTTTTTGAAAGATGGAAAACATTTTTTGTATGGTTCGGAAAAAGCAGGCTGGTACCGCTTGTACCGGCAAAGCATGGACGGCAAAACCACCACGGAGATCACCAGGCTGAATGCCGATGTGGCTGAAATAAACGGGGTGGATGAAAAAGCCCGCCTGGTTTATTATACGGCGGCTTATCCCACGCCGATGGACCGCAACCTGTTTGTTTCGGACTTCGACGGTAAAAAGACGGTTCAATTAACCCAGGGCACCGGATGGCACCGGGTTGAGTTGAATGACGACTACACTGCTTTTATTGATTACTACTCCAACATTAATACACCGCAAACGGCCATTGAATATACCCTGGCAAAAAAAGGCAGCACTCTTGCGGCCGTGCAGGCAAAAGTGCTGGGCGAGAACACGAAACTGAAAGCCACATTGGCCAATTACGATTTGGGAAAAACACAATTCATTCGCGTACCCAACCGCCATGGCGATACGCTCAATGGCTGGATGCTGCAGCCAGCCAATTTCGATCCGGCAAAAAAATACCCGGTTTTGTTTTGCAACTACGGCGGTCCGGGGTCGCAGCAGGTAGCCAACCGGTTTGGCGCCGTTTCTATGTGGCATCAGATGCTGGCGCAGCGGGGATTCATTGTCGTATCGCTCGACAACACCGGCACCGGTTACCGCGGCGAGGAGTTTAAGAAAAAAACCTACCTGCAACTGGGCAAATATGAGATAGAAGACCAGATTGATGCGGCGAAGTGGCTGCGCAACCAGTCGTATGTGGATGCCCGTAACATCGGTCATTGGGGCTGGAGTTTTGGCGGCTTTATGAGCTCCCTGGCGCTGACGAAAGGGCCCGATGTGTTTACTGCGGCGGTAGCGGTGGCACCCGTCACCAACTGGCGTTATTATGACAACATTTACACCGAACGTTTTATGCGTACGCCGCAGGAAAATCCAAAAGGCTATGATGAAAATTCGCCTATCAATTTTGTGGACAAGATTCGCGGGAAGTATCTGCTTATACACGGCACCGCCGACGATAATGTGCATTTTCAAAACAGCACGCAAATGATCACGGCGCTGGTGAAAGCCAATGTTGATTTCGAATCGGCGTATTACCCCAATAAAAACCACGGCATCCGGGGCACGACCGATAACACATCGTACCATCTTTACGCCAAAATGACCAATTGGATTTTGGAAAACCTTGGCAACGAAAACGTGGACAAAACAAAAGTGGGCAACAGCGTAAACCAGCCGAAGACGGCCTTTTGATACAATCGCAGGAAATATGGAAAGAGGCTTTACCGGCCTCTTTTTTTATTTACGCTGTCCGGCAGAACAAAACAATCCTGCGATTGTATCTTCATGTACCATGATGAAAAAAATTGCGGTAGCCATTACCGGTGCCAGCGGCGCTATCTACGCAAAAGTGCTGTTGCAAAAATTGGACGCCATGAAAGACCAGGTAGCGGAGCTTTCGTTGGTGATGACGGAAAACGCCAAAGAAGTTTGGCGCACAGAACTGGACGACGAAAGCTACAGCCAATCAACCGGCCGATTTTTCTCTACCACTGATTTTTCCGCTCCATTTGCATCGGGCTCTGCAAAATACGATGCGTTGATTGTGGTGCCGTGCAGCATGGGCACGTTGGGCCGCATAGCCGCAGGCATTTCCAGCGACCTGATCACCCGTGCCGCGGATGTTATGCTGAAAGAACGGAAAAAGCTTATCCTCCTGATTCGCGACACGCCATACAATCTTATTCATATCCGCAACATGGAAACCGTGACGCTGTCCGGCGGCATTATTTGTCCTGCTTCTCCATCGTTTTACAGCAAACCCGATACATTGGAAAAAGCGGCCGCCACTGTTGTTGACAGGGCTCTGGATCTTGCTGGTTTTGATCTTCAATCGTTCCGTTGGGGAAGCTAATTGCATCCGCAACCCACCCCTACTGCCGCTATCATCCGATATTGTTTTTAGCGAATCAGGTCGGGATGGGCAGGTCTATATCTTCGCTCCGGAAGGTGAGGCGTGTTTATAGAAAAGCATCTGCTGTGTCGGCACCCTCACCACCAATGCAAATAGCCAAACCACCACTACCGGGTGGTTACAATAAACAGGTATAAAAACAGCCAGGCCAGCGTATTCATTATGACCGAACAAAGGAAAAGCCGTTCGCTGTTTTGACCCCGGGTGAATAGTTGCAGCAGTAGCCCATCGGCCATTACCGACAGCCACCAAAAGAAGAACAACACCGGCAGCGGCACCACCATGCCGTCCAGTGCGTAGCCCATCTTTCCGGCAAGCAGGCTACCCAGGTAAAGTGCTGCCAGCGAAAGAATATTGATCGCCAGTGAAACACCGAGGGCTGGCCAAAACCGCTTCACCCTGAATAGAAAAATCACCACTGCCTCTATCAGGAAGGCAATGGCAAACGGAGCCACAACGAGAAGAAAAGGGTAAACACTTTCCATATGCTTGCAACAGTTTCAGAAGGCTTAAAAAAAATAAATCCTGACAGGTTCCGGAAGCCGCGGCTACAGAAACCTGCCAGGATTGAACCGGAAAAATCACACGATTACGCTGCTGCAAATTGCCTGCGAATCAGGTTAAGGGCGCTGCCGGCCTTAAACCAGTCAATTTGCTGTTGGTTGTAGGTATGATTCACCTTTATTTTATCGGTGGTGCCATCGGCGTGATTGAGCACAACCGTGAGTTGTTTGCCCGGCGCAAAATCAGTAAGACCGATAATATCAATCAAATCATCTTCCTGCACTTTTTCGTAGTCTTCTTTTACGGCAAAAGTGAGTCCCAGCATACCCTGCTTTTTCAGGTTGGTTTCGTGTATGCGGGCAAAGCTTTTTACCAAAATAGCCCGTACGCCTAAGTGCCGCGGCTCCATGGCGGCATGCTCGCGGGAAGAACCTTCGCCATAGTTTTCGTCGCCTACCACCACCGAACCGATGCCGTGTGCTTTGTAGGCACGCTGGGTGGCCGGTACTGGACCGTATTCACCCGTCAACTGGTTCTTCACCATGTCGGTTTGGCCGTTGAAATAATTCACAGCGCCAATCAGCATATTGTTGGAGATATTATCCAGGTGCCCGCGGTATTTCAGCCAGGGGCCGGCCATGGAAATATGGTCGGTTGTACATTTTCCTTTGGCTTTTATCAGCAACCGCAGCCCCTTTAGATCGGTGCCTTCCCAAGCCGGGAAAGGACTTAGCAGCTGCAGGCGGTCGGAGGTGGCACTCACGGCTACTTCCACGTCTTTGCCGTTTTCTGCCGGTGCCTGATAGCCGGCATCTTCCACCGAAAAACCATGGGGCGGCAGCTCAAATCCTTTCGGCTCGTCCAACATCACCTCCTGCCCTTCTTCGTTGAGCAGTTTATCGCGGAGCGGATTAAACGAAAGGCGGCCGGCGATAGCATAGGCCGTCACAATCTCCGGCGAAGCCACAAAAGCATGTGTGGAAGAAAGGCCGTCGTTGCGCTTGGCAAAGTTGCGGTTGAACGATGTTACGATGGTGTTCTTGCGCGACGGGTCATCAATATGACGGGCCCACTGCCCAATGCAGGGGCCGCAGGCATTGGCCAGTACCACACCGCCAATTTCATCAAAGGTGTTCAGATACCCATCTTTTTCAATGGTGTAGCGAACGAGCTCCGAGCCGGGAGTTACCGTAAACTCGCTGCTCACCGCCAGCTTTTTGGTTTTTGCCTGCGCCGCCACCGATGCCGACCGGCTAATGTCTTCATAAGAAGAGTTGGTGCATGAACCAATGAGCGCTACTTCCACTTTGTCGGGCCAGCCATTGGCGGCCACAGCTTCGGCCATTTTCGAGATCGGCGTTGCCAGGTCGGGCGTAAAGGGCCCGTTTACATGCGGCTCCAGTTCGTTCAGGTTAAGTTCCAGCACCTGGTCGTAAAATTTCGCGGGGTTGGCCACCACTTCATCATCGGGCCGCAGGTATTCCCGCACATTGTTAGCCAGCGCCGCCACTTCTTCACGTCCTGTGGAGCAGAGATAGCCCGCCATTTTTTCATCGTACGCAAAAAGCGAACAGGTAGCCCCAATTTCGGCACCCATGTTACAGATGGTGGCCTTTCCGGTGCAGCTGAGGCTGTCGGCCCCTTCGCCAAAATATTCTACAATAGCGCCGGTGCCACCCTTCACAGTAAGCTTCCCGGCCACCCAAAGAATCACGTCTTTTGCTGAGGTCCAGCCGTTCATTTTGCCGGTGAGCTTAACGCCGATCAACTTCGGCATTTTCAGTTCCCACGGCAGGCCGGCCATCACGTCAACGGCATCGGCACCACCTACTCCAATGGCGATCATTCCCAGGCCGCCGGCATTCGGCGTGTGGGAGTCTGTACCGATCATCATGCCGCCCGGAAAAGCATAGTTCTCCAACACTACCTGGTGAATGATGCCGGCGCCCGGCTTCCAAAAGCCAATGCCGTATTTATTTGAAATGGAGGCGAGAAAATCATACACCTCGCGGTTGGTATCAATGGCTGTAGTCAGGTCTTGTACGGCACCTACTTTCGCCTGAATCAGGTGGTCGCAGTGTACCGACGAAGGCACCGCCACCCGTTCGCGGCCGCAGGTGTCAAACTGCAGCAGTGCCATCTGTGCGGTGGCATCCTGCATGGCTACGCGGTCTGGCGCAAAGTCCACATAATCTTTGCCCCTCTCAAATATGCGGCTGGCCGGAACAAACGTGTGAGCATACAAAATCTTTTCGGCTTGCGTCATCGGGCGTTTTAGTAAGGTTCTGGCTTTCAATACCTTTGCCGGGAGTTCGCTGTACACTTTCTTGATTAGGTCGAGGTCGAAAAGCATAAGTCTGAATTGTTGAGTTTTGAACAGGCATTCCGTTTGCAGCCTGTTTTAAAGTGGTGCGAAATTACTAAAAAGAGAGGAAGAAAGTATTCGGCAGGCTTTTCCAATAATGGCAAATCCTCTATATTAGACATATGAACCGGTTGAAAAACTTCATTGAGTGGAAGGCCTTTGGCGTGTGCACTGCCATTGGCGAAAAAATGGGCATTGCCACTTCCCGCATCCGGATGTGGTTTATGTATATTTCCTTTCTTACGCTCGGTTCGCCCATTATCGTTTACATGGTGCTGGCCTTTTGGATGAACATCAAGCGCTATATCATGGCGGCCCGGCGAAACCCACTGCGGTACCTGTAACAGCCATTGTTGCCCACCCCTTACCCATCACCTATCCTTTCTCCATTTTAGAGGTGCTCCTTCGCAGGATCTGGTTCGGCGTTTGTTCCTATCTTCGCCGCCCCAAACGCCTAAAAAACATGATCAGCAGAAGGAATATACGCGTGAAAGTGATGCAGACGATCTACACCCTGTCGAGCCTTGACCATGAACCAAAGCCGGGAGAACCAGTAAAGCTGCTGCAGCGACATTTTGACCAATCGAGAGACCTGCTCCTCTATATCACCTTTTTTCTTACCGAAGTGGCCGGGTACGCCGAGAAAGATTCGTATCAACGCCGGTCCAAGCACCTTCCCTCTGCCGAAGACCTGAATGTGAACACCAAGATTGCCGGGAATGAATGGCTTTGGAAAATAAAGGAAGATCCTTCCTTTCGCGAGGGAGTGGAGCGGAGCAAGCCGGAGCTGCGCCTCGACAAAGACCTGGTTCGCAAAATTTATCAGCAGTTGTCCGATGCGCCCCAGTACAAGCAATACATTGCCTCGAACGAACGCAACTCAAAAGGCGAAAAGGATATCCTTACCTTTCTTCTTCACGACCTGATGCTGCAAAACGAAACGTTCGTTTCGCACCTCGAAGAGATGTTTATCAACTGGGACGATGACAGTGATCTGGCGGTGCAGTCGGTTGATGACTTGCTGCAAAAACCCGGCTCGGTAAGTTTTTCGCAGCCGCTTACCGCTGATAAATGGGAGTTTGCCAAATCTTTGCTGACCACCGTGCTGGAGAAAGCCGAACACCTGGAAACGTTTATTGTACCACGGCTAAAAAACTGGGATCCCGAACGCATTGCCGCGCTGGATATGATTATTATGAAAATGGGCGTGGCCGAGTTTCTCTATTTCGAAACCATTCCACCCAAAGTCACCATCAATGAGTACATTGATATCAGCAAGGAATATAGCACACAGCAAAGCGGCCAGTTTGTCAACGGTATCCTCGACAATATTCACAAAGAATTAATACGCACCAACCAACTGCAAAAAACCGACTTCCGCAAAGCCTGAGCAATTCAGTTACATTTGCGATGGAAAAACGAAAGAGCATGAAGTATTTTTTCATTGGTGTAATGGCTGTGGCGATGGCAGCCTGCAATGTGCCCGAAGCAAAGGAAACAAAGGCGCAGGACGCTGTTGTGGCCGGCACTTCCTTTGAAAACAAAGCGCAGGAGGCACTGGCCGACTCTACACAGCGCACCACCATCGAGTGGCTGGATCCGGTGGTGCAAAACCTGGGCAGCATGGAAAAAGGGCAGATTGCCGAAATTTCGTGGAAGTTTAAAAACACCGGCACACGGCCGCTTTTCATTACCAACGTAAGGGCCGGATGCGGCTGCACTACACCCGATGTGCCAAAGGAACCCATTGCGCCGGGACAGCAAAGCGTCATCAAGGCCAAATTCAACAGCGAAAACTTCAGCGGCCATGTGACAAAAGAAGTTTTTGTGCAGGCCAACAACAGCAATCCAAACAACGGCGCCGACAACAAGCTTTCGTTTACCGCCGATATTAAATAAGTTTTCAACAACAATTCAAGCATGATGTTCTTCTTCCTACAACAACCGTCGCCAATGGGCGGCATGTCGAATTTTATTCTGATCGGCGCCATGATGCTGATCTTCTGGCTGTTTTTTATCCGGCCGCAGGCCAAAAAACAAAAGCAGCAAAAACTGTTTATCGAGGACCTGAAAAAAGGCGACAAGGTCGTGACCATTTCCGGTATTCACGGCACCATCAATAAGCTGAACGACGATGGCACGATCAGCCTCGAAATCAACCCGGGCAGCTATATTAAAATGGAAAAAAGTGCCGTTTCGTTGGAGATGACGCAGCAATTGAATAAAGCAGCAGCAGCGGCTACAGCGCCGGCAACGAAGTAAAAATCCCAAGCGTTCCGAAAGGAAATTGCTGGCGCACAAAGCCTATTTGGCAACAACAATACGATAGCCTTCATCCGTTTTCTGGTGGAGGCTTTTTCTTTTGGTGACCGGCGACAGAATAGCGATGTGACTTTCGTTGCGTCGCACTCTTGTACGGCTGGTAATTCTGTTGGTCATTGTTCCTTCTTTCCACTTAAAGCGTTTCAAGCCAAAGGTGGTGGTGTTTTTTACCACATAGGCACATAGGAACATAAGGTTTCACATAGAAGAAAGACAAGTTGGAAGTCCTTTTCCAAATAGTGTCACGCAGAGACGCAAAAAGCAAAGAACGCAGGGAAGGAAAGGCACTTTTCTATTCGCATCGCATCATGCCTACTATCTCACAGCCTCTTGCTTGTTATGCCGACGAAGGAGGCATCTGTGAATTGTAGAAAGTGAACTAGTCAAACTTGTACAACACCTCACCATCATTCCCGAAAGCACACTAAGATCCCTCGTTCCGCATAATGACAACGCACCATTCCTTGCGTTAGCAACCTGCTTACTTACAAAAACATCATCGAACAGCAGGGGTTGTGTGCCGGCAAGCCCTCTTTAGGGGGTTTGGGGGTAAGAGGCAAGGCAGGCCATCCCTAAATGGACTGCCTCATCTTCAACTCCAGGTACTTGTTCAGCACCGACACGGTGAGGTTTTGCGGCGATGAAAGCACGGCTACAATACCGGCCTTTTGCAGTTCTTTTACGATCAGCAGTTTTTCGTACCGGAATTTTTCTGCAATGGTTTTAATGTAAATATCCTCGGTGGTTTTCACACGTGTTTCCGTTAAAGACCGCACCTCTGTGTTTTCGAAAAACACCACCACCAGCAAATGATAATGCGCAAGGCGTTTTAGTGAGGGCAATTCCCGGTCAAGGCTGTCAACCGACTCAAAGTTGGTGAAAAGCACCAACAGGCTGCGGTGGCTGATGCGATTGCGTACCACGGAGAAAAGCCGTTCCGGGTCGGGTTCGGAAAAAACAGTCTGTTGCCGGTATAGCGTCTCCAGCAGATTATTGATCTGTGTTGGCTTTTTGTCGGCCGGGATAAATGCATCCACCGTTTGGCCGTAGCAGATAAGTCCGGCTTTGTCCTGCTTTTGCAGGGCCACACCCAACAACACCAGCGCCGCGTTGATGGCGTAATCAAGCAGGGTCATGCCTTCAAACGGCATTTTCATCACCCTTCCTTTGTTAATGAGGCAATAAATCTGCTGGCTGCGTTCGTCGGTAAAATTATTCACCATCAGGTCGCCCTTGCGGGCAGTGGCCTTCCAGTTGATGGTGCGGTAGTCATCGCCTCTCACATATTCTTTTATCTGCTCAAACTCCAGGCTGTAGCCCAGCCGCCGCATTCGCCTCACGCCCGATTCCTGCAGCCGGTTGGCCACCGCCAGCAACACATATTTGCGCAGTTGCAGAAAAGAAGGATACACTTTCACCGTTTGCTCCTGCCCCAGGCGGTAGCGGCGGCTTACCACCTGCAGCGGCCCCTGCACAAAAGCATTGATTAGGCCAAACCGGTACTCGCCACGCTCCTGAGGCGTTAGATCATAAGACAACTCCTGCGAGTGGCCGCCACTGACAACCAATGTTTTTGTCCAGTTGCGTTCCTGAAATTGAAAGGGCAGTTCATCAATGACGCTGATGGCTACACGAAAAGAATAATGGTTGCGAAAAAGCAGCAGCACTTTGTTGGCATCGCCCATGCTTAAACGCTCCGGCAGCAACCGCTGCGCCGATAGGCCCTGGCGGTGGTAAAGCAACACGCTGTCTGTGGCCACCAGTATCAGCAGGGCCAGCAAAAGAAACACGGCCAGGCTGCTGAGCACCGGCACAAAATAAGAGAGCACAAAAAGGGCCGCTATGCCATACCCGGCATAGAAAACTTTTTTTTCGAGGTAAAACGATGTTCGATCCCAGGTATGAAGAAGGCGTTTCAGCATCAGCGCGGAATATCCATGGATTGAACAATCTGTTTGATGACCACGTCTTCGGTGACTCCTTCCATTTCTTTGTCGGGCGAAAGGATAATGCGGTGCCGCAGCACCGGCGGTACTACTTCCAGAATATCATCGGGCGTTACAAAGTCGCGGCCACTGATGGCCGCCATGGCTTTGGCCGCATTCATCACCGCCAGCGAAGCCCGCGGCGATGCACCCAGGTAGATGGACTTGTGGTGGCGGGTGTGGTGCACCAGGCGGGCAATAAACTGCAGCAGCCTTGGTTCTATCAAAATTTCTTTGACCGTCCGGCGTATCTGGCTAATCACCTCGCCGTGCAACACAGGTTCAATCACCGACATGGCATCGGTGCTGCCCAGGCCGTGGAATTGCGTTAGTATCTGCAGCTCTTCCTCCTCCGTTGGGTAGGGCACGACGACCTTAAACAGGAAGCGGTCGAGCTGCGCCTCGGGCAGCCGGTAGGTGCCCTCCTGCTCTATCGGGTTTTGTGTGGCCAGCACCATAAACGGCGGCTGCATGGGATAGGTCCTGCCGTCAACAGTGATCTGCCGTTCTTCCATCACCTCAAAAAGCGCCGACTGCGTTTTGGCGGGCGCCCGGTTGATTTCATCAATCAGCACCAGATTGCTGAACAAAGGCCCCCGCTTAAAATCAAACGTGCCTTCGCGGGGATTGAACACCGGCGTGCCCAGCACATCGGAAGGCATCAGGTCGGGGGTAAACTGAATCCGCGAAAACTGCACCGACAACGACCGGGCCACCAGCTTTGCGGTGAGTGTTTTGGCCACGCCGGGAACTCCTTCGATCAGGACATGGCCATCGGCCAGCAGGGCGGTCAAAATCAGCTTTACCATCTCATCCTGCCCCACAATCAGTTTTTTCAGTTGCTCCCGCACGGCATCCACTGCGTTGTTCAATGCCGTCAGGTCGGTCCGCTGCTCAAATAGAGTTTGTTCTTCCATCTCAGGTATTTTGATAAAATAGTTCCAGTTGCCGGTGAAACTGTGCCAGCCTCTCCTCGCCAATGGCCGGCCACTGGCGCAACTGGTCCATTTCCGATACAATATTGCTTATTTCTACTTCGGGATAGCCGCTTTTGCGATGCAGCAACCGGACAAAATCGGCATCGAGGGTATGCGTGGGAATCTTATAGGTGGACCGCACGTGTTCCAAAAAATAAGCGCCCATTTTGTTCGCAAGGTTGCGGTGGTCGCCTTTATCGTAATAAAGACGCCCCAATGTTTTTATAAAATCAAGCGCATCGTTGGT
The DNA here is from genome assembly GCA_965365435.1 of uncultured Flavisolibacter sp. Classification (GTDB taxonomy): domain Bacteria; phylum Bacteroidota; class Bacteroidia; order Chitinophagales; family Chitinophagaceae; genus Flavisolibacter. The sequence goes on from CBDUBQ010000001.1 coordinate 233,949, forward strand.
GGGTTTTTCGTGGGGTGGAATCGCCCGTTGCCGGCGGCGCATGCCCAACAGGCCATACAACAGCAAAAAGAAGAGCGCCGTCAACAATCCCCACCGGAACGCCGGGTACTTCAGAAGGGTTGCCAGCCAGTTGGGGCTTTTGCGCCCCGATGCATCGCGTAGCTTTTCAAGATAATATTCGTTCCACAACACCGCTTTTACGTCGGCAGGAATCACCGATAAGGCCTGCTGGTAATAGGCCGCGTTTTTTTTGTGCAGGATAAAATAATTGCTGAATGCCAGCGGCGACGTATGAATAAAAAAACGGCCACTGCCTTTCTTCAGGCCCACAAAATTGGCAATGCCGTCAGCAGCCGTTCCCAGGGCGGCGGCCGAAGCCGAATCGCGGTGAATGATACGCCCCTCATAGCGCTTTCCGGGGTAAGTAAAAGGTTTGCCTTCGGAAAAAACGGGTTTGCTTAACTGCAACAGCAGGCTGTCGTTGCCGTCGGTCAGGAAAGAATAATCACTGCCAATATCCAGCCCAAAAAAATCAGCCGCATCGTCCGACAACGACCGGGCAATGATAAACACATAATTACCGGCGTCAACGAAGGCTTCGAGATATTCCAGCTCTTCCTGGTTGGCATTCAGGTAGTCGGCCACCAGGATGACGGCCTGTGCGCTGTCGTCCACATCAATATCGTCCCACGATCCCGGGTACCGGGCATCATTATACACGGCCGCCTGCGGAAAAAGGCGGGGAAGAAGCTGCCTGGCCACTGCCGTTCCGTAGGGTATCTTGTCCCGCTGCCGAAGCGTTATGCGTTCGTCGAAGCGCCGCTGCGCTTTGCGGCTTGCCAGCAGCACCACCGCCAGCAACACCAGCACCGCGGCGCCAATCAGGTAGGGGAAGGCCCTCTTCATACCGGCAAACTGTTTTTAAAGTTGGCAAAATCGGCCTGCAGCAGCTCATAAGCTTCCGCCGACAGCGGGAATTGTCCGTACCAGATGTATTCAAAATTGCGGGTGAGGCGAAAGAAAGCTTTGTACAGCGCCAGATCTTTCAGTTGCGCAACATAGTCCCTGTTGGTGCGCCCGTGGCGGTAATCTATCAGCCGGCGGTCCGAAAGCTCCTTTAACGTATGCAGATAATGCAGCCGCACGGCAAGGCGAAAATTTCCGCCGTCGGCCGCTGCTTCTATCTCCTTTTCAAAATTCCGGCTAAAAATATCCTCATTGTTTTCATCAGTTTCGGCAGGGCTCTCCACCAACCTGGCCCGCTTGCGAAAAAGCAGAATATTACTGGAGATCAGGTACCAAAGCACCACGCCGCAAAAGCTGGCGAGAATAACCGCCCATAAGAGGTTTCGAAACCATCGTTGCTGAAAAAAGCTGCGATTTACCTGGTTTGTCGCCGGAGTGGGAACCGCCTTTTTTCTTTTGGCAGAATTGGCGTACCAAAAATCATCGGCCCGCTGCAGGGAGTCAATCACGGGCTGCGGAATACTCCGGACATCCGCCGGCAGGGCGGGCCCGATAGAATCGAATACCGCCCTGCTGCTGCCCTCCTCCGCGGATAGTTGAACGGGAACGGCTACGGTATCGGCCACCGCGTCGCCATCCTGCGCCGGAGCAGCCGCCACGCAAAGGAAAAGAAAGAGAGAAAAACAGAATCGCCTACGCATGAATGGTTTTTCCTTTGCGGATAAGGTGAATGGGATAAAGTAAAAAATAGATCAGTATGAATCCGGCCGATAACACCAGCAACAGCACGTTGAGCGCCACCGGCATTTTGTAATAACGGGTGACAAAACCTTCGAAGAAAGCTGCCAGCACCAGCACCGGCACCAGGCCCACGATGATTTTGACGCCGTCTTTTACGCCTTCCTTGAAGGCCGTTAGCCGGCGCCTGGTGCCGGGGAAAAGCCAGGAGATGCCCATAACGGCGCCTGCTCCGCAGGAAATAACGATGGCGGAAAGTTCGAGCAGGCCATGGATCATAACGGCCATAACGAAGCCGATAGCCTGCCCCTTGGCGGCGAACATGTAGTGAAAAGCCCCCACCCGCATAGACTCTTTGCCCAGTTCCACCAGCGGCATAATTCCCAAAAACAGGCCCTTGCCAAAATACAGGAACGAAACAATAATGTTGTTGATCATAATGCCCAGCCACATGTAAAACGGGTTGCCGCCCTGGTAAATGCCAAACGGATTTCCTTTGGCAATATTTTCCTCGGTTTCGTCCACATAACCATCGCCAAAAACTTCGCGGATAAAGCCGGGGTCTTGCCTGGCCGTAAAATAGCCAACGGCATAAAACAGGAAAAAAAGGAAAAACGCAAACAGCATCACCCGGCGGTGCTTGTACACCGTAAGCGGCACGTGGTACTTCCAGAAGTTGAGCAGAAGGTTATTTTCTTCTTTACGGTTTTGATAAATGCCAAGGTAAATTTTTGTCGCCAGGGCGTTGATGTATCGCGTTACGCGGCTGCCGGGGTAAAAGGTTTTGGCATAGCTGAGGTCATCTACCAGTTGCACAAATTGGCGTGCCGTTTCATCGGCATCGGCAGCTTCGCCCTGTTGAACTTTTTCCCAGCGCGACCGGTTCTTACGTATAAAAAGTCCTTCTCTCAGCGGATCATTATTTGGCTCTCAAAATAAGAAGTTTTGCGGGGAAAAAGAGGGCCGGCTTTCTGCGGGTAGAAAAAGAAAAAGAATAATACCATCAACTGCCTGCCTGCGTGTTTCACTACTTTTTCGCGCCGACGAAAGGATTGAGCAGGCCGGCCAGCCAGCAGCCATGCCATTTGCTTTTCTTAGGTATGATATTCGTTAACACTTGCGTATGACGATCTCTTTCCACGGTGCGGCCCGTACGGTCACCGGTTCAAAACATATCATTACCCTTACAGACGGGCGGCGTATTTTACTCGATTGCGGAATGTTTCAGGGAATGGGCGCCGAAACCGACAGCCTTAACCGACAGTTTGGTTTCGATCCGGCATCCATCAACGTGGTGCTTCTTTCGCATGCCCACATTGATCATACAGGCCTATTGCCTAAGCTGGTGAAAGAAGGATTTGCGGGTAAAATTATCAGCACCGAGGCCACCCGCGAACTGGCCGAGATACTGCTGTGCGACAGTGCTGAAATACAGACTTACGAAACGGAAAGCATCAACCGCCGCCGCAGCGAACACGGGGAAGAACCCTGGCAGCCCCTGTACATGGCCGATGATGTAACGGAAACCATGCAGCGGTTTGAGACCGTGGCCTTTGGTGAATGGATAAAGGTGATGGACGGCGTAGAAGCCCTGTACACGCCAACGGGCCATCTAATTGGCAGCGCGGCCATCTCGCTGCGCATCCGCGAAGGCCGCAAGCGTACCACCCTCCTTTTCAGCGGCGATGTAGGTCGCTACCGTTCGGTGCTGCTGCAATCGCCGGTGGAGCCGCCGCAGGCCGATTACATTATTCTGGAAAGCACTTACGGCGACAAGCGGCACGATCTTACTTTCAACACAATTGAAATGCTTCAGCAGTGGATCAACCGGGTTTGTGTGCGAAACGGCGGACAACTGATTATCCCGGCCTTTAGCGTAGGCCGCACACAGGAGGTGCTGTATGCGCTTAACCAGTTGAGCCTTGAAAAGCGGTTGCCGGAAGTTTTTTATTATGTTGACAGTCCGCTGAGCCTTAAGGCCACCGGCATTATTAAAAAATACCTTGGCGAGTTTAATGACCGTTTACAGCAGGTGCTGGCCATAGACGACGACCCTTTTGATTTCCCGGGATTAAAATACGTGGAGTCGGTGGAAGACAGCCGCAAGCTGGTAGATTACAAAGAACCCTGTGTCATCATTTCGGCCAGCGGCACAGCCGATGCCGGCCGGGTGCGCCATCACCTCAACGATTGCATTGGCAACAGTAACAATGCAGTGCTTTTTGTGGGTTATTGCGGCAACAAATCGCTGGGCGGGCAGTTGCTTTCGGGTTCAAAAGAGGTGGAGATCTTTAACGATGCCTGCAGCGTGGCGGCCGATGTGGGCCAGCTCCAGGGACTTAGTGCCCATGGAGACACCGACGATCTTGTACAGTTTTTGAGTGGTCAGGATCCGGAAAAAGTCAAGGCCATTTTTCTGGTGCATGGCGAACATGCCGTACAGAAAGATTTTGCGGAAAGACTTTCCCTGAAAGGTTTCGACCGGGTGGAGATACCGGCACAACATTCCGAATGCCCGCTGCCGCTTCCGCGCAAGCGCAAGCGAATCCCGATAGCCAAAGCAACCTCTGCCTAAAGGAATGGCATTAATTTTTCACAGTCATGAACGATGCCTATCGCTGCAGCTTGCCATGAGCATTGCTCCTGCCACAGGCGGCAAGGCTTCGTTGAAAGTTTTGAAACGGGCCAGCGATAGAAGAAACAACAGCGCAAGCCATTTCTATTCGGCCTTTTTGTAAGAGGCCGAACCGATGGATAAGCAGATAAACGCAAAAAGAAAAAAACACAGTTATGGACGTAATCATTCAATCATTAGGATTTAAGCACAGCGACAACCTGGAACAGTACATTAACGAAAAGCTGGAGAAGCTCACGCCATCCGACCGTATCATCCGCGCCAATGTAACCTTGTTTCAGGGCCCCGACCGGGCAACCCCGAATGACTATTGCGAAATAAGGCTGGAGGTACCCGGCCCGGATCTTTTTGTAAAAGAAAGCAGCCCTGAATTTGAGCAGGCGATAGATGAATGCATCAATAAACTGCAAAGCATTTTGCGCAAGCAAAAAGAAAAAATGGTGGATGCGCACCGGAGGGCCGGAGCAGAAGGATAAATAGTAGTTCACGAGTTCTCTTGTTCACAAGTTCACGGGTTCAAGATGCCCGAAAGGACTTGTGAACCCGTGAACTTGTGAACTTGTAAACTACTACAAATGGATGTACAGGATTGCATCATCGTCGGCGGCGGACCGGCCGGCCTGAACGCGGCCGTAGTGCTGGGCCGGTGCCGGCGAAAAGTTTTGCTCTTCGACAGCGCCACTTACCGAAACCGGTACTCTCACGGCGTGCACAACTACCTTACCCGCGATGATATGTTGCCGGGCGATTTACTTAAAATAGCCCGCAAAGAAGTGGAAAAGTATGGGGCTAAAATGATTCCGAGAAAAGTGGTGGAAGCCCGCAAAGGCGCGAACGGTCTGTTTGTGGTTCGCGACGAAGACGGCACGATTTACTCGGCCAAAAAGTTACTGATTGCCACCGGACTTTGGGACAGCGTGCCGGAGATTCCGGGCTTCCGGGAGTTGTATGGCAAAGCCGTTTTCCATTGCCCTTATTGCGATGGCTGGGAGGCGCAGGACAAGAAAATAGGCGTGTATGCCCGCAACAAAAATGGTTATGAGCTGGCATTGGCACTAAAGTGCTGGACGGAGGAGGTAACACTGTTCACCGATGGCCGAAACAGGCTGAAGCCGACCGAGGTGGAAACCTTAAAAGCCAACAACGTAGCCATCATCAGCTACCCTCTTTCGCACCTTGAAGGCAGCGACGGTAAACTGCAGTTTGTGCATTTCCGCAACGGCGACAAACGTCGGTGCGATGCGATGTTTTTTGTAAACGGATTTCAGCAGCAATGCAACCTGGCCGAAACCTTCGGTTGCGAAATGACGACAAAAGGTGTTGTGCACACCAACCGCCATCAGCAAACCAATATAGAAGGCTTGTATGTGGCTGGTGATGCGGGCAGGGATGTGCATTTTGTGGTAGTGGCCGCGGCAGAAGGGGCAAAAGCCGGCGTCATTATCAACAAGGAACTGATACAGGAGGAAATTATAAGACCGGTGGAGAAAAAACCGGCGCTTCCGGTGACTTGACAGAAACTATCCCCGGCAAAAAATGGCTGCTCTGTTTGCAGCCATTTTTTTGGCAAAATCGCTTACCAATTTGTTGCAGGTGCAGAAAAGCGTTGGAAACGCCTCCGTTTATACGCCATTAAGGCTAACGATGACAGGCAGTTGCGAAGCGCCCCGCTTGATTTTCAAGGGTTGATTTAACTTTTATTGCCTGTTAAATGTTAGCTTGCTGCCGGCACCATGGCAGGCCGTTTGGTTAACTTCGTGCCACGAAACAAGATGTCTTCATGAAACAAAACGTACGTATTCTATTTTTACTATTGTTGGCGATAACCGGGTGGACAAATGGGGATGCGCAGGAAGCCAACAGCAGCCATTTGAAAACAGCCCTTTCCGGAAAAATGTTTGTGTTTAAAGCCCAGTCGGCCTGGCCGCTGCAGGGTACTGTGGTGCAGTTGACGGCGGGCTACGACATGCGGGTGTTGCAGGATTCCATTAACACCTATCTCCCCTATTTTGGCCGCGCTTTTAATGCGTCGTACACCGGTGAAGGCGGCATTCATTTCACCTCCAAAAAATTTGATTACCGGCTGAAAGAAAAACAAAAAGGCGGTTGGGAATTGACCATTAAGCCGGCCGATGCCAAGGATATCGTGGAATTGAATTATTCTGTTTCCACAAACGGGTACGCCACCCTCCAGGTGATCAGCAACAACCGGCAGGCGATTTCTTATTACGGCGTTATTGAAAAGCGCTAATGTTTTTCCATCAGCCAATGCACTAGCAGGTGCTGTTGCTTTTTGCCAAATAATTCTTTTAAAAAAATGCCTGTGCCGCCACAGGCATTTTGCTTTTGGGCTTAGCGGTGATTTTCACTTTTACCAACCACCACATCAACGGTGGCAAGCCTGCGTTTATGCCAAATTTTGGCAATACCTACCGGTTGCTGATGCCATTTGGTGAAGCCTGCCAACACAGGAAATGGCCGTAACCGCTATCACCTTTTTCCAGGCTTTTTCCGGCTAGCCGCTGGCGGCTGTTTGGCACGTTTCTTTATTCTCTTACCTGTTAACCAGATTGGGCCGCACGGCCACCATTTCAAACATGCTATATGCTAAAAATCGTAGAGCCAAGAACGGAGGCAGTGGAATTTTACCGGGCTTCACTTGAACTGTTGAAAGAAACGAATACGCCCTTCATGATGGGTGGCGGATTTGCCTTTTACCATTACACCGGCATTACCCGCGACACAAAAGACATGGACATTTTTTGCAAGCCATCGGAGTACCCCGCCATCCTGAAATTATTTGCCGATCAGGGCTACGAAACTCAGATGTACGATGTGCGTTGGCTGGCCAAAGTGCACCGTGACGATCATTACATTGATATCATCTTCAACACCGTGAATAATATTTGCCTGGTGGATGATGCCTGGTACGAAAATGCCCGCGACTCGGTTGTTTTTGGGGTGCCGGTGAAGATCATTCCGGCAGAAGAACTGGTGTGGTGCAAGCTGTATGTGCAAAACCGCGAACGTTTTGATGGGTCGGACATAAACCACATTTTGCTGCGTTACGGTAAAGACCTCAACTGGAAGCGCCTGCTTTCCCGCATTGATCCGCACTGGCACCTGCTGCTGATGCAATTGCTCCAGTTTCAATTTGTTTATCCGTCGGAGTACCGCGACATTGTTCCCGAATGGCTGTTCAAAGAACTCATCAAGCGGGCACAGGAGCAATACGACCTGCCGGCGCCTTTTGAAAGAGTGTGCCGTGGCCCGATCATTGACAATACGCAATATGAAATAGATATCAAAGAATGGAATTACAAAAGTTCCACCATCAAAACAGTTTGACCTAAATGAACAGCGGATGGACACGAATGGATTAAGAGACGAACAACCTGCCGATAGTAAAGAAAAAGTGCGGATAGCCGCCGTGGCCGACATTCATGTGCGGGAAACCGACCGCGGCAAAATGGCCGAATACTTTAAAGACATTTCGCGGCATGCCGATGTGCTGATATTGGGTGGCGACCTGACGGATACCGGTGACGAAGGAGAGGCGCAGGTGCTTTGCGAAGAGCTGAGGGCCTGTACCATTCCGGTGGTGGGCGTGCTGGGAAATCACGACTATGAAAAAGGCCGGCATAAACTCATCCGCAAAATTCTACAAAGTGAACACATACACATCCTCGATGGCGAAGGTGTGGTGATAAAAGGCATTGGCTTTGCCGGCATCAAAGGGTTTGGCGGCGGCTTTGATAAGCACATGCTTTCGATGTTTGGCGAAGGCGCCATGAAGGCTTTTGTGCAGGAGGCTGTAGATGAAGCCTTACATTTAGAGAGAGCCCTCTCACGGCTTGACCAGGAAAACGAAGGCATTAAGAAAATTGCGGTATTGCACTATGCGCCTATTGCCGAAACCATCAAAGGCGAACCCGAAGTGATTTATCCTTTTCTTGGTTCGTCGAGACTGGCAGAACCCCTGGAGCGGCTAAATGTGACGGCTGTTTTTCATGGCCATGCGCATGCAGGTAAACTGGAAGGGACAACAGCAAATGGCGTGCGGGTTTATAATGTGGCGAAGCCGATTCTTACCAAGGCAGGATATACCCAACCGTATTTTGTGCTGGAAGTGTAGCGGCGGGTTGATGAGCCTGCGGCTGAAATGATTTGTTTACTAATGGAAAGGTTGATAAGTTGAAAGGTATGCTTTCGCTTATCAACCTTTCAACTTATCAAAGAACCCGTAGGGGTTAATCGTGACCTTCCAGTTTCACCAGCTTGTTGTACAGGCCTAACACCAGGAAGTTCACCGGCCAGTGGCCAATAAAATTGCTCACTTTTTTCTGCCCGGCTATCTGAAACGCGGCCGAAACAATCATGGAGCCAACGCCTAACCATAAAAACAGGTCGGACGGCAGCTTTGCCGTTTGCTCTTCAATAGCGGAAGCGACAGGACCTTCTGTGTGTTGGGGATTCTTGCGTCCTGTCCGAACTGTCTTAATGCTATCCTCTTGTGTTGCCATAAAGTCCTCCATTTGGTTTTTTAATGTGAGGTAACAGATTCAACTTTCCTGCCAAACCCCGCAGGCGTTCCATGCCGGGGTACCGGTAGAAAAAAATCGCCAAAAAAGACCTGGTGCATCCCTACTCTGCCGATCAGTTTGGATTTTTTCAAAAACCCTGTTTGCGGCCCGCTACTTCCGGGATGGCGCAATTGTTGAACCATTGCCAACGATAACCCTTAAACAATTTGTCGTTATGAAACAGCCCGTACAATTTTTCCAATGGAAGCCGTTTTTTGTTATGTTGTTCCTGAGTCTGTTTAGCCTGGCCATTTGGGGCCAGGAGGAAGGCGGTGGCGAAAGCAGCAGCACTACCACCACCACAAAAAGCACGAAAGTGAGCATCACCGAAACAACGGCCGGCGATTGGTACCAGTCGCCCTGGGTTTGGGTAGTTGGCGCTGCGGTGTTTATTCTCCTGTTGGTAGCCTTGCTCAGCAACCGTGGCCGCGACACCATCCGCACCACTGAAAGGGTAGAACGGGATCGTAGCGCAAACGCCTGATCAGCTCTTTTAAACCGCAAGCTGCTTCATGGTGGGAAGCAGCTTTTTTTATGTGCCTGTTGAAAATCCCGAGCTGGATAAGAGGGCAGTTTTAAAGCTGACAACTACCAGCGATGAAAGCCTGCAGCCGCCGCTTAGTCTTTGCAATTGCCTTACTCGGCGACTCTTCATTGTTCTGGCCGCTTTGTGTAAGATCAACCAACTCTGCTTTTTATTTTTAGGCGGTTGATGCCTCCGAAAGGGTGCATTGCTGTCTGATCCTGGCCCTTTGAATGCCGTTTTGAATCACCAACTTAAAAGCATTCAGTTATGCCAAAAATTCTACTCTCCATTTCACTCCTTGCAGTTGCTGCCACCAGCGCCTGGACACAAGCCACACAACCTTTCACCGGCTGTCCCGGCGTAAGCCTCGCCCTTGTAAGGGCCGGGATAAATGCCAATACCAGCAACCCGTTTTACATGTACGAAGTAAACACGGTCACAGGCGCATTTACCCAATTGGCCGGTGGCCCTTACAAAGACCCACAGGACCCAAGCCAGAACCTGCAGGCCAATGCCATTGGCGTCAACCCGCAGGATGGTTTTGTTTACGGGCTTAGCACCGAAGCCACTGTTACCACCTCGCGGCTTCTGCGGTTGGATAAAGCTTATGGCACTACCAATCTCGGCTACCTGCCTTCCCCAGCCTCACCGCTCGGGCAAATCGGCATTATTAATTCGGCCGCCGGCGATATGGACGCAGCCGGAAATTATTGGTACACGGGCGCTACTTTCAACCTAACCACGGCCCAGCTTACCGGGCTGTATTTAGGACGTGTGGCCAACGTAAAATCGCTCACCTCATTCAATGGCGGCTTGCCGGTGTCGTATTTTCCGGTCAGCATCACGGCCGGCTGTGCGTCGCTACTCAGCCTCCTGGCGCCGGGGCTCGATAACGGCATCAAAGACATCAGCTTCAATCCCGCATCCAACAGTTTTTTCAGCTACGTCACCTACAAGCCAGTTGGCGCCCCCAACTATACCGGCCAGCTTATCGAAATCCGGCCCGTTGCCGGCTCGTCGCCCCTTCGCTACGAGGTCGTTTGCCTGCCGGTCACCAACACACATGCAGCCGAAACGGCCGGCAGCCTGCTAGATAATTCGGGCAATATTCATGTGCTGCTGACGGATGGCACCACCGGTAAAATCAATGCGTCGGGCATGTACGTGTACACCGGCCAGTATAACCCGTTTAACAACAATACAGGTTTACCCAATCCGCTACGCGGCGACATGGCCAGTTGCGGCGGGGCAGTGAATGCGCCCCTTCCTGTGCGGCTCAGCCAGTTCAGCGTCAGCACCCGCAACTGCCAAAACACCTTCCGCTGGACGGCCGAGAGCGAACTTTCCTTCGACCGTTATGAGCTGGAACAAAGCACGGATAACGTCTCTTTCAGCACTGCTTCCGTTACCACTGCCCGCCGCAGCGGCGGCACCACCCATTACAGTCTAACGGTGCCCGCCAGGGCGCAAAGCGCTTTTTACCGTTTGAAACTGGTGGAGGACGATGGCAAGCACACGTATTCCCGCACCCTTACCGCAGGCGGTGGCTGTGTGGAGAAAGCCGGCCTTAGTGTGTATCCAAACCCCGTGTTGAGTACCGTGAATGTTGGCTGGCAGGGACTTAGTGCCGGGGCACGGATGGAGCTGCGGGTATTTAACGCCAGCGGGGTTGTTGTGTCTGGCACTATCCATGCGCTGCCGGCCACATCGGGCAGTGTTCGTTTGGATGTAAAGGCTTTACCAAAGGGCAGCTATTGGCTAAAGGCCGTGGATAAAAACGGCAACAGTTACAGCCAACATTTTGTAAAACAGTAAAACCAACTGGCACCGGCTGTTGATCCCCGCTACACGGCGGGGATTTTTTTGCGGCATGGCCGATGGTTATTTGCTGACCAGCGAACGCCGGCGGTTGAGATGGTAGCGAAGTATCACGTCATTGTTGAAAAGCAGATGCACCCATTTAGTGGCATCATCTACCACAAAGCGGTACACTACGTGGCTGGCGGCTTCTTCTTCAGGCTTTAAAAAAACACTGTTGGGCGATAGGGCAAACGATGCCGTGTCGCAGAAAGGATCGGGAGAAGTGCCCTTTGACCGCCTAATATCCTGAAGGCTGACAGAAAACGAAACAGTATCGCCAACCTCGGCTTCCAAAACACCGGCAGATGGCGTATAACCGGCGATGCCGTACTTTACAAAAGCCTTGCTTTTAAACGGCATTTTTCTGAATTCGGCCAGCGATGGCGGATCGGGCAGCAGGGTCCAGCGAAGGTCTTCGGGATAATGGTCGCGAATCATTTCAGCCGGCGGCGTGAGAAAGTAAAAATCGTTTTGGTGCTGCACAAATTCATCGCCGGCGCCAATGTATCCGGCGCCCCAGGTAGCATCCACCAGGTGCCAGGTGCTATCAATCTTTACGGCATTCCAGGTATGATTGGTGCGAAAACGCTCCGCAGCCCGGTCGTAGTTGGTACGAACATAACCGTTCAGCACCACCGCCTCGAGCCCCGCCAACTGGCAGAGGGTTTTGAACAACCGCGAATAACCTTCACAGACCGCCACGCCACGGCGCAGAACTTTTTGCGCATACATTTCATCGGCTGTTTTCCATTCGGAGGTGGTATCAATCGGCTCCGGCACAAAGCGGGCACGCCGGGCCAGGGGGCGGTAGATGTCCACATTGTAGCGGATGTTCTGGCAAATCCAGCTATAAATGGCGCTGGCCTTTTCGCGGTCGGTAGTGTAGCGGAAAGTAAGCAAATGCGCCAGCGAATCGGGCGAACTGGATTTGATGCGCGGCACGGCTTGCTCGGTGCGCCAATGATGGGCAACCGGCTGTTGTGCCTTGACACTGCAAGAAAGCAGGAGAAAGAAAAGCCCGGCACACTGTTTCATAACCCGTAGTTGAGGAGGCGTTTCGCGTTCATCTAAAATAAGAAAGAAACCCCGCATATAGCGGGGCTTCACAGCGCCGTAAGCGCATCAGATATTTTAATGAGACGAACCCGGTTAGGCGATACCAACCGAAGGTTGCTCATGAATATTCTGTAGATTCATGAATACCTCCTTTTTTTTGTTGAGCCATAAAGATAGCATAAGACCGCTTTCAAACAATTGATTGTGAAGGCTCTTTTTGAAAAAATTTTGTTAGCAATGAAAGCGTCGAAGTTGTCGGTTCAGGGTTCGCAGTTTACCGTTTAAAGATCAGTCCCAACCCTCAAATTTAATGGTCGTTCAGAGCCATGCCCCGCCGTTGAAACTCGGGCCAGTTGAGGTATTCCGCTCCTTTGCGGCTCACCTCCATATTAATGCAATCGTTCACAGGACAAACCAGTTGACAAAGATTACAGCCTACGCATTCCTCATCCTTTACCGTGTAAGTGTTGTAGGGTTTTCCGTAGGTTAATGAAATTGACTGGTGCGAGGTGTCCTCGCAGGCAATATAACATAGTCCGCAATGGATGCATTTGTCCTGGTTGATGGCTGCTATGTGGTGATAGTTGATGTCAAGCTCTTCCCACTTCGTCAGTGCCGGCACCGAGCGACCGATAAAGTCAGTGATTCTTTGAAAGCCCTTTTCATCCATCCAGTTGTTGAGGCCATCGCACAGGTCTTCAATAATACGGAACCCATGTTTCATCACCGCTGTGCAAACCTGCACGGTAGTGGCGCCAAGCAGCATAAACTCCACGGCATCACGCCAGGTGCTGATGCCGCCAATACCCGACACGGGCACCTGCCGCGTGGTTGCATTTTGACTGATGGTGGTTAAAAACTTAAGGGCGATGGGCTTTACGGCCGGCCCGCAGTAGCCGCCAAAAACAGACTGCCCGCCTACATAAGGGTTGGGAACAAAAGTGTCGAGGTCAACACCGGTGACGGATTGTATGGTATTGATCAGCGATAAAGCATTTGTGCCGGCTTCCACACAAGCCTTGCCGGCGGGCACCACCGAATGCACGTTGGGCGTAAGTTTGGTAATGACCGGGATGGTGGCTTTTTCCATCACCCACTCCACCACCATCCGGGCAATTTCCGGATCCTGCCCTACCGAAGCGCCCATACCGCGTTCGGTCATGCCGTGCGGACAACCAAAGTTCAGCTCCAGTCCATGCGCTCCGGTATCTTCTACCTGCGCTATCAGCTCGTGCCATTTTTCGCGGGTGTTATCCGCCATCAGCGACACGATCATGGCCCGGTCGGGGAAAAGACGGATACATTCTTTAATCTCCCGCAGATTGATGTCGAGCGGCCGGTCGGAGATCAGCTCTATATTATTGAACCCCATCATGCGGGTGCCATTGAAATTGACCGCCGAATACCGCGATGAAACGTTTTTTACCTGGCTCCCCAACGTTTTCCAAACCACACCGCCCCAGCCGGCTTCAAAAGCCCGCAGCACGTTGTATTGTTTATCGGTAGGTGGCGCACTGGCCAGCCAAAACGGATTGGGCGATTGAATGCCGAGGAAGTTTGCGGAAATGTCGGCCATAGCAGAAAATTTTTTAGATGGCTTTATTTTATCGAAAATGTGAAAAATGGAAACCCTTGTCGCAAAGAACAAGTATTCTATTGAAGAATACTTGTTCATGGAAGATCGTTCGTTAGAAAAGCATGAGTTTTATAATGGTAGAGTCGTCAATATCCCTGGTGCAAAGCCTGCTCACAATCTGATCGCGACAAATTTCACAACGCAATTGAGCAATGAATTGGAAAAAAATCGAAAACTTATTTTGTACTCAACAGCAATACAAAAATTCGGGTACCCCGGTTGAACAGCTTTGTTTATCCTGATGCAGTAGTGGTTTGTGAAACAGTTGAGTTGTATCCAGGTTCCGATACAGTCATTACAAATCCGCTATTGATTGTAGAAGTGCTTTCTTCCTCAACGGAGGAATATGATGGCCGCGACAAATTTTTCTATTATAAACAAATTCCCTCTTTTCAAGTATATGTACTGGTTGAGCAAGAACTTCCGCTGATCATCACAAGCGCATAGATTGCAGAGGATACCTGGAAGGATGCGATATTTGAAGGGAACGACGCCACCATTTATCTCCGCAGCATTGACTGTACCATTAAATTGTCAAAGATCTACAGGGGAACTGCCCTCATGCCCCACTAGCCATTACCAATTTGAACTAGCTTGCGGCAAGATTACTTCTTTTTGTCGCTTCTCGCCTGCCAGATAACTGAGGATCGCTGCCGCACTCTCTTTCCCCGCCTGCACCGCATCTACCACTTCCTTTCCGCCATTGACGCAATCGCCTCCGGCAAACACACCGTCAACGTTTGTCGAGCACCGGTGTACAACAACTTTTCCATTGCTGTTTTGAAGGTCGTACCGGTTCACCAATTCTTCAAATGGCGTTTGCCCGGCGGCTTTAATTACCATGTCCACCTCCAACCGAAAGGTGTTGCCGGTATCCACCGGCGATCGCCGGCCCGAAGCATCGGGCTCGCCCAATTCCATTTGGCGGCAAACTAATCCTGCCACGTTTCCCCGGTCGCCAACCACTTCTTTCGGTGCTGCCAGCCAAACGATCTTGCAGCCATCCAAAAGCGCCAGGTCCAACTCTGCTTCTGTGCAGGGCATTTCGTTTTTTGTGCGCCGGTAAAGAATGGTCACTTCTTTTGCACCCAACCGCTTCGCTTGCGTGGCAGCGTCAATGGCCGTCATGCCCAAACCAATCACCGCCACCTTTTCGCCAACCGGCACGTCGGTTAAATGACCCGAACGCAACTGGTAAATAAACTGGATAGCATCCACCACACCAGCCAGGTTTTCGCCGGGAATCTGGAGTTGGCGGGCCAGTCCCACACCAATGCCCAGGAACACCGCGTCGTAATCGCGTTTTACATCGGCAAGCGAAAAATTGCGGCCCAGTTCGCGGTTGTATTGAATGGAAATGCCGCCCACCGACAAGATGAAATCCACCTCGTCCTGGCAAAACTCCGGTGTGACTTTGTAGGCGGCAATGCCGTAAGTCATCAATCCACCGCCTTTTTTTTCTTTCTCAAAAACGGTGACCTCCACACCTTCACGCGACAGGGCATGGGCGCAGGCCAAACCGGCCGGGCCCGCACCAATTACCGCCACTTTTTTGCCGGTTGATGCTTTGCGGCTGAACAAAGGAGCTTTGTTTTCGATGGCCGGCTCGGTGGCGTAGCGTTGCAGCCTGGCGATGGGTATGGGTGGTTCGTGCATCAGGTTAAAGACACAAGCCCCTTCGCAAAGTTTTTCTACAGGGCAAACCCTTGCGCAGCCGGCGCCAAATATGTTCGCTTCAAAAATGGTGAGTGCTGCCCCCTTCTTGTTTTCGGTGGTGATCTGCTTAATGAACTTTGGCACATCAATGCCGGTAGGGCAGGACTTGGTGCAGGGCGCATCGTAGCAAAACAAACAGCGGTGCGCTTCTACCAGGGCGGCATCGGCCGTTTGAAACGGCGGATGAATGTCGGCAAAAGCCTGCTGGTATTCTTCTGTGCTCAGCCGATTGGTTTGAAGGGCCATGGGGCGAATTTGAAAATTTGAAAATCTGATAAGGCCGGACTGTTGTCCTTATTGAAAGTTCGATGTAGCGAGGCTGGCGATTAAAGCTCAGTGAGCTTTTCGTACGTTTCGGGGCGCCGGTCGCGGTAAAACTGCCAGATGTTTCGCACTTCCGCAATCATGTCGAGATCAAATTCGGCAACGAGCAATTCGTCTTTGTCTTCCGATGCCTGCGCAAAGATTTGCCCCCGCGGATCCACGAAATAAGAGGAGCCGTAAAACCGCCCGAGGTTCCAGGGTTTTTCTTCGCCCACACGGTTAATACATCCCATAAAATAACCGTTTGCGGCAGCATGCGCCGGCTGCTCCAGTTTCCACAGGTATTGTGATAAACCGGCTACGGTGGCCGATGGGTTGTACACAATCTCAGCGCCGTTCAGCCCCAGCACCCTGGCCCCATCGGGAAAATGCCGGTCGTAGCAGATGTACACACCGATCTTCGCATACCGTGTTTGAAAAACAGGGTAACCCAAATTGCCAGGTTTGAAGAAGTATTTTTCCCAAAAACCCGAGGTATGCGGAATGTGATTCTTCCGGTATTTGCCCAGGTAGGTGCCATCGGCATCAATCACCGCGGCGGTGTTATACAACACGCCAGGCTGCTCAACTTCATACACCGGTACAATCATCACCATGTTGTACTTCCTGGCATATTCCGCCATCCGTTCCACCGTGGGGCCGGGCACCGTTTCGGCCGATTGATACCACTTGCTGTCCTGCCCGGGACAGAAGTACGGCGTATTGAAAATTTCCTGCAGGCAGAGAATCTGCACGCCCTGCTCGCCGGCTTTTTCAATCAGCGGCAGGTGCTTCTGCACCATGGCTTCTTTGATTTCTTCAATTGTGCCCTCGCCTTCGGTTTTCGGCAGGCTCATTTGTATAAGACCGGATTTGATGATACGTGGCATAAAAAGGTTTGTAGTTTGTAGTTTGTGGTTACAGCCTTTACAACAGAAAATATTTTGATGATTTTTATGTTACCGGGTTTTGAATAAAATTCAACACCGGTTGCGTCGCACTCTTGTACAGCAGGAATACTATTCAACACCTCTGCGCTAAACAAAGCTCTTGACCTTGTTACGTTTGATAAACTGTCCGTAACCCTTTTCCAATTTACACACATTCTCCTGAATGGCAACCTTTCCCCGCAATAAAACGATCTTTACTTTTCCAGTGACTTCCCAGCCTTCATAAGCCGAATAATCCACGTTCATGTGGTGCGTTTGCGCTGAAATTGTATGCTTTTCTTTCGGATCAAAAATCACCAAGTCGGCATCGGAGCCCACAGCAATGGTGCCTTTTTGCGGAAACAGGCCAAAGATCTTTGCCGGGTTGGTGCAGGCCACTTCCACAAACCGGTTAAGCGAAATGCGGCCTTTTTGAACGCCTTCGCTGTACAGCAGTTCCATGCGGTGTTCAATGGCGGGGTGTCCGTTGGGAATTTTGGAAAAGTCTTTCTCGCCCATCTTTTTTTGCTCCCACATAAAGGGGCAATGATCGGTGGCCACCACGTTCACCAAACCCTGGTTGATGCCGGCCCATAGTGTTTCCTGGTCTTTCTTTTGCCGCAACGGCGGACTCATGACCCATTTGGCGCCGTCAAAATCTTTTTCGTACAACGATGCATCGAGCAGCAGGTACTGGATACAGGTTTCCACAAACAGGTGCTGGTTGCGCCGCGTGGCGTTGCGTACGGCGTTCAGGGCGCCCTCGCAGGTAAGGTGCACAATGTAGCCCGGACAACCGGTGTAGTCGGCCAAATCGGCAAAACGTTCCGAAGCTTCGGCTTCGGTGATTTCGGGCTGCGAGAGGTAGTGGTAAAGCGGCGAAAGTTTTCCTTCCGCACGGTGCTTGGCAACGAGGTAATCAATCATGTCGCCGTTGGTGGCGTGTACGTTTATCAGGCCACCATGGGCCCTCACTTCTTCCATCAGGCCAATCATCTGGCGGTCGTCTATCATCAGGGCGCCCTTGTAGGCCATAAAGGTTTTGAACGACGTGATGCCCTCCTCTTCTATCATGGGCCGGATCTCCTGACGGGTATCGTTGTTAAAATCCGTAACGGCCATGTGAAAGCTGTAGTCGCCCATGCAGTTGCCATTGGAACGGCCGCGCCAGGCATGAAGCGCCGCCTGCAACGAATGGCCCTGTTGCTGCAGCACAAAATCAATAACGGTGGTGGTGCCGCCAAAAAGCGCTGCCCTTGTACCGGTTTCGTAGCTGTCGCTCGAAAACGTGCCCATGAACGGCATGTCGAGATGCACATGCGGATCAATACCGCCGGGAAAAACAAGCTTTCCGCCGGCATCAATCAATTCATCAGCTTTCATGGTTAAATTTCTGCCAATGGCGCTGACGGTTTCGCCTTCCACAAAAATATCGGCCACGCCATCAGCCGATGCCGTCACGACCCGTCCATTTTTTATCAACAAAGACATTGGTACTGAATTTAAATTTTAACGGCTGCAGATGGCATCATCCGCGTTTCGCCTTCTATTTGTTTGCCGTTGGTAGCCGGTGTTTTCATGGCCAGCCAATACACCAATCCCGACATCAGAAAACCCACAAACCAGGCATAATTGTATAAGCCGCCCAGCCAGGGCCACACCGCCGCCGGAGGCAACAGATTAATGGCAATGAGAAAGCCCGGCACGTTTGGTAAGATGCCAGCCATCAGGGCCGCAATAGCCGTGCGGTTAAACCCCGACCGGTAGGTATAAGCGCCGGCCGTTTTATACAAATCTTCCACCAGCAACCGTTGCCGGCGTATAAAAAAATAGTCGGCGATCATAATGCCGCCGATGGGGCCGAGAAGGCTGGAATAGCCCACCAGCCATTTAAAAATATAACCCGCGGGATCGGCCACCAGCTTCCATGGAAAAATCAAGATGCCAATGACCCCGGTGATGTAGCCGCCGGTGCGGAAATTGATCTTTTGCGGCGAAAGATTGGAGAAGTCGTTGGCCGGGCTTACAATGTTTGCGGCAATATTGGTGGCCAGCGTGGAGATGGCCACGGCAATCATGGCCAGGCTCACGAGCAGCTTGTTTTGGAACCGGCCGGCCAGCGCCACCGGGTCCCAGATGGTGGTGCCGTAAACGATAGTGGTGGCCGATGTCACCACCACGCCGATAAAGGCAAACAGGGTCATGGACGAAGGAAGGCCGATGGCCTGACCATGCATTTGTGCTTGCTGGCTTTTGGCGTAGCGGGTAAAATCGGGGATGTTGAGCGATAGCGTAGCCCAGAAACCAACCATGCCGGTAAGCGCCGGAAAAAAGAACCGGAAGAATGCACCGGTGTCGGTAAACCGCGATGGCGTTTTCAGGATTGGCCCCAAACCATCGGCTGCCGCAATGGCCCAGAAAAGCAGTGCGATGGCCGCCAGCGGCAGAAAGATGGCTTTAAACACCAGCAATTTGCGTATGCTGTCCACGCCGCGGTACACCACCAGCATATTGAGCAGCCAAAAGGCTAAAAAACAAATGGCCGGCAGTGGCTGCGGCAGCAACGAAGTGGTGTTTATTTCCGCCAGCGACGGGTTCCACACCCGGAGCATGTTGTAAAGGGCCGCACCGCCAATCCAGGTCTGGATGCCAAACCATCCGCAGGCAACGATGGCCCGCAATAGAGCAGGAATATTGGCGCCCCTCACGCCAAAGCTGGCCCTTGCCAGCACCGGGAACGGTATGCCGTATTTCGCCCCTGCCCTGCCGTTCAGGATCATTGGTATAAGCACAATGGTATTGCCGAGAAAGATGGTGAGAATGGCCTGCCACCAGTTCATGCCGCCACCTATAAGCGAACTGGCCAGCATGTAGGTGGGAATGCATAGGCTCATGCTGATCCACAGCGCCGCAAAGTTCCAGGTGCCCCAGGTGCGGCCTTCGGGCGGAACAACCGCCAGATCTTCGTTGGATAAGGTATTGTTTGTGTCGGCCATGCTGCGGTGTATTTGTTTTTTTGTTTTGGTTGAAAGGCGGGCGCCGGGAGAAATTAGTTACGGCTTCAACTACCGCGTCATCCTGCCACCGCCTCGTCGGCAATGGCGATGGCTTCGGAAAGAATGGCCAGGCCTTCATCCACCTGCGCCTTGGTGATGATCAGCGGCGGCGCCACAAAAATGTAATTCCATCGTACAAAGGTGTACATGCCCAACTCGCGGATCTTTGCCGCCACTTTATTCATTACCGCCATCTCGTCGGGCTTTGCATTGGAAGGCGCCATCGGTTCTTTTGTTTGCCGGTTCTTTACCAATTCAATACAACCCAGTAAACCCTGGTTGCGCCAATCGCCAATGGAGGGATGTTTGTCCCTCAAACTATTCATTTGCCGGTCGAGGTAAGCGCCGGTGGCGGCCGCCTTCTCTATCAGGTTATCGTCTTCGTAAATTTTCAGTGTTTCCAAGGCCGCGGCACAACTCACCGGGTGCGCCGAATAAGTGAGGCCGAGCGGAAGAACCGTTTCGTTGTAGTTGGCGGCAATGCGGTCGCTCACCATCAGGCAGCCAAACGGCAGGTAACCGCAGGTAAGGCCCTTGGCCATAGCAATCATGTCGGGCACCACGTTGTGATGCTGAAAGCCAAACCATTTGCCGGTACGGCCAAAGCCGCTCATGACTTCATCAATGATCAGTAGGATACCGTGTTTGTCGCACTGGTTTCTCACGGCCTTCAGATATCCTTCGGGGTAAAGAAAACAGCCGGAAGAACCGGACTGCCCTTCGAGCAGGATAGCCGCTATATTTTGCGGGCCTTCGTAAGCGATGATCCGCTCCAATTGTTTGATGGCATCGCCTAGCAGGGCTCCGTCACCATGTTCCCAACGGTACGCATAAGGCAAATCGAAATGAACAAAATTGGGCGCCTGCTGCGCATCCACGCCCAGCCGTCGCGGATCGCCGCTGGCCGAAACAGCGCCAATGGACGAACCGTGGTAGGACTGGTACCGGGTCAGAATCTTGTGTCGCCCGGTATAATGGCGGGCCAGCTTGACGGCATTTTCAATGGCCGTAGCGCCACAAACAGTAAAGAAGGCTTTGTTGAGATCACCGGGGCAAATTTGCGCCAGCTTTTTGCCCAGCTCTCCCCTGACCCTGGTGACACAGGCCGGCGTTACGTAGCTTACCTCCTGCATTTGTTTTACTACCGCCTGGGTAATGCGTTGATCGCCGTGGCCAATGTTGACATTCATCAGCCCCGATGAAAAATCGAGGTAACGTTTTCCGTCATAGTCATAGAGGTAAACACCCCTGCCAGATTCTACGGCAATGGGGTTCTGGCCGCTTTGTTTGCTCCAGGAAAAAAGTGTGTAGTCGAGATTATCCTGGATGATCTCCTGCGTCTCGGTTGGTGTTATCAGCGTTTCCATTTCGTTTTTTTTATTGGTGATCCCGTGCAAATCCGATCTGCCTGCGTTCTTCCCATTTGCGCTGGGCCATTTTTTCGTCGAGGAGATTTTCCATGGCGTCGTAGATCTGGTTGAGCTGGGCGTCGTGTTCGCCCATCTTGTCCCTGATGGCCTGCAGTTGCCGTTTCAGATCATTTTCTTGCAGCAGAACCTTTCTTATTTCAATAAAGGCCCGCATGATGGCAATATTCATGGCAATGGCCTTATCGGAATTAAGAACCCCGCTCAGCATGGCAACGCCCTGTTCGGTAAAGGCGTAAGGAAGATATTTCAGATTGCTCCCCCTTCCTGTTTTCAAGGTCACAAATTGTGACCTTGAAACGTTACTGCTTTCGGCATTTTCCACTTGAAATCTCACTTCATCCCAATCTTCTTTTGTCAGTTGAAACATGAAATCTTTTGGAAATCTTTTCATGTTTCGCTTTACTGTTTGGTTCAGCACTTTCGTTTCTACTTCATAAAGAGATGCCAGGTCTCTGTCCAGCATCACCCGTTCGCCACGGATCTCATAAATCCGGTTTTGAATACTTTGAATGATCGTCATTTCAGAACTGTTTTTTACTCTTTGCGAGCTGATATTTCAAGTCGGTGGTTTCTAAAAAAGACCAAACCATTTGGTTGCTCAGCTCATCCAGTTCACCCCGGCTTCCGGATTCCATTTGATCGTTGACTTTTTCAGCTTGGTCCAGAACTCGATAGAGCTTTTGCCGGTAATGTCGCCTACACCAAACTTGCTCTCATTCCACCCACCAAATGAGAACGGCTCGCGGGGTACCGGCACGCCTACATTCACCCCCACCATGCCGGCGCTTGCACGCTCCATGATGTAGCGGGCCACGCCACCGTTTTGGGTAAATACAGAAGCCGCATTGCCGTAAGGATTTTTGTTTTCGATGGTTAGCGCTTCATCCACCGTAGCGGTTCGCATGATGCTGATGACCGGGCCAAAGATTTCTTCTTTGGCCACCGCCATTTCCGGCTTTACATGATCAATCACTGTTGGGCCTACATAAGTCCCTTCTTCATGACCTTTCACGACGGCTCCACGGCCGTCCAGCAAAATGGTAGCGCCCTGCTCTTCGGCTTCGGTGATATATTGCTCAATACGTTGTTTTGCTTCCCGACTGATCACCGCACCCAGGTTTTCACCGGGTACAATTTTCTTTGCCTCTTCCACCACTTTCTGAATGATGTGATCCGTTTCGCCAACGGCCACCATGGCCGAGGCAGCCATGCACCGCTGGCCGGCGCATCCACTCATGGAGGCTGCTACGTTCTGCGCCGTCATACCCGGAATGGCATCGGGCATTACCAACAGATGATTTTTGGCCCCGCCCAGGGCCAGGCAGCGTTTGTAATGGCTGGTAGCCCGCTGGTAAACGATCTTTGCCACTTTGGTAGAACCGACAAATGACACCGCGTCAATATCCGGATGATCGCAGATGGCCTCCACCATTTCCGTGTCGCCGTTCACAATGGAAAATACGCCTGGCGGCAGTCCTGCTTCCTGCAGCAAGGCCGCCAAACGGCCGGCACTCAGCGGCACTTTTTCGCTCGGTTTCAGTATCAGGCAATTGCCGAGAGCAATAGCGTTGGGGATGGTCCACATGGGCACCATGGCCGGGAAATTAAACGGAACAATAGAGGCCACCACACCCAGCGGCACATGTTCGGTACGGCATTCCACCCCTTTACTGACCTCCAGCACTTCGCCGGTTACCAATTGAGGCAGGGAGCAGGCAAACTCGGTAAGCTCAATGCATTTTTCTATTTCGGCAATGGCTTCGCCCATGGTTTTGCCATTTTCCTCGTGAACCAGTGTTGCCAATTCCTGCAGGTTTTTTTCCAGCAAAAACTTCAGCCGGAAGAACACCTGCACTCTTTCCTTTACCGGCGTTTTGCTCCAGGCAGCAAATGCAGCACGGGCGGCCTTCGCAGCATTGTTCAGTTCGGCCTTGCCACACAGCGGCACTTGCGAAAGAGCTGATCCATCTACGGGCGAAATCACCGCCAGGGAACGGCCTGGTTCGGACATCAAAAATTCGCCGTTGATAAAATTCCGGACAGGGCTGTATTTCATAAAAAGCAGTTTCTCTTCGCCTATAAATTACAATTTTTTACTCCACCCCGAAATGTTTTGCAAAAACGGGCGGCCACTTCTGGCGCATTAATTGAACACTGCTTTGGCAGATCAAAGCATTGAGCATGAACCTGGGATACGCTTGTATAAACCTCACATTGGCCGATGAAGGCATAACGACAAACCGGGGAATGATCCGGAAAACATTTTTGGAGAAGGGCGTGCCTTATGCCTCTGAGCTGGCTTTGCAGAATGTGCAGGCATTGCTGCGCATCCTGGAATGGAACGTAGCAAACGGGATTTCTGTTTTCCGGGTTACGTCCGACCTGTTTCCCTGGGCCTCCGAATACCGGCTTAAAGACCTGCCGCATTACCGGGAGATACGGACGGTACTGGAAGCGGCCGGAAAGTTGCCAGTGCGGATCAGCTCGCATCCCGGTCCTTTCAACAAACTGGCCGGCGAGGGAGCGACCTTGCAAAATACCATCAAAGACCTGGAAACCCATGCAGAGGTTTTTGACCTGATGAACCTGCAGGCGTCGCCCTGGAACAAGATCAATATTCATGTCGGTGGCGCTTACGGCGATAAGGTGGAAACGCTGAAACGTTTTGCAAAAAACTATCCTCTTTTATCTGCGAACCTGCGGGCCCGCCTGACGGTGGAAAACGATGATAAAGGTGGCTTGTACACCGTAAAAGACCTGGAGGTGCTGCACGAAATGACGGGCATTCCGGTGGTGTTTGATTATTTCCACCACAAGCTGCACCCGGGCACGCAAACCGAGGAAGAAGCTTTTTATACGGCATACAAAACTTGGCCGGTGCGGCCGGTGTTTCATTATTCCAGCTCCCGCCGCGACCATGAAAATCCCGAAGCCAAAAAAGAAGCCCACTCCGACTGGGTGCATGAAACAATCAACACCTATGGTAAGGAGGTTGACATCATGCTGGAAACGAAAATGAAGGAACTTTCGCTGCTCAAATACCGGGCAGCGCATCCCGCTCAATTTGCAAACACTGGCGCGGCCGTTGCCGCCTAATATGGTTCGTCGCTTTTTTCCCTGCCTTCCCCGTCATGGTCTTCGGGCAGGCTCGACTCGCTGCGGCCAAAGGAACCGTCGCCGGCGGCATGCGCATTTTTCACCTCTGTTTCGCCAATGCCTTTTGCTTCTTCGGGAAAGCGGTCGTTAGTGGTGTGATGGTTCTGCCAATCGCTTCCGGCTTCCTGGTTGCGGGTAATGTCTTCGCGTACGGCGGGATCTTTTTTGGTTTCCATTGCTTTGTTTTTTCGGATCGTAAAAAGTGGCTGGCGCAGGCCGGCCACCGCGGCAAAAAATGCAATTAATGCGCCACATCTGTCAGCTGGCGGACGTCCCGAAAAATCCAATGCACTTTCGTTTTTTGCAGCAGTGTACCTTTGCCCATTCGTCAAACCACATGAAACCGCTGCCTCATCGCCTGCACCGCACCCTGTACCCGGTACCGCTATTGCTTTTTGTGCTCGACGCGGCCTTATCGCTGTACGAAAACAGGACGGGCACCCACCTTTCTTTCCGGTATTCCGTTTTTTCGTGGGCGGTGGCCACCGGGTGGTTGTCGTTCATCACCGGCGCCATTAGCCTGTTCCAGCTTCGCAAAAACACCATGGCATCTGGCGCCTATTTCATTCACGGTTTTATTACCGGCACGGCGCTGTTTGTGCTATCGGCCTTTTGGACCCATGAAACCAAAACAGGTGCGGACCTCTCTATGGCCAGCTTGCCCGAGGTATTGATAAAAGCGGGCCTAGTAATGATGCTGGCCGCCGGCGCCCTGGTGGCAAAATGGACGGGGAACAGGCTAAAGCGCTAGCGCCGCCAAGGGAGTTAAAACATTTTGTAGAAATGTGGACGGTTTTTCAGGATGGTGGGCGATAAGGCCCAAAGACGCATCACATTGGCCGCAAAGGCGCCCACTTTTTCCCAGTGCGAAAAGGGGTTGCGTGCCGTGAACAAACGGTGCAACGTTCCGGCCAGCCAAAAAACCAAAATCCCAAAACTGTAATTGAGCAACAGAAACAAAAACCAACCGGCTCCGTACTGCTTCCGCACCCGCAGGTGGTTGGAGACCATCAGTTGCAGGCCTTTTTTATCGTAAAGGTTGTAATAGCCCCGCTCGTTGAGGTTTTGGCTTTTGTTGATGGTGGCACCTTCGAGGTGCACAATTTGCAGGTCGCCGAAAATGGCCAGCTTGCCTGCTTTCTTTAACCGGCTGCACCATTCCACTTCTTCGGCATAAAGAAAAAAATCCTCATCCAGCAGGCCGGCTGTTTCCACCGCCGCCCGTTTCACCATCAAAAAGGCACCGCTGATCCAGTCCACTTCTTCCACGGCTTTCGCTTCCTGCACGCCCGGCACTTTTGTGCCGGCCCGGTAACCGATCCACCGCAGCAAGGCGCCCCAGTACGGGATGGGAAGCAGGTGGTTCAGTCCGCCCTTCATAAAATAGGAGCCCGAAATCTGGGGCTTCCCATCGCGGTCGAGAAGCTGGACGCCGGCGGCTACAAATGCGGAGTGGGTGAGACGCTGGTAACATTGCTCAATTGAGCTATCGGTCGCAAGGGTATCGGGGTTCAGCAATAGAAAGGTGTCGCTGCCTGCGGCCTTTATACCGGCGTTGTTGGCACGGGCAAAGCCGGCATTGTAGCCCATGGAAAGCCATTTGACAGAAGGAAAGGCCTGCAGGATGCGCTCCTGGTCGTCAGGATTGCTGCTGTTGTCAACAACAATAATTTCGTAGTTCAGGTGCAGCGTATGGCGCACAACCGACGAAAGACAATCTATCAGTAAGGATGCGGAATTGAAATTGACGATAATTACAGACAGTTGCATTTGGCCGATTTGGTTCGGAGAGGCATCAAAATAATCGCTTTATTTGCGAATTCTGTTTAAAAAAATCGTGTGGTAACTATCCTGAAAAGACTGTTGAACAAGACCGGCTTTGACGTAGTAAAGCTGAACAAACCCAAAAAATGGCCCGGCGATTTTGAAGCTTTTCACCGGGACATGATTGAAAAAACAGCGCCCTACACCATGACCAGTGACGAACGCATTTTTGGTTTAGTAGAGGCGGTGAACTATATCGAAAAACACCGCATTGCCGGCGACGTAGTGGAATGCGGCGTGTGGAAAGGCGGCAGCATGCTGGCCGTAGCCGACACCCTCCGGCAGCACGGCAACGAATCGAGGCGGCTTTTTCTGTACGATACATTTGAAGGAATGCCGCCACCCACCGATGCTGATGTAAGTCACGATAACCTGGATGCCGCAGAACTGTTGCAGCGGGATGAGAATAAGGAGAAAAATCTGGTGTGGGCATTTTCCACGCTTGATGAAGTAAAAAAAACAATGGCACTGTCAGGTTATCCAACGGAAAAAATCCATTACATCAAGGGCAAGGTGGAAGACACCATCCCGGCGCAATTGCCCGGCTCTATTGCCCTGCTAAGGCTCGATACTGACTGGTACGAATCCACCAAACATGAATTGATTCACCTGTTTCCGTTATTGGTAAAAGGTGGTGTGCTGATCATTGATGATTACGGCTATTGGAAGGGCGCACGCCGTGCCGTGGATGAATATTTTGCGGAGAACGGGATACAAATTTTGCTTAGCCGTATGGACGAAACCGGACGCATTGCGGTAAAACAATAGCTATGAAAATTGATCCGCAGTTTAATCCTTCC
The DNA here is from genome assembly GCA_965365435.1 of uncultured Flavisolibacter sp. Taxonomy (GTDB): domain Bacteria; phylum Bacteroidota; class Bacteroidia; order Chitinophagales; family Chitinophagaceae; genus Flavisolibacter. The sequence continues at coordinate 261,163 of CBDUBQ010000001.1, forward strand.
ATCACACAATCGAATTACCTGGTGCGGAACCGCCTGCTGCGGTCCATACAGCGCCTGGCGCCGCGGTTGCAAGGCCGGATGATGGATTTTGGTTGCGGCCGTAAACCCTATCAAAGTTTGTTTCAGGTGGACGAATACATTGGCGTGGATTATGACAACCCCGGCCATCCGCACGATAATGAAGCAATAGATGTTTATTATGACGGCCGTACACTTCCGTTTCCCGACAAGGATTTTGACTCCATTTTTAGCAGCGAGGTCTTTGAGCATGTTTTTAACCTGCCGCAAATATTGCCCGAACTGGCCCGGGTGCTGAAACCCGGCGGGCTGATGCTGCTCACCTGCCCTTTTGCTTTTTGCGAACATGAGCAGCCCAACGATTATGCCCGCTACACTTCTTTTGCCATGCGGCACATGCTTGAGCAGGCGGGTTTCGAAATGGTGGAGCAATTAAAAACCGGAAACAGCATAGAAGCTATCTACCAGCTTCGCCTGGTTTACATTCATCAGCACATTACGCCCATTGTCCGAAAGATACCGGTAGTGCGATCGGTGTTTCGCTTGTTCACCTACACGATCATGAATCTGGCAGCGCTTGGTCTCAGCCGACTGTTGCCGGCGGGTAAAGACCTTTACCTGAATAACGTTATTCTTTGCCGGAAAAAAAACGATGTAACAGCATGACCATCGCGGTAATTTCTATGATCAGGGAGGCTTGGGGCGGAAGCGAAGAGTTGTGGTACGCGATGGCGAAGGAAGCCAGGAAAAGTGGAATCAGAATCATTCATGTTGGTTATGAGCAGCCTCAAAAACATCGGAAGCTTCTTGAACTGGAAAAACTCGGTGTAACTCATATTGACCGGCCGGGATGGGTACCACCATTGGCCGGTAAACTTACCACTACATTTTACCTCGGAAAAAATTTCCTGCGGAAAAAGCTGCAATCGCCTATTGCAGCCGTTTTCCGGCAGCGGCCGGACATGGTTCTTTATAATGGAACCTGTTACTCCATTGCACAAGAGAAAGAGTTGATCAGTTGGATAGAAAAAACAAAGACGCCTTTTTTTATTCTTGGCGAATTGAATGACGAAACGATCCGGCATATCCGGCAGCCGGAAGCGGCGAGAATTCGACAAGCTTATCAAATGTGCCGGAAAGTGTTTTTTGTTTCCGAACGTAATGTGGCCGTTGCACAAAGGCAGCTTTGCCAACCGATCATTAATGCGGTTGTGGTCCGGAATCCGGTTAATTTGACCAGTTTGGAAACTCTTCCCTACCCTACGATAGACAATACCATCGAACTGGCGATGGTAGGCAACTTGGTCACCGTTCATAAAGGGCAAGACCTGATGCTGGAAGCATTGTCAAAAACAACAACCGAAAAATCCTGGAAACTGAACATTTACGGCAAAGGATACGACGAACAGTATTTGCAGGATTTGGTGAAATTTTTTGGCCTGCACAATAAGGTGACCTTCCATGGCACGGTGCAGGATGTAAGGGAAATCTGGAGGAAGAATCATGCGTTGCTGATGCCATCGCACATTGAAGGCATGCCGCTGGCTTTAGTCGAAGCCATGATTTGTGGCCGGGTCTGTATTGCCACCGATGTTGGTGGCATTGGTGAATGGATCAGCCATGGCGAAGACGGATTTCTGGCAGAATCACCGGCAGTGGTGACCCTGAAAAAAGTGGTGGACGAAGCGTTTTTAAGATTAAAAGATTGGCCGCAAATTGCAGCGAAAGCCCATTATACCGCCAGCAAGCTGCTTGACCCCGAGGCAGGGCGCACTCTCCTGGACCTCATGCTGAAGGAAGTAAATTAGCTTCGGTTTTGTCCGCTGCTCAACTGGCCTATGCCACGTTTCATTTTTAAAATTTGCGGGTTTACCGGGACGCCTTTTTCTTGAGCCAACCACTCTATTTAATTCCTTTAATAAGCTGCTTTAGCTTTTCCACTTCGGCCCGGAGATTTTCGACTTCGCTTTTCAATTGTTTTATTTCTGCATTTTCCGGTGCTCCACTTAAACGCGCCGAATAAGAGCTTTTAAAAACATTTCCGTTAGCGTCAACAACAAGCACATTACCGGTGCCGTTCGGAAGGTTCTGCAGTCTTACAGGGCCGCTCGTATGGAGTGTTGCCGTCGGTAAAACACCGTTTCCGATGCCAACACCCAAACGTCCGGAAGCATCCATCATCATCCGGGTTCCAAATCCAAACTGATAAAACTCCAAAGCTCCTGGCACGGTGGGCGAATTTAATGGACCCGTTGAACCGATTGACCACATTTGTCCGCCGGGGTTGGCGCGGTTGTCAAGAGTAAGATAGGCACCAAGCTCCGATCCGATTGTTTGCCGCATCCATATCTCTGCATTGTCGTGCGGATTACTCCCATTGAGTGTAAAAATCCGGTTCGGTACATTGTTATTCACACCGATGTATCCGTTCGCCGCTACTGTTAGCCGTTCAACGTTATTTGTCCGTATGGCCAGCCGCTGAAAATCGGTTGTTCCCAAAAACTGTACAAATGGATTAGTTCCGCCATTTCCTGCCGTTGACCAGGCTTCCTTTTGCATAATAGTGGAAGCGTCCCGGTAAAAAACATTGCCGAGTGCATCCTGTACCATTATTTTCACCAGATCATTATTGATACCAATTCCGGAAAGCCGAACGGATCCGGTTGTATGAAATTGCGCAAAAGGAGAACTGGTGCCGATGCCAACAGCTTTAGGCTTTACCCACAAAATGCTGCTTTCATCTTCCAGTGAGTTGAGGCTGTCTGCAGGCCGATTTTGCGCCACCGAAGCAATAGTAAAGCAAGAGGCTACAATAGCAATCAGGGTCGAACGAAGGGAAAATCTCATTTTCAGTTAGTTTGTTTGAAGAGGAATCGTGTTGGCTCCAAATGTAATTGATAAGATAACAGGATTCTTCAGTCCGGTTAGAAATAATCTTGTATTGCTATTTCTGTTTTCCACAAATTCTGCCAGGCTCACATCGGCATTGCTTATAAGCGCTGATATTTGCAGCCGGTCACAATCAAACACCTTAATGAAGAAGAAATTATTGGTTGTATTTGGCACAAGGCCCGAAGCAATAAAGATGGCACCGGTCATTTGGGAGGCTTTGCGGAATGCTGAAACGCTCGAAACAAAGGTTTGCACTACCGGGCAGCACCGCGAGATGTTGCAACAGGTACTGACATTTTTTGGCATCCGGCCAGACTATGACCTGGCGCTGATGAAGCCAAACCAAACACTTTTCGACATTACAGCCGACGCTTTGAAAGCGATGGAAAAAGTGCTAAACGAATTTGAGCCTGATGTGCTGCTGGTGCAGGGCGACACCACAACGGCAATGGCTGGTGCGATGGCCGGTTACTACAAAAACATTGCGGTGGGTCATGTTGAAGCCGGTTTGCGCAGCGGCAATATTTATTCGCCTTTCCCTGAAGAAGTGAACCGTCGGATCGTGGCAACAATGTGCCACTTTCACTTTGCGCCCACCCTGCTGGCGAAAGAAAATCTGGCAAAGGAAAACATCTATCAGCATGTGTTTGTTACCGGCAACACAGTAATTGATGCTCTTCTTTGGGGTGTAGAAAAAGTAAGAGAAAGCAGCGAAATAAGAGAGCGGTTTTCCTGGCTTCCTGAAGCTAAAAAAATCATCTTGGTCACGGCCCACCGTCGCGAAAGCTTCGGTAAGCCATTCGAGGATATTTGTGATGCCATTTCGGCTATCGCGGTGAATAACCCGGATTACCTGATTGTTTATCCGGTTCATCTCAACCCGAATGTGCGCCACATAGTACACACGAAACTGCGTAACCTGGCGAATGTTTTTCTGATAGAGCCGCTCGATTATCCCTCTCTTCTTTGGTTAATGGACCGATGCCATTTTGTTTTGACCGATTCGGGCGGCATTCAGGAAGAAGCGCCTTCGCTGGGGAAGCCGGTGATCGTACTGCGGAATGTCACGGAGCGCCAGGAAGGCATTGATGCCGGCACGGCTGTGCTGGTTGGCACCGATAAAAAAATGATTGTTGATACGGCCCAACGACTGATTGATGATCAAATCGCCTACCGGCAAATGGCGCAGGCCGTAAACCCATACGGCGACGGCACCGCTGCCCGGGAAATCATTTCCATTATCCTGAATCACTCCGCATGACCTCTCCAGTGATTAGTATTGTTCTGCCCACCTATAATGGCTCACGGTACATCCGCCGTTCGATTGATAGTTGCCTCCATCAAACGTTTACCGATTTTGAATTGATTATTGTCAATGATTGCTCCACTGACGAAACCTTACAGATCGTCGAGGACTATGCCCGGCGCGACAGCCGCATAAAGGTCATCAACAATACCTTTAATAAAAAACTGCCGCTTTCACTTAATACGGGATTTGAAAAAGCAGAAGGGCGATACTTTACTTGGACCTCGGACGATAACTATTATGCGCCCGAAGCGCTGGACGTTATGGTAGCAGCCTTACAGCAAAATCAAACGATAGACCTTGTGTACACCGACTATACTTTAATTGATGAAAACGATAAGCTAACCGGAACCAGGCTGTTTGGTGACATCAATACAAGTTTTCACCAATGGCTGGGTTGTGGCGCCTGCTTTCTGTACAAAAAAGAAGTGCACCGGACGAATAACGGATACAAACCCGAAGCTTTCCTGATAGAAGACTACGATTTTTTTGTAAGGGCCTACACGCAATCCCGCTTTCTTTACCTATCCCGTAGCGACCTGTATTTTTACCGCGAACATGGAGCTTCGCTGACCGCCACGCAAAGCACATTCATCAACGACATCTCAAAACTTTTTTTGGAACGAAACCTGGCGGCACTGGAAAAAAAATTATCAATAAACGACAAAGCTTTATTGTACCGGAAGTTTGCCGTTTATTACGCCGTTCAAAAAAACAACGGGGAAAAATTCAAATTTTATCTGTCAAAGCTGTCTGCGCTGTCCAGGCGTGAAGTGTTGAAAGCAGCCTTGCTTGTAATGGGGCAAAAAATTCTTCAACTGTTTACGATTGGCTTCGCCGCTATTTTTTACGCACTAAAAGCAGTACTAAAAAGGTGATCGTATTTTTTGGCCGATGCGCTCAACATCATCTTTTCAACCACTTTACCTGATCAATACAAACGTCCCCTTCCTCACCACCTCGCCGCACCTGGTTTTCGCCTTGATCAGATAAACATACACATCGCCGGGCTGTAGTTGCCCCTTGTACCTTCCATCCCAGCATTGCGAGGGCTGTTTTGCCTGAAACACCAATTCACCCCACCGGTTGTAAAGCCGAAGCGAAAAATCCTGCACATCGCCCCAATACCGCACACCAAAACAATCGTTCTTTCCGTCGCCGTTTGGCGTAAAGGCATCCGGAACAGGAAAGCCTCCTTCACCCTTCAGTACGTTGACGGTAATGCTGTCTTCCACCGTGCATCCTTCGGCCGTGGTTACCTGCACCCGGTACATGGTGGATTCGTTGATCCTTACAAGGGGCGTTGCACTGGCCGCATCGGACAAGCCGGTGGCCGGCAGCCAGCGATAACGGTTGCCACCACCTGTCGTCAGTGTTGCTTGGCCCAAAAAGCAGGTAATATCGTTTGATTTGGTGGTTTGTACCAACGGCTTGTCGGTCACCTTTACCATGATGAAAAGCGAATCGCTGATGCCGCAACCGTCTTCTTCAATCAGCACTTTAAAGCGGGTATCGCTGGGTGGTGTGGCGATCGTTGTACTTCCGCCCGGCATCGTTACCTGCATCGCAGGCCACCACTGGTACCTGTCGCCACCGGTGGCCACCAGGGAAACCGTATCGCCTTTGCAAACAATGGGCTTTGTGGCAAAAGCCGAAAACACCGGTTTGGGATCAACCGTGATGGTAACTGAATCTTTTACCAGGCAACCGTTAGTGCCGGTGGCTGTGACGACATACGTCGTGCTGACCAACGGACCAGCGGTAGTGGTTCCTGCAGCGGGGTTGGAAAGCGCCATTGCCGGCGACCATGAATAGCCAACCGCCCCGGTAGCGGTGATGACAGTTGAACCCTCGCGGCAAATCGTTGTGTTGCCACTGATGCTGACCGTTGGGAGCGGCAACAAAGAAAGGGAAACCGAATCTTTTGTCGTACATCCGTCTTTGGTAACGGCAACATGATGAAGCCCCTGCTGATGCACTGTGATGCGTTGTACCGTTTGTCCATTTTGCCAAAGGAAATTGGCGCCCGCATTGCCGGCATCTAACGTTAGGCTATCACCCGCGCAAAACGTTTTATCCCCTCCCAGGTTCACCACCGGCAGCGGCCGCATATCCACGCGGAACGAATCGGTGTTGATGCACCCGCCGACGGCGGTTGACTTCACCCAGTAAACCCCTGCTGCCTTTGCGTACAATGCCGGTGTGGTGCTTCCATCGCTCCACACGTTGCCGGTAGTTGCCAACGAGGACAGCAACACGCTGTCGCCGGCGCAAATACTTTTCACCTGCAAAGGTGTATGCGTGCCATCTATCACCACCACCTGGCGGCAATAGGCAGCCTGCGTTGGCAGGCCATCATCTACGGTAAGGTTGATATTATAAACCCCCGGTTTGTTGTACGTAACCGGGGCCGGAGTATCCTGCGTGGAGCTTACCTGATCAACGGAGCTGCAACCAGCAAAGCGAAGCCTGGTCAGCGAGTTGTTGTCCACGTTGGTAATAAAGCCATACACATCATCTTTTACCCGAAACAGTTTGGAAATCGAATGCGGGAAAGCCGAATTACCGGTATTACCCAGCGATGTAATGACGGGTGTAGCAGAAAGGTTATTCCGAAAATCCAGCTTTACCAGGTCATTAAGCGGCTTTGCATTTACGGCAAAGCCAACGATCTGTCCGCACTGGCGCGTGATGGTGAGGTCTCTCGGCAGTTTCAAAGCAATACCGGGATTACCAAGGTTAACACCAACGGGTGTGTTCAACAATGAGCTTCCAAAATCGAGGCGGGTTAATGAGGATGATGAACCGTTGCCAGTGCCGCTGTTCAGTATAAACACCCGCCAGAAGCCGTTGTCGTCAATGGCATAGATGCCCGTGGGGTAAGAAAGGCTTCCAATGTTACCGAGATTGACAGCGGTTGGTATGCTGGTAAAGTTGCTGCCGAAATCGAAACGGGTGATCGTGTTGTTCTCTGCATTCAGCGTAAAGCCATACCACTTGTCCCCTTCTTTGAACACATGCAGGTCAACTGGTTGCGACAGGTCGCCGATATTGTTCCAATTGATAGCGGCCGGAATGGGGTTGTTCAGGTTGGGGCCGAAAGCAATGGTCAATACCCTTGGCGTGCTGCCCGAGGGCTGGTAGCCGCCAACGATGATGGCATACCACCGGCCTTCGCTCTGTACCACCTGTATGCCTTCGGCGCCATATCCCGGCGGAATAATGCCGCTGAAGTTGCCGAGGTTTACCGCCGCCGGCATATTAAGCAAACTATTGCCAAAGTCGAGGCGAATGAGGGCACCGGGGTAATGGTTGATGACAAAGCCATAATAATTGCCCTTGTCAAACGCATAGTCCATAAACACCGGCTGCGAAAGCGTATTTCCCGGGTTGCCCAGATTTTGGCCTGCGGGAGCCGTGTTGAGGTCGGCTACACAAAAGTTCCAATAATAGTTGGATGCGCCGGTGGAAGCATTGGTAAGAACAACCGGCGTGTTGACACAAACCGTGTCGTTGGCAGTAAACAGCGGAATCACCGGTTTGCATTGCTGCTGCGTTCGCACGGTAATGACCACCGTGTCTTTGGAAATACACCCGGCTGCGTTGGTAGCCGTCAGCACATATTGCGTCGTCACGGCCGGTGTGGCTACCGGGCTGGCCAGTGCACTGTCGGAAAGGCCGGCCGCCGGCGACCAACTGTATTTCACCGCACCGGTTGCCGTTGTCGTTAGTTGAACGGCATCGCCGGGACAGAGGGTTGTGTCGGCTTTGGTACTGATGGCAGGCGGGTCAAGCACTACTACCTGGCGGCAAAAAGCACTTTGCGTGGGCAGGCCTTCGTCAATGGTAAGATTGATGTTGTACGTACCAGACCTGCCATACCGGATCGGGGGTGGGTTTTGTTCTGTCGAATAGTTGATGCTGGCACTGTTACATCCCTCAAACCGGAGCCGTGTGATGGTATTGTTGCTGGCATTGGCCACAAACGAATACAGATCGTTATCTACCCTAAAAAGTTTGGAGATACAGTGCGGAAAGCTGAGGTTACCGGTGTTGCCCAGCGAAACGGCCGCTGGCACCGCTGTGAGCGAGTTATTAAAATTGAGGCGCACGATGTCGCTGGCGGCGGAGTTGTTTACCACATAGCCGAAGATCTCATTGCACGACTGGTAAATGCTGATGTCTCTCGATCCCCGCAAGGCATTGCCCGGATTGCCAAGATTGGTACCCGAAGGTGCATTCAATAAACTGTTGCCGAAATCGAGGCGGGTGAGCGAAGCCGTTAGAGAGTTGCCATCGGGCCCGCCCTGGTTGGTGACAAAGGCATGCCAAAGGCCATTTTTACTGATGGCGTAAATACCCGTTGGATAATTGAGGCCGCCAATGTTGCCCAGGTTAACGCCGGTGGGAACATTTGTAAAGCTGGCCGAAAAACTAAAACGGGTAATGGTATTTGTTTGCGCATTGATGGTTAAGCCATACCAATCTGTCCCATTTTGAAAAAGATGCAAATCGGTTGGAAAAGCCAGATTGCCAATATTGCCCCAATTAGTGGCAATGGGGTTATCATTATTGAGCGAAGGTCCAAAATCTACTTTTACAATCCGGCCTACCGGCTGGTCGCCGACAATAATGGCATACCACCGGCCCTCGTTCTTCACCACCTGAATGCCTTCGCAATAATCCGGTATCACGCCACCCAGGTTGCCAAAATCGTGGGCGGTAGGTGTGTTCAGCAGGCTGTTGCCGAAATCGAGCCGGACCAGCCTGCCAGGCATATTATTCGTTACAAAGGCATACCAGTTGTCACCTTCTTTGGCGTAATCAACAAATACGGCCAGGCTAAACCCAAAATTGCCAAGGTTGGTGCCTGCCGGGTTAGTTGTTGAATTGGCCACACAAAAATTCCAGTAATAATTAGAAGCGCCTGTTGAGGTATTGGTGATGGCTACCGGTGCGTTGACACAAACCGTATCGGGTGCACTAAACCCGGCTACCGATGCCGTGCTGTTGCATTGCTGCGGTGTTTTTACAGTCACCACCACACTGTCTTTTGCGGTGCACCCGCCGGCTGCAATCGCCTCCACCACATATTTTGTGGTGACAGTTGGTTTGGCCACCGGGTTGGCCGATGTCGCGTCAGAAAGGCCTGTTGCCGGCGACCAATGGTACTGCACTGCCCCGGCAGTTTGCGTTTGCAGCACCACCGACCCGCCGGCACAAATAGCCGTGTCGTTTAATACGCTCAAGGTGGGCTTTTCGGCTACACCGATGCGCACCGAATCAGTTCGGGTGGTGATAGGGCCGAAGAAAATATCGTCGAGACCGAAATCATTGCCATCGGCCGACATACTCATGATCTCAATAGCAAGCGATGCCGACGTAAGGTTCCCGGAGTTCCAGGTGGCGATGGGCTTACCCCATACACAGGTCACGTCGTTTTGCAACGCCCATTCGTTTACCGGCGCACCGTTGATCCGCAGGCGGATAGAGCCGGCAAGCTCGTTGGAAATTTTATGAAAAAAAACCGAAAAGCCGTAGTTCGTGTGCGGCTGCACCGTCACTGTTTGCGCCCAGGCAATTGAAGGCCCGCCTGTGCTACCATTTACCAGCAGTAGGATACTGGTGTCGCCGCGTAGCTTCTTGCAGAGGCTAAAAGCCGGGTTCCAGGCCGTTGCATTTTTTGCTAATGTATAGGTGCCGGGTGCAACGCCCGATATAGCGTTGTATGTATAGTCCGATGCAAAACCCAGGTTTCCGGCTTCAAAATCACCGTTCACCACCAGGTTCTGCCCTTCTAGCTGCGCCGTCAGTTTATACGTCACCGGCCCATCGGCCCGTACAAAGGGCGTGTAGCCCGTGATATCGGGGTAGCCGGTTGCCTGCCAGCAGTAGTTGACATAGCTTGCGGCCGGCCGCAAGGCCACCAGGTCGCCTTTGCAAACAGTGGTATCAGCCGATAAAATTTGGCCCGCCTCCACCCTTACCGGAATTTTCTTCACCACGCTGTCAACGCAGCCGCCTTCGTATTCCACCGTCATTTTTACAGCGTAATCGCCATAATTTGTGTACAGGTTTCCAAACGAACTGGCAAAAGCCTCACTTTGTTTGCCATCGCCATAATCAAACCACCGGCGCAACACTCGTCCCGTTCGGCCGGCCGGATCGGTTGGATAAAACCAAACAAGCGCAGGGTTGCACATGTTTTGGTTATAGGTAAAATCAGATGGATTGTCGGTAGCCGAAAAATTGCCGAAAAGCGCCGTTGCCTCCGCCTCGTTCAGGGCCCGGTTATACCACCGGATGTCATCCATTTTTCCATTGTACGGAATCAGGTCGCCCTGCCACCAGTTGCCAAACCGCAGCTCGCTGTTGCACGAAAGCAAGGCCGAAAAAGGAGTTGCTTCATTTTTGCGCAGCACGCCGTCAATGTAAACTTTATGGCGGGCCCCATCAAAGGTTATCACGGCACAGTGCCATTTGCTTCGGCAGATCCAGTCTCCTGTGTTTAAATAGCTGGTCGTGGAAAGACTGGTGCAGGTAGAGTTATTTCCAACAACATTGGAGCCGATGCCGGGAAAAGGCGGATAATTGATGAAGAACTGATACTGAGCGCCACCGGCGCCCGGTGTGGTAAATTCTCTTTTTGCTACCAGGTTTTGCAGTTGATCGGAAGCCGACTGAAACCACAGCACGATGCTAAATTGCGGTGTGGAAAAAGCGCCGTTATCGGTGATGCGGATATAGTCATCCACCCCATCGAACGCATATGCTGCATTAGCATTGCCAAACCGGTCCGTCGTTAACGAAAGGCCGTTCAGCACCTGGCCATGATGCCCATTTCCGCTGGCATCATCGGCATTGCCATTGAATGGGTAAAAGGCCACCAGCCCATTTGCCGGTTCTATTTGCCCGGATGCTTTGCCATACGATAAAAAAGAACAAACACACCAAATCAGGAAAACTCTCATAAAGCAGTGACGACAGGTGGGCAAATGAAATGTGAAGCGGCGAATCAGGCCGGTACCATCTCCCGCTGAAAATGTTCATAGGCCTTCCGCAAACCTTCCTTCAACGAAATCTTATGCTGCCAGCCCAGGTTGTGCAGTCTGGTCGAGTCCATCAGCTTGCGGGGCGTGCCATCGGGTTTATCGCTGTTGAATACGATCTTTCCTTCAAAGCCGGTTACATCGGCTACGGTTTCGGCCAATTGGCGAATGGTCACTTCTTCGCCGGTGCCAACATTCAGAAAGCCCTTTTCGTTGTAATTCTCCATCAGGAAAAAACAGGCGTCGGCCAGGTCGTCCACATACATAAACTCCCGCAGCGGCTTGCCGGTGCCCCATACTTCCACCTGGTCCAAACCATCGCGTACGGCCGTATCAAACTTGCGGATCAGGGCCGGCACCACATGCGAATTTTCCAGATGATAGTTATCGCCCTGTCCATAAAGATTGGTGGGCATGGCCGAAATAAAATTGCAGCCGTATTGCTCCCAGTAAGCTTCGCAGAGTTTAATGCCGGCAATCTTGGCAATTGCATAAGGCTCGTTGGTTTGCTCCAATGTCCCCGTTAGTAAATCATCCTCTTTAATAGGCTGCGGCGCCAGCTTGGGATAAATGCAGGAGCTGCCGAGGAAAAGCAATTTAGTGACCTCATTGGCGTAAGCCGCCTGGATAATGTTGGCCTCAATCATGAGGTTTTCGTACAGAAACTGCGCACGATACACATTGTTAGCATGAATGCCGCCCACCTTGGCTGCCGCCAGAAAAACATAATCCGGTTTTTCGGTTTCGAAAAAATCGTTCACCGCCTGCTGGTTGCGCAGGTCCAGTTCAGAAGACGTACGGGTGAGTATGTTTTCAAACCCTTCTGCTTTGAGCTTGCGCACAATGGCCGAGCCCACCATTCCGCGGTGACCGGCAACAAAAATTTTACTGTTTTTTTCCATTATTCAAAATTATTTAAGGTACGGAAGCCTGCCTGTTGTAACAGCAGTTGGCGTCGGAAGTGGGCAATATCGCTCTCTACCATCTCTTTCGCCAGCTCACTCACACTATACTTTGGCTGCCAACCCAGCAAGGCTCTTGCCCTGGTAGCGTCACCAATTAAAAGGTCCACTTCGGTGGGGCGAAAATAACGTTCATCTACCTCAATTACAACATCGCCGGGCGCCAAATTCACGTCCGGGTTGCGTACGGCTTCCACCACTCCTTTTTCTTTTGCGCCTTCGCCGGTGAAGACCACGTCCACACCGGCATAAGAAAAGGCCATCCGGGCAAACTCCCGCACCGGTGTGGTAACGCCGGTGGCAATGACAAAATCTTCTGCCCTTCCCTGCTGCAGCATCAGCCACATGGCCTCCACATAGTCGCGGGCATGGCCCCAGTCGCGTTGCGCATTGAGATTGCCAAGCCAAAGCTTTTTTTTCAAACCCAGAACAATTTCCGCTACACCCCTGGTGATCTTCCGGGTGACAAAGGTTTCGCCGCGGAGAGGGCTTTCATGGTTAAATAAAATGCCGTTGCAGGCAAACATGCCGTAGGCCTCGCGGTAGTTGACCGTTATCCAGTACGCATACAATTTTGCCACGGCATACGGGCTACGGGGATAAAAAGGGGTTGTTTCGCGTTGCGGCGTCTCCTGTATCAGCCCATATAGTTCGGAGGTAGATGCCTGGTAGAACCGGGTTTTATCTTCCAGTTTCAAAATGCGAATGGCTTCAAGCAGCCGCAGGGTGCCGATGCCGTCGGTGTTGGCCGAATATTCGGGTTCATCAAAGCTTACCTGCACATGGCTCATGGCGCCGAGGTTATAAATTTCATCGGGCTGCACTTCTTGCACAATCCGAATGAGATTGGTGCTGTCGGTCAGGTCGCCGTAGTGCAGAATAAAACGCAGGTTTTTTTCGTGCGGATCCTGGTAGATATGGTCAATGCGGTCGGTGTTGATGAGCGAAGAGCGGCGTTTGATGCCATGCACCTCATATCCTTTTGCCAGCAGCAACTCCGAAAGGTAAGCGCCATCCTGGCCGGTAGCTCCGGTAACCAAGGCAACTTTTGCCATAGGGAAATGATTTTTGTAAATGTAGGCGATTTGAACTGACCCACGATTGCCCGTGCTGTCCTGGCCTGGCGGAACAAAAAAGGAATGGAGCGAGGGCTCAAGGAGCAGCAAAATATAATGCTGACGCGGAAACGAGCATCGCGAAACCAAGCGATAGTTATCGCAAAGACACTACCGGCGCCAGGCTTTTTAGCTTCTGCAAAAAAAGCTGCATACCTCTCTTTTTTTCTGCGGTTAGTTCGTATTGAATGCACCGGGTGTAGTATGCATGCAGGTCAAACGCCGGAAACGGATTTTCTTTTACCACAGCATCAATTTGGTGCAAGCCCTGGCGGTTTGCCTCGTTGAATGACTGCTCGAAACCGGCTGGTAAGGTTTTGTTAGCAATCCAGGCGGCAAACACAAACGGCAGGCCGGTATGGTCTTTCCAGGCTTCGCCGAGGTCATAATGGTAACGTGAATAGCGTCGTTGTTCCAAAGCCCTGTCGCCAATGACGACACCCGCCGTATTGCCACCGATCTGCGACCGGTAGTCTTCGCCCGATGCATCGAGCAGCACCACCTCTTTTTTCCAGTATTCCGCCAGTAAAATTCTGGCCAGGTTCACGGAGGTGCGTGACTGGTAGTCGAGCAAAACCGTTTGTATTTCTTCCATCGGCACTTCGCTGAAGATACAGACCGAGGCCACGGCGCCATCGCAGCCGATGCAGTGATCGCCCACTATATGCCATTCGGGTAAACGGGTGGTGGCGGCCACTGGTATCAGCCCTATATCCACCTCATCGTCAATCAACATTTGTGCTATGCGGGCCGGATAATCTTCTACCAGTTCTATCCTGCTCATCACCTCGTGGCCACGGATGCCGTAGAGCAAAGGTTTGGTGTTGAGATAGCTCACGGCAGCCACTCTTATCTTCTTCAAATGGTTTACTTTTGAAGCGCAAAGATAACCGCGGATCATCCCGGATTTTGACCGGGAACACTCGATTGTTCGTCACCAACCATCTACTATGGATCTACACGCACTCACCGCTATTTCGGCTATAGACGGCCGCTACCGCTCACAGGTTCAGCATCTCGACGACTACTTTTCCGAGTATGCGCTGATAAAATACCGGGTGCTGGTGGAGGTGGAATACCTGCTTTTTCTGGCGCAGAAGAAGATTATTCAATTGGCGGAAAAAACCACTGCTGAATTACAGGCGATCAAAGAAAACTTTTCGCCGGATGATGCGGGCCGGATCAAAGCCATTGAAAAAACCACCAACCACGACGTGAAGGCGGTGGAGTATTTTCTGAAAGAGCGGTTGCAGGCCGCCGGCGAAGAAAAGGCGCTGGAATGGGTGCATTTCGGGCTCACCTCGCAAGACATCAACAACACGGCTATTCCGCTTTCGTGGAAGCATGCGCTGGAGTTTGAATATTTTCCGTCGCTGCTGAACCTCAACCGCGAACTGCGGCTGCTGGCACAGGAGTGGAAAGACATTCCGCTGCTGGCCCGCACCCACGGACAACCAGCCAGCCCCACGCGGTTGGGAAAGGAGCTAATGGTGTTTGTAGAGCGGATAGAAAATGCCGTAGAACAAATGCTGCACATCCCCGTCAGCGCCAAATTTGGCGGCGCCACGGGTAATTTTAATGCGCATCACATTGCTTTTCCCAAGCAAAACTGGATTCAGTTTGCCAATGAGTTTGTGAACGGTGTGCTGGGGCTGCAGCGCCTCCAGTTTACCACGCAAATAGAGCATTACGATAACCTGGCGGCAGCCTTCGATGCCATGAAGCGGACCAATACCATTCTCATTGATTTTTGCCGCGATGTATGGACCTACATTTCGATGGATTATTTCAAGCAAAAAACAAAAAAAGGCGAAGTGGGTTCGTCGGCCATGCCCCACAAGGTAAACCCCATTGACTTTGAAAATGCCGAAGGAAATCTTGGCATCGCCAATGCTTTGCTGGAGCACCTGTCGTCCAAGCTGCCCCTCTCCCGCCTGCAACGCGATCTTACCGACTCCACCGTGCTGCGCAACATTGGCGTGCCGGTAGCCCACATTTTTATTGCCTTTCGCTCCATCGAAAAGGGCCTGGGAAAACTGGTGCTGAACAGCGAAAAAATTTATGCCGATCTGGATGATAACTGGGCCGTGGTGGCCGAAGCCATTCAAACGGTGTTGCGCCGCGAGGCCTATTCCAATCCGTACGAGGCCCTGAAGGATTTAACCAGGGGCAATGCCACGATTAACAAAAAAAGCATTCATCAATTTATTGAAGGATTGGATGTACCGGCCAGGGTTAAAAAAGAATTGTTGCAGATAACACCGCACAATTACACGGGCGTGCACCCGGAGTTTTAGCAGAACCAGCAACCAACCAATGCGGAGAAAGGCGCGGCTTGCCGAAGTGTAGCCGGCTGATGTGTTGTTTTATCTTTTGCGGCCTAACGACTTGCTGACACAGACGATGCCAAACCAATGCGCAAAAATGCTGCGGTAACGACAGTGAGGAATCTGCCAGTCTGAAAAAAATCACCAGACCCTTTTCAGCACATTCCCTTTTTGATCATTCGCAAATAAAAGACATCAACTTACCGAACCCGGTAACACTGCAAGTTTACTCATCACCCTTTCATTGCCGGAAGCGTCAGCCGGTGGCGACAGCCTGCCGTTGCGGCAAAATCAGAATAAACTTCGAGCCTTTGCCTTCTTCGCTTTCGGCAGTTATCAGCCCGTTGTGGCGTTCCATGATTTTTTTGGTGATGGCCAGGCCAATGCCCGTGCCCTCGTATTTTTCTTTGCTATGAAGGCGCTGAAAAATGGTAAAAATTTTATCGGCGTACAAATTGTCGAAACCAATGCCGTTATCCATGATCGTTAGCCGAAGAAAGCGTCCGTTCGGCGCTGCCGGCGCCTGAAAGCTCAGCCGGTCAATATTGTCGGCGGTCACCCGAATATGCGGCCGGGTTTCTTTTCGCGAAAACTTCAGCGCATTGCTCACCAGGTTTTGCAGCACCTGCCGTATTTGTCCGGGTATCACATCGGCCGATGGCAATGGCGCCACGTCAATCACCGCTTCTTTTTCCCTGATAGCCACCTCCAGGTCGCTGAGCACTTCTTCCATCACCAGGTTGAGGTCTGTTGGTTCAAACGCACTGTTTACCGACAGGCGGGTAAAGTCGAGCAGGTCGTTGATCAATCTCGTCATGCGGGCCGACGAGGTAATGATCCGCTTCATGTATTCCGCTGCCGGGTCGTCATCGGTCAGGTATCGTTCCCTGATCAAATTGGCAAACATGTGAATCTTCCGAAGCGGTTCTTTCAGATCGTGCGATGCCACCGAGGCAAACTGCAGCAGCTCAATATTGCTTGCCTCCAGTTCGGTATTTGCTTTTTGCAGTTCGCCGGTCCGTTCAAGCACCTTGTGCTCTAAGATATCGGCGGCCATTTTCTGATCGTGAATGTCGGTGCAGGTGCCAAACCATTTTAAAATGCGGCCATCCTCGTCACGCATGGGCAGTGCCCTGGCTAGGAACCAGCGAAACTCTCCGTCGGTGCGGCGCATGCGGTATTCGGCTTCGTACACGTCGCCGGTTTGTAGCGAATGGCTCCAGATTTTCACCGTTCGGGCGTAGTCGTCGGGGTGCAGCACCAATGCCCATCCTTTGTCCTTGGTTTGTTCAAAATTGAGCCCCGTGAAGTCGTACCACTGTTTGTTGAAAAAATCGTGGTACCCATCGGGGCGGGTGGCCCAAACCATTTGCGGCATAAAGTCCGTCACAAACTTAAACTCGTCAATCAGCGCCTGCAGCTCCTGGTTTTTAACTTTAAGCAGTTGCGAGGCCGCCTCGGCTTCCGTTACATCAATCATGGCGCCTACCATGCGGTACGGTGTGCCGTTGCCATCGGTCAGCACGGTACCCTGATCCTGGATCATGGCGTAACTGCCGTCGGCCTTTTGAAAGCGGAAGCGGGCTGTCCAGGCTTTTTCATTTTCGTTGATGGCTTTCTGCAGCGCCGCGTTCACGGCTCCCTGGTCGTCGGGATGCAACCGCGATAGCCAAAAGGCGCTGTTTTGCACATCATCCGCACCGGAAAAACCAAAGCGGGTATAAAAACTGTCGCTCCACCACACCCGATTGTTCACCAGGTCCCAATCCCAGATGGCGTCCGATGTGGAGTTGGCAATCAGGCGGAACCGCTCTTCGCTTTCCGATAGCTCAAACGTCCGTTCTTTTACTTTTTCCTCCAGCTCTATCGAAAGCTGGCGGTAGCTTTCTTTTGTTTTCAGCAGCTCGTGGTAATTCCGGCGAAACTTTTCTTCGGCCAGCTTTTTTTCGTGCATATTGGTCAGGCTCATGGCCAGCCCGTCGTCCATGCGGGTGGCCATCACCAGAAACCATTCCTCGCCTTTGCCCGGGAGCGGCAGCAGTACTTCGGTTTGCAACGACCGGCCCTCTGCCGCTACGGCCACCAGGTCGCGGAAAGGCACTTTTTCCAGCAGCGGCGGAAAAACTTCGCTGAGCGAAAGCCCGATGTATGCATTTGCGGCCTTGCCCAGGATAGCGTCGGCCGCGTAGTTGGCCCGGAGCATGCGGAAGCTGGTGATCTGCCCGCCCTGCTTTTCGCTTTCAAACGCCATGATAGCATTGGGCGATGCGTTAAACACTCCTTTGAGAATGTTGTCGCGTTGCTTCATGCCGGTAATGTCAATGAACGAAACCACCACTCCGTCCACCATTTTATCCTGCCGCAAAAACGGCAGTATCCGCATGAGGGCAATGCGGCTATCGCTCAATTGAACCTCCCGTTCTAGTTCCGTTTCTGTTTTTAAAACTTCCAGTATATCCCGGTAAAGATTGCCTTCTTTAATGTTGGTGGAAATGTGTTCGATGGGGCGGCCAACGTCGGTTTCTATCAGGTTGATCATCTGCACCGCCGCAGGATTGAACTTTCGGATGCGCAGCTTGCCATCCACAAAAACCTGGGCAATCTCCGTGCTACGGAAGTAGTTGTTCAGGTCATCATTCAGCTCCACCAATTCTTTAATGCGTAGCTGGTGCTCCGTGTTCAGGGTGTGCAATTCTTCGTTGAGCGATTGCAGCTCCTCGTTGCTCGACTGCAATTCTTCGTTGGCAGAAAGTAACTCTTCATTGCTCGACTGCAGTTCTTCATTGGCCGTTTCCAGGCTTTCAATAGCCATTTGCAGGTTGCCCCGCGTTTCTTTCAGCTCGTCTTCCAGCTCCGAAATATAAAGGGCGGTGTCGGATGGCGGCGCTATCGGAAATTCATGGGAGCTTTTTACCACGGCGCCGCGGCTGTCCGAAAAACTTACAAGAAACATCCCGTCGCGGGTGGCCGGCTTTACTACAATGTCCACGCCGCGGTCGCCTTCTTCGCCGCGGATGCGGACGTTGTGCAGCGTCACTTTTTCACCGTCTTTCGCCACCTTGCGCAAAGCCGTGGTGAGCACTGCGGCCACCTCGGGGCTTACCATTTTCAGCAACTGCAGGTTGATGGTACGGCCCGGCAGTGAGAGATAACGTTTATAATTTCCTACCCCTTCCCGCACTTCAAAATGCTTGTCAATGTAAACCGCGGCAAAGCCAAATTCTTCCGTCAGCAGGGCTTTAAAATCATCGGCCAGCTCTCTGCCCAGCACATTCTCCCGGTTTGCCATATAGGGCACTTCCTTGCGCTGCCGGTAAGCCTGGGTGCTTGGAAAGCGCTCCGGATTGTAAGGCGCATCGGCGCCGGTTTTCCGGTATATTTTCCATTTGCCGTTGACTTCCTGAAACACCTCGCGGGTGAGGGCCGGCACTTCGCTGGGACCTAAAAAAAGATAGCCGCCGGTATTGAGCGCAAACGATAGTGTGCCGAAAACTTTGCGCTGCAAAATATTGTTCATGTAAATGAGCATATTGCGGCAGGTAACCAGGTCGTTTTTGATAAATGGCGGGTCTTTCAAAATATTGTGGCGGGCAAAAACGATTTGCTTGCGCAACGTAGGAACCATCGTAACGCTGCCATTCTGCTGCACAAAATAGCGCTGCACCATCTGATCGTCCATTTCTGACACCGATTGCACCGGGTAGCTGCCTTTGGAGGCAAACTCAATGGCATCGAGGTCAATATCGGTGGCAAAAATCTTTACTTCCAGTTGGCGTTGGAGGCTGTGCAGCAAATCGTCAATGATGATGGCGATGGTATAAGCCTCCTCTCCGGTGCTGCAGGCTGCCACCCACACTTTTAAAACATCGCCGTCTTTTTTCGATTGGATAATGTCGGTCAGCACATCGTTGCGCACCAGGTCGAAAGCGGCTTTGTCGCGAAAAAACTTGGTCACACCAATTAAAAACTCTTTTCCCAGCAGCTTACATTCTTCCGATGATGTGCGAAGAAATTCCAGGTATTCGGAGAAACGGCGGTAGCCAAGCTGCGACATGCGCCGGCCAATGCGCCGGAGGATGGTGGGCGTTTTGTAATTGGTGAAGTCGTACTGACAGCTTTTTTCCACCAACTTCAGCACTTCGGGCAAATAACTTTCGTCGGGCTTGCCGTCGCCGGCTACCCGTACCGGCCGTTCTTTGATGTAGTTGAAAATTTCTTCGGGCATTAGCTCCGGCGCCATAATGTAATCGGCAAATCCCGATGCGATGGCGCTGTTGGGCATGCCGTCGAACTTGGCAGAGATGGGGTCCTGCACCAGTACCATGCCCCCTGCATGCTGAATGGCCTGTATGCCCTTGGAGCCATCGGTACCGGTACCCGACAAAATCACCGCTATGGCCTTGCTGCCCTGGTCTTCGGCCAGCGACCGCAGAAACGTATCAATTGCCGTATTGGGCGCTTTTTCAGCCTTTTTTTCGGTGAGCTGCAGCAGCCCGCCTTTAATGGTCAGCAGCTTGTCGTTAGGGATTACATACACACAGCTTTTTTCCACCGGCAGATTATGGCCGGCCTCCCGCACTTTCATAAACGTATGCTTGGAGATCAGCTCCACCAGCAGGCTTTTGTAATCGGGCGAAAGATGCTGAATAATGATAAACGACAGGTTGCCGTTGGATGGCATGTTGTCGAAAAATTCCTGGATGGCTTCCAGTCCGCCGGCCGAAGCGCCAATGGCCACAACAAAATGATCGTTGGCCGACACGGATGGGGTTTTCGGTTTGGCTTCGGGTGATGGCAACACGGGCAATGAATTAGATTCTGACTTCATGTGAAATCATGCGGAAAAAGAGAGGCCGGGAGGCATTTGCCGCCCGCCGGCACCAACCAGATCATCTGCTGTTTCCGCTTCGGTTTTTTCAGTTTTCAAATTAACAAACTATCGCTAATATTTCCGGTTTAGCCTGCTTTCGATAAGGAAATTTCTGATGCTTTCCGCCACTTCTAATGTCTCGGTGCGCCACGGTTCGGCCGTTTGCCTAACCGTTTGCTGCCAAATCTTAAACGAGGCCCGTGGATGGTAGCGCTGGCCATCGCTTTCAAACTGCAGGGCCTCATTTGGATTGCCGCCCCAGGCCACGGTTTGCACTTTCTCGCCGCGGAAGGCCAGCACAAAATCGCCTTTGTCGCTCTCTACCGGCAGGGCCAGCAGTCCGCTTCCGGTGGCCGCATACCCTTCGGCAGCTTCGTACACCTGCGGCAGCGCCGTCTGGTGGTAAAGGCCACTCACGGTATTGGCCTGCAGCCAATATACCAGGTCTTCTATTTCCTGGTGGCTGGGTGTAGTGCCGGCCGTTTCAACATGGCGGCCTCCGGTAATGGCAATACCATCTGCGTCGAGCAGTTGCAGCAGGATGGCCTTTTCGTTTCGCAACCCGCCGTCGGAAAGAACGGCCTCCGTGAGTTTTTGCATCAGTGGCTGCTTGCCGGCACGATAGGAAAAACTGTCGCGGCTTTGCACCGATGAAATCTTGGCGCTGACCACGCCCGACAGCAGCTCGAATATCGAACAAACCTCGTAAGACAGGTACTTCGGCGACCGGTGATGGCAGGCCACCAGGCCCCACAATTCACCCTCCTTTAAAATGCGCACCGACATGGACGCATTCACCTTCATATTGCGCAGGTATTCGAGGTGCACACCGGCTACGCTCCGCAGGTTGCTGCCCGACAGGTCGGTGAACGAATGTGTGAGCGGGTTGATAACGGGGTAAAGCTTTACACCTTCGTAGTCAACGGTGGGAATGAGGCGATAAGGTGCTTTTTTGTACAGGTCCCGCGCCGGTTTGGGAATATCCGAAGCCGGGAATTTCAAGCCCAGGTAACTCTCCATGCCGGATTCAGCTTCTTCCGCCACGACATCGCCGTTCCAGTCTTTGTCAAACCGGTAAATCATCACTTTGTCGAAGCCCGAGAAGCGCTTGAACTCCCGGGCCGCAGCCAGGCAGGTTTCGTGGGTGTTGGTGCAGGCTTCAATGGCGGTCATGGCCAACTTGATTTCCTGAAACACTGCCACAAACGACGATTCCTGGGCGTTCGTCAACGGTTCGGTTTCAACTTCTAGCAGGCAGTACGTATCGAACGTCTCTACCATGGCAAGAAAACGCTGTTCGTTCACAGAAAAAGAAAACGGCAACTTTCCGGTTGTGCCATTGTTCAGCCGTAGCTGCAGTGCGGCTACATCGTTTGCCGGCAAAAAAGAACCGAGTGGCTTGCCTACCAGTTCGGCAATGGTTGTTTGAAAAACCACCGTCGCATTTTCGCTGCCCTGCAGCACCGTGAGGTCGTCTTTTTTCACTACCAGCAACACGCCGTGCGGCTGTATCAGATTCGTTTGATGCAACGGCACTTTGCCGCAGAACTCTGCATCGAAATTCCGTATATTAACCATGGTACAAAGTCTGCTGCATCCAGCGTTTTAGGGCGAGAAAAGTGGCGTTGGCCGAGGTGGCCAGTGTTGCGGTATCTTCCAGTTCGTTAAAGGCAGAAAGAAACGATTTCCATTTTTCCCCGGTAAACTGGCGATAACCGGCAAAAAAGCCAACAGCATTTTCCGGCAGGGCCAGCGCCTCGTTACAAAGGAGCATTTTACTGATTTGTTTGCCTCCCAGCGTTGATCCTTCCAGCACATACATTGCTCCAAAAGCCGCTGCCCGGCTATTGATGGGCGGCAACTGCGTACATACCGCTAACCCGCGGATAGAAAATTTCAGTGCCTGCAGGTCATGTAAAATCACCAGGGCTTTGCGCCGGCTGTCCAGGTCGGGCAAGTCGGCCCCGGTGAGCTGCTGACGAATTAAACCTTCAATAGGTGAGAAAAATCCATAAAACATTTGCAGGATGGCGGCATAACCGTCGTGCGATCGTAAGGCTTGTAATTTGGGTACAAGTAAACTCTCCACACCAGCATGTAATGCGCTGGTGGAGTCCTTGACCACCTGGGCATTTGGTGTCGTTACAGGCAAGGGCATTCTGTAAAATTATGGAACAGGTATTTACCACACCAAAGTTTTTCAACCGAACAATGCCTTCGGCTATCTTTGGCCGTTGCCGGCAACGGGCCGAAGCGAGCGCAGCAGGCTGCCCGATTTTTATCGCCCAAACGGCCATCATCAATTGACGAATGCTATGCAAAACTTAGTGGACGAATTACAGCAGCGATTGCAGAAAGTGTACGAAGGCGGCGGCAAAAAAGCCCAGGCCAAACAAGCCGAAAAAGGAAAGCTCACCGCCCGCCAGCGAATTGATTACCTGATAGATAAAGAAAGGCCTTTTGTGGAGATAGGGTCGTTTGCGGGGTGGGAAATGTATGCCGAACAGGGCGGCTGTCCGGCCGGCGGCACGGTAGCCGGTGTAGGGTATGTCAGTGGGCGGCAATGTGTGATTGTGGCCAACGACCAAACCGTAAAAGCCGGGGCCTGGTTTCCCATCACCGGCAAAAAAAACCTGCGCATGCAGGAGATTGCGCTGCAAAACAACCTGCCGGTCATTTACCTGGTTGACAGTGCCGGTGTGTTTTTACCGATGCAGGATGAAATTTTTCCGGACAAAGAACATTTCGGCCGCATTTTTTACAACAATGCGCAAATGAGTGCCCGCGGCATTGTGCAAATAGCCGCCGTGATGGGTGCCTGCGTAGCCGGGGGTGCTTACCTGCCCATCATGAGCGACGAAACGCTGATGGTGGAAGAGCAGGGCTCTATTTTTTTGGCAGGGCCTTATCTCGTGAAAGCGGCTGTAGGTGAAGATGTTGATATTGAAACGCTGGGCGGCGCCGTTACCCATACGGAGATTTCGGGCATTGCCGATTATAAGTTCAAAACCGAGCAGGAATGCCTCGACCAGGTAAAACGCATTATTGACAAGCTGGGGCAAAAGGACAAAGCGGGGTTCGACAGAGCAGAATCAAAGCCGCCGGCAAAAGATCCCAACGACCTGCTTACGCTTTTTCCCACCGAGGGCTCCAAACCTTACGATATGGTGGAGATCATTGAACGGATCGTTGATGATTCGGCTTTTGACCAATACAAGGAAGACTACGGCAAAACCATTGTGTGCGGCTATGCCCGCATAGACGGCTGGGCAGTGGGCATAGTGGCCAATCAACGAAAGATCGTCAAGAATAAAAAAGGCGAAATGCAGATGGGTGGCGTGATCTACAACGACAGCGCCGACAAGGCCGCCCGCTTTATTCTTAACTGCAATCAAAAAAAGATACCGCTCCTGTTTTTGCAGGATGTTACCGGCTTTATGGTGGGCAGCCGCAGCGAGCATGCCGGCATTATTAAAGACGGCGCAAAGCTGGTGAATGCCGTGGCCAATTCGGTGGTGCCAAAGATCACGGTCATCATTGGCAATAGCTACGGCGCCGGCAACTATGCCATGTGCGGCAAGGCTTATGATCCACGGTTCATCTATGCCTGGCCTACGGCAAAAATTGCGGTGATGGGCGGCGAGCAGGCGGCAAAAACCCTGCTCCAAATTCAGGTGGCGGGATTGAAGGCAAAAGGACAAACCATCTTGCCCGAGGACGAGGCAAAGCTGCTGAATGAAATTAAAGGCCGCTACGAAAAACAAACCACACCTTATTATGCCGCTGCCCGCCTTTGGGTAGATGAGATTATTCATCCGCTGGACACCCGCAAAGTGATTTCAGAAGCATTGAGTGCAGCAAACCAGCAGCCGGTGATGGCTGACTTTAAAACAGGCGTGTTTCAGGTGTGAGGGTGAACGATGAGTCGTGAAAAGCGGAATTTTTATGGTAAGATGCTTTACAGACAGGATGGGTACTTTTTGTTTTGGTAAAAGCCTGGGGCAACCGGAAATGTGCTGATGATGGAGATAACGGTTTATACAGACGGAGCGTCGAGAGGGAACCCGGGGCCGGGCGGATATGGCGCTATTTTGCTCTACGGTAATAAGCGCAAGGAGCTTTCGGCCGGCTACCGGAAAACCACCAATAACCGCATGGAATTAATGGGTGTGATTGCCGCCCTGGAAGCCATGAAGAAAAAGGGCCTTCACATTACTCTTTACACCGACAGCCAGTATATTGTAAAGGCGCTGAACGAAGGCTGGCTGAAAAAATGGATAGCCACCAATTTTGCCGGCGGCAAAAAAAATAAAGATCTGTGGCTCCGTTTTCATGCGTTGTACCAGCAGCACCAGATCCGGTTTGTGTGGGTGAAAGGGCATGCAAATAATCCCTTCAACAACCGTTGCGATGAACTGGCCACGGCGGCTGCTGATGGTAGCGGCTTGCTGGTGGATGAAGGGTACGAGATGGAGTTAAATTAAGCAATGCCAGAAAGAGAAGAGGCTGTCTCAAAAGTAGGCAGCCTTTTTTTATTTTCAGTTTTTGGGGTGG
>CBDUBQ010000002.1:0-241570 GCA_965365435.1 uncultured Flavisolibacter sp.
TTTTCCAGGCAAGAGACGTATCGCCCCGCAATTATCCGATTCCCGAGGCCGTGCCCCATTTTCATTTTCCCAAAAACAATCCACTGCAAAAAGCCGAGGAGGCCACCCGGCCAGGCCGCATGTCGTTTGGCGAATTGCACCAAAAATTATTGGAGCAGTATGCACCGCCGTCGGTGGTGGTAAACGAGGAATACGAGATTGTGCACATGACGGAACGGGTGGGCAAATATTTTGAGTTTACCGGCGGCGAACCCACGCAAAATCTACTGAAGTTCATCCGGCCCGAAATAAGGCTGGAACTGCGCACGGCGCTTTTCCAGGCGGTGCAGTACAAGACCGCTGTGGAAACCCAAAACCTGGAACTGACCATCAACGGAAAACCGCAATCGCTGGACGTACACATCCGTCCGGTGCTGGAGGAAGGCGATACGGCAAAAGGGTTTATCCTGGTGGTGTTTAAAGAAACCGAAGGGCGGCAAACCCAAAACGGCGCAGTTAGAATAGCCTCCGACGAACCGGTGGCCAAACAGTTGGAAGAAGAGCTCATCCGGCTGAAAACACAGCTCCGGACTTCGTCGGAGCAACACGAGTTTCATTCGGAAGAACTGAAAGCCTCAAACGAAGAATTCCAGGCCATCAACGAAGAGCTGCGTTTGGCCGCCGAGGAGTTAGAGACAAGCAAAGAAGAATTGCAATCCATTAACGAAGAACTAAGAACCGTCAACCAGGAACTCAAAATCAAGATTGACGAGATTAGCCTTGTTACCAACAACCTGCAAAATTTTATCAACTCCGCCGATGTCGGCACCATCTTTTTGGACCGAAGTTTTTGCATCCGCCTTTTCACACCGGCTGTGCTTCAAGTATATAACCTGAAAGACGCCGATTACGGCCGCCCCATTACCGACATTACCAACAAAGTGCTGTACGACGGCGTGCAGAAAGACGCCGAGACCGTGTTGGAAAAGTTAACCGTAATCGAACGGGAAGTTTCCACCACGGATAACCAATGGTACATGATGCGGGTATTGCCCTACCGGACGGCCGACGACCGCATCAACGGCACCGTCATCACGTTTTTCGATGTGACGGCCCGCAAGCGCATAGAAACAAAACTCCTGCAATCGGAGCAGTACATGCGCCTGCTGATTGAAGGTGCCACCGACTACGCCATCATTACGCTTAACCCCGAAGGTGTGGTGGTAAGTTGGAGCGGCGGGGCAGAAGCCGTTATCGGTTACAGCGAGGCCGAAATCATTGGCCGGTCAGGCGATATCATCTTTACTCCCGAAGACCGGGAGGCCGGGGTGCCGGCGCAGGAAATGGCTAAAGCAAAAAGAGACGGCCGTGCGGCCGATGAACGCTGGCACCTGTGTAAAGACGGACAGCTTTTTTGGGGCACCGGCTCGGTTAGTCCGTTGTGGGATGGAGACCATAACTTAATCGGCTTTGTAAAAATCCTCCGGGATAAAACGGCGCAAAAACAGTTGGACGAAGCCCTGAGCAAATCGGAAGGCGAATACAAAGTCAAGCTCGAAAAAGAAGTGAACGAAAGAATGGCGGAATTAAGGGAAATCAATGTTAACCTTCAGCACGCCAACGACAACCTGCAACAGTTTGCCTCCATTGCTTCGCATGACTTGCAGGAGCCACTCCGGAAAATTGCACTCTTTACGTCTATTTTAAAAAAAAACTGGAAGGATGTTTTGCCAGACGAAGGCAAAGAGGTGATGGAAAAAATTACAAAGGCTACCAACCGCATGTCGCAGTTGATTGCAGAAGTGCTTCAATACTCCATGATTGCGTATGGTGAAAAGAATTTTGAACCGGTGGACCTGAACGCCGTTGTAAAAACCGTATTTCAGGATGTGGATTTGCTGATAGAAGAAAGCGGCGCTGTGATTGAATACAACACGCCGCTGCCTGCTATAGACGCCGTGCCGCTGCAAATGCACCAGCTTTTTTATAACCTCATGACCAATGCGTTGAAGTTCCGTACCAGCCATGTAAAACCGGTTATTCGCATAGCAGCGAATGAATTGTCCGAGGAGGAGGTACAAAAATTTCACTCGCTAAATAGCAATAACGTTTACATTGAAATAATCGTTTCAGATAACGGAATAGGATTTGACCCTCAATTTGCAGAACAGGTATTCCAGATTTTCGAGCGCCTTCATTCGGTGGATGACTATGAAGGCACAGGGATAGGGCTGGCACTTTGTAAAAAAATCGTGGAATCTCACCACGGACATATTTTTGCCATAGCAAATGAGGGCGAAGGGGCCTCTTTTCATGTGGTGCTGCCGGTGCGGCAATAAACTCTTGGTTTGGCAACGACGATTTACATAAAGGATATGGTTTGTGTGCGGTGCAAAATGGCGGTGCGTTCGGTGCTGGAGGAATTGGGCATACCCTATCAAAAAATTGAGTTGGGGATGGCAGTCTTGTCAAACCCGTTAACGCCAGAGGAATTAGAAAAGCTGAACGACGGTCTTAAGCGGTATGAGCTGAAACTCATGAGCGACCGCAAAAAGATTTTAACCGAGCGGATAAAAATCCTGATTATCGAACTCCATCATTCACCACACACAGATGAAGGCTTAAAGCTCTCGGCCTTCATCGGCAAAAACATGACTTACGATTATACTTACCTCGCTAACATTTTTTCGGAAGTGGAAGGCTCTACCATAGAGCGGTTTTATATTGAAAGCCGCATAGAAAGGGCCAAAGAACTGATGGTGTACGAGGGCCTGACGGTAAAGCAAATCGCCTATGAGCTGAATTACAGCAGCGTGTCGCACCTGAGTTTGCAGTTTAAAAAAGTAACGGGCTTTACGCCGGTTGACTTTAAAAAGCGTTGGGAAGCAGGCGACCCCATTTGGAAAACGTGCAAAGAAGAAAAATAAACAATACCCGATGACGTTTGTTAAGAACAAGCGTTCGTTTGTTCAAGATTCAACTACCCTATAACCATGTCTCATGAAAGATAATCTGAAGCTTTTTTTTGTAGATGACGATGCCGATGACCGCCGGTTTTTTGTAGAGGCGGTAAAAGAAATCAACGATGCCATCGAATGTGAAGTGGCAAAAGACGGCCTGCACGCCCTGGAAATCCTTAACGACGAAAGACACTCCTTGCCGGATTTTATCTTCCTTGACCTTCGCATGCCCCGCTACAATGGCAAACGCTGCCTGCTGGAAATAAAAAGCAACGACCGTCTCAAGGACATTCCCGTCATTATTTATACCACCTCCACCGATGTTAAAGAGGCGAACGAATTAAAAGAATTGGGCGCCGTGCATTTCATCAGCAAGCCCCGCAGCACCGAGGATATTTACTACCTCCTTTCCGTGGTTTTGGAAGAGCAAATGGATCAGTTGGGTAAAAAAATTTAAATCGTCAAGGTAATATTTCGGTAACGCTTCCTCTGCCTCAGGGAACCTAAACTCAACCCATCTCCTCCTTTTTACCAGAATTATATCAGGTTTTGCCGGAATCATGTAAAAATTGTACCCATTATTTCCATCAACTTCGGGGTTCAGTAAAATGCATGAAAATTAAGCATTTTACTACCCTTCCTGGACTTGCGCAAAAGCACTTAGAAGCCTACAATTTATCACCCCAGGAAAACACCCTTTCTATTGCGGCCGATGCTAACCAACTTGTAAGGAATGACGGAATGACCCTTGCGGCAATACGTGTGGGTCATCCGATCCTTTCGTTTAAAAATCATGTTCGGAAGTGCTATTGAATTATTGACAGGTAGTTAAGGAAAATCCCACAAGAGTTATTGGTACAAACAAAAATTTACTGTTATGCAAAAACACAGTCAAAACGATGCAAAATCTACGAACGACGTGAACAGTGGAAAAAGCGAACAGCAGGAAAATGTTGCCACCAAAAAAGATGAAAGCGGTCACCGCAAAGGCAATGCAACACCATTGAATGATGGCGAGCCCGTTACTAACAAAAACCATGGGGTTTCTACAGGCAAAAAAAGATTCAGCGACGAAGAAAACAGAAGACCACTTTTATAAGTTTTTAGTTCGGTCTCCATGATTCAGTAAGAAAAGTCCCTGCCTTGCGCATGGGGGCTTTTTTTAGCTAATTACTGCATTACTTGAAAAAGTTATTCGTTAACGAAACACGGTAAGATTGGTGGAGGTAAAATGCTTCGATTTCCCAATGGGCAAAGATTGCCTCGCACGAGCATTAAGATTGGAGCTTACACCATCAGTGCCAGTCCTTTGCTAAACAAGTCCGAGCTGTCAAAAGCAAACTCTTATACTCTGCCGATTTTATCTTACACAATTAGACCAGTTCACCAGCTACGGCTTCGTTATTGTCTTCAATGTCAACAAACCATGTCCTGGGAGCGACGAAACAGGATTTGCTGACACAGCTATGCGTTTCAGCATGCACAATCATTGCCAATAAAACGACAACATGAAAAAAATTATTCTTTTTTGCTTATTAGCCTTTGCCATAAACGCACAGGCACAGCGATTTCAGTTAGGCCTCAAAGGCGGCGTAAACGTCAGCAATTTCACCGGCGGTGATTTTAGTATGATAAAAAAGGAAACAATGCTCGGCTTTCACGGCGGCGCCTACATGCGTTTCCGGGCCGGTGGGTTTTCCCTTCAACCGGAAGTGCTATTCTCCACCCAGGGCGCAAGGCTACAGAATGCCACCAACAAACAAGATTATAAAGTCAATTACATCACCGTTCCCGTGATGCTGCAATACATTACAGAAGGAGGCTTTTACCTGGAGGCAGGTCCACAAATTGGCTTTAAAGCATCGGAGGATATACCGGACAATACCATTGAAAACTTTGCCAAAAGCACCGACCTCGCCATTGGCGTCGGTCTTGGGTTGCAAAGCAAGGCAGGCATTGGCATCGGTGCCCGGTATCTTGCGGGATTAAGCAAAGTAGGTGATTTTGATGCAAACAATCTGGATCCTGATTTTCGGAACAGTACCATACAGGCCAGCTTATTTTTTACACTATTTGGAAATAATCGGCGGTAGGCAACTGAATATTCATGCTTTTTTTCCGAAGTCTGATGTGTGTTTGCAAAAAGGTGTGGCCATTTCCATTTATAGGTAAAGGGATTGATAGATTTAGTAAGCCTCTTTAGAACAGCATGGTGAACCGGATGATTACTATTTGATTGCATCATCTCCTTTTGCGTGGTATGAATTATGCAACCATTAGGCATAATGCTACAATACCTGGCCAACCGGGTTACGATAGCTTTGTATTGCTCATTTTATCTTCAACAAGTGATTACCAATGACGACAGAAATCATTTTAATTATCATCGGGGTAATCGTTTTGTTTTTCTTTTCGGGAGTGAAAATCGTTCGGCCCACGCACAGGGGTTTGATTGAGCGGCTTGGAAAGTATAACAAGTATGCCCACCCTGGGTTTCACTGGATCATCCCGTTTATCGATAAGATGTACATCGTAAACATCACCGAACAAATGGTGGATGCACAACCACAGGAAATCATCACGAACGACAACCTCAATGCCAGTGTAGATGCCCAAATTTATTTCCGGGTGCTGGAGGAAGAAGTAAATGTCAAAAGCTCCCTGTACAATGTGAATGATTACAAGCTGCAGATCGTGAACCTGGCCCGTACAACGCTAAGAAACATCATTGGCACACTGACGTTGCGGTCAGCCAACAGCGAAAGAGGAAAAATCAACGCCGAGCTCCACACCACTTTGAAAAATGAAACAGCAAGCTGGGGAATCATTATCGTGAGAACGGAACTGAAGCAGATTGACCCGCCTTCCGACGTGCAGGAAACGATGAACAAAGTGGTTAAAGCCGAAAACGAAAAAATTGCAGCGATTGATTACGCCACCGCTGCCGAAACGGTTGCCGATGGCGTAAAGCGAGCTAAGATAAAAGAAGCAGAAGGTTACAAACGGGCAAAGGTGTTACACGCTGAAGGCGAAGCGGAAGCCATCAAGCTGGTGAACGTTGCCGCGGACGAATTCTTTACCGGAAATGCTCAGCTATTGCGAAAGCTGGAAGCGGTAGAAAACTCGCTGATGTCCAATGCAAAAATCGTGATCCCTTCAGGTTTGGAACTCATTAACATCATTGGTGAAATGGCCGGGACATTTCCTGTTCCATTAAAGAAAAGTATGGCTACCGATGGGAAAACGCAAATCATTTCACCGTCAAAATCGTAACAATTAAAAAAATGGAAATGAAAAAGATAAACACAAATAGAGGCTCACGGGTAACTTTTACAGTCTGTGCACTTGTTGTGGCGATGCTCGTGCTGTCGTCATGCGGCACAACGAAATATAATTTCTCCACTTCATCGGCTGTGCCGGCCGCTGAGGGTACGGTAAAAGTGAAAAAAGACGGAAATAGCAATTACAAAATTGAATTAGACGTGATGCGTCTGGCCGAAGCCAGCAGGCTTAGTCCGCCAAAACAGATGTATGTCGTTTGGATGGAAACAGAGCAGAACGGAAGAAAAAACATTGGCCAACTAAAAACATCAAGTGCCTTTCTTTCCAATACGCTAAAAAGCTCGTTGAGTACCGTATCATCGTTTAAGCCAACGGGGTTTTTCATCACGGCTGAAGACGACGCCAATGTTTCATACCCTGGCACGGTAATACTTTCCACAGGCGGAAATTAAACTCCTTCCGCTAATGGATACAAGCGCAATCTTTTGTGCTCCCGAAATAAATTATGCACAAATCAACGATGTCAGCAAGGTCTCTACCGAATTGATTGTCGGGATAGCACCTATTGGTCTTCTTTGTATCTATAGCCTTGATGGGTTTTCATCCGGTCATCTTTTTTATCGTTGACCAGGTTGCCGTTCTTTTTCGGTTCTGGGTGCATACCGACTACATTGGCCGCTTACACCAGGCCATTGAATACATTTTCGCTACACCATCCAACCATCGTCGGCATCACGGGTCGCAAGAGCAATACATTAACAAAAACTTTGGGGCTACGTTCATTATTTGGGACCGTCTGTTTGGAACGTATCAGCAGGAGGAGGAGCGAGTGAGAAACGGCGTGACTCATAACATTGAGCACAAAGCCAATCCCATTCATATCAATTTTCACGAAGTGATGGATATATGGAAAGACGTGAAAAACGCAAGCTCATGGCGGATGAAATTCTTTTACCTGTTTGGAGATCCCATTGCCATTGCCCGGCAAAAAGAAGCACAGTACAGGGGAAAAGAGATTTGTTCTGACTAATCTTCAAACTAAAAAAATGCATGCAATATGAAACGTCTTCTTAACAACTTAATCGGCTTTACCATTCATGGATCTGATGGTGAACTTGGAAAAGTAAAAGATTTTTATTTCGATGATAAGAGCTGGATCATCCGTTATTTAATTGTTGAAACCGGAAGCTGGCTAAATAGCCGCAAAGTCCTTTTGGCTCCGCAGGCCGTTCTCGAAACGGATTGGGAAAAGGAAAGCTTTCGGGTGCACCTGTCAGCGGAAAAAATTAAAAACAGCCCACCCATAGACACCGATAAACCGGTTTCCCGCCAGCAGGAAATGGAATTGTACGCCTATTATCCCTGGGGCGGCTTTTATTGGACTGGAGTTGGCATCGGCGGGATGGGCATGTCTTATCCGATATCAATGAGCCAGGTTGAAATTGAAGAACCGGTCTTACCGGCTGATAAAAACGGTTCAGACAATGATCCGCACTTACGCAGCGCTGATGCAGTAAAAGGTTATACCATCAAGGCGATAGACGGAGACGTCGGCGAGGTAGAAAACTTTTTGCTTGACGATAGCAACTGGAAACTTGCCTACCTGGTAGTGGATACCGGCAATTGGTTTCCGGGTAAAAAAGTGGTGTTGTCGCCAAACTGGATACAAAGCATCAAATGGGAGACCTCGGAAGTTACGGTGCGGGCATCGGTAGAGCAGGTAAAGAACAGTCCCGAATATGATGCCGCTAACTACCTTTCTGATGACTATGAAAGCAATCTGCAAAATTATTATGGGCGGTTTATTTCGCACAACCGGAAGCCATAGCAAAACAATGTGGTAGCAGTATTTTTTATTCCCCCAATATTTCTGTGAACAATGTCACGTTCACCGGCTGGTAGCAAGGTAGTGTTGTTGAAAAATATAGGAAAGGGAATGCTTGCTATGGCATAGTGAAACACAAAAATGAAATGTAAATTATGATGGAGATACTAACGAAGCACCTGATACAAGAGCTGATGGCAGAACGCGGCAAAACATGCCTGTCGCTGTATATGCCTACGCACCGCAGCCACCCCGAGAATGTAAAAGACCCCATCTTGTTCAAAAACCTGCTGAAGCACCTCCAAACATCTTTGTTGCAGCAACATTCAAAGGCAGAAACTGAAGAACTGCTTCAGCCTTTTGAGCAGTTAACCGGCAATGCTGATTTTTGGAACCATACGGGCCAGGGGCTTGCTGTTTTAAGCAGCGGCAAATTCTTCAAAACAATCCGGCTGCAAGCGCCGACAAAAGCGTTCACCGTTGCGGCAGACAGTTTTCACATCAAGCCGTTGCTGCCTGTATTGCGGTCGCTTGACCGCTTTTATGTACTTGGCTTAAGCCGCCACGACCTGAAACTTTTTGAAGGCGATAACTGCTCTGTAACGGAGGTTAAAACTACACCGGGCTTTCCCACCACAATTGAAGAAGCTTTGGGAAGTGAGTTAACAGATAAGCACTCCACCATTGCATCCTACGGCGGGGTGGGTGGCGAGAGCAATACGATGCACCATGGACACGGCGGCAAAGGCGATGAATTGGACATTGACGCCGAACGGTTCTTCCGGGTTGTTTCAAAAAAAGTAGAGGAAGAATATTCAAGGCCATCAGGCTTGCCCCTGTTGTTAGTGGCACTGGCGGAACACCATGCCCTTTTCCAAAAGGTGAGCGATAACCCCCTATTGATGCCGCAGGGAATTCACGTCAATTACAAGGCGCCTTCACCCGGCGAACTGGCAT
Organism: uncultured Flavisolibacter sp.; assembly: GCA_965365435.1. GTDB lineage: Bacteria > Bacteroidota > Bacteroidia > Chitinophagales > Chitinophagaceae > Flavisolibacter. The sequence goes on from CBDUBQ010000002.1 coordinate 9,004, forward strand.
CGTTAGCCTGGAAGGTGATAAAGCCGGAATATGACCGAAAAATTTGCAATTTGACAAACCAATTTTCGCAGGCAAACGCGGCCGGCACTGGGAGCGATGACCTGGAGGCAGTGGCGAAAGCGGCTGCTGAAGGCAGAATTGTAACTTTACTGCTGGAAGCAAACCGTGTGTTGGCAGGCACCATAACCAACAGGGATACCGGCAGTGTTGACGTTGGCAATTTGAGTAACCCACAAACCGACGACCTGCTTGACGATATTGGCGAACTGGTGACAGAAAAGGGAGGACAAGTAGTTGTTTTACCGCCTGAAAGCATGCCAGCAAAAACAGGTCTGGCTGCAATATTCCGGTACTAACGTTTTTTTACCACCAACATTTAATTCATTAAAAATTTATCATGACGATACAAATCAACACAGACAAAAACATTGAAGGCGGCGAAAAATTAACTGATTACCTGACATCAGTGCTGAAAGATGAATTGGGCAGGTACGACACCATCACCCGCATCGAGTTGCACCTGTCCGATGAGAACGGGAGCAAAACCGGGCAGGCGGATAAGCGGTGCTTGTTAGAAGCAAGGTTAGAAGGAAAGCAACCCATTGCTGTTACCAATACGGCCGATACAAATGAGCAGGCAGTGAGTGGAGCCATTGACAAATTGAAGCATTTGCTTCAAACCATGTTGGGTAAAATGAAGAATTATTGAAAATGGCGGAGCCATTAAAACCCAAAACATGTCTATTCTTTTAACAGCCTTTGATTGTGGGTTCGGGTGCCTTCGGCAAACTATGATTGAAGCAAATAACAAGTACCAACTATGCTTGCAAAGCAAATAGAGGCCGGATAGAAATCCCGCCTCGTGTAAAATCCAATATCCTATGAAAACCAAGACAAAACTACCGGGCGCCGCACGGATTTATTTATACACTTCCAATAAATTGTTTATATAATTCCCACATCCGGAGGCAACCGCGCCGGTTATACCGTTCCTGCTTAGCCGGAATGCTGGTTGAAAAAAGCTGCGAAGGAGTTTGCAAAGATCAGTCTCAATAACGCAGTTACACGTATCGTCAAAGAATCATAGAATGCCCACCTCCGCCTCAGTAAGTCCGATAAAAACAGTCAAAAAGAAAAGCTTCAAGCAGAAATTGAAAAGGCGAAGTGCGAAATCGCAAATGCAAGAAAGCTGATGCTTGATAAGGAAAATTGAGCGAGTCACTACCAGGAAATAAAGGATGAATACGAAAAGGAAATTGAAAAGTTGGAGCCAAAAATTGAGGGAATAACTACAACGGATTCCGACTTAAAAGAACAAATTTCTTTTTGCTTTGAATTGTCGGAAGGGCTACCGAAATACTTTACAGCAGCGGATTTTGCCCCGAAACGACAGATACTTGATTCGATATTCTCAGAAAAACTGGTTTTTGGCAAAAAAAGTTATCGAACCGTAAAATTTCGAAAACTCGTTTCGCTGATATGCAGACCCGGCAAGGATTATAAAGAAGGAAGGAAAAAGGAAAGCCCCGAATTTTCGGAGCTTTCCAATCGGGTGCCCAGGACTGGATTCGAACCAGCACGTCCTTGCGAACACCACCACCTCAAAGTGGCTTGTCTACCAGTTTCAACACCTGGGCTCCACCAATTGGGGAGCGCAAATATAAAGGCTATTTTTTCAAAACAATACGAAAAGTTGTACCCTTGCCCGGCTCTGAAGCCTTTACCAGGAGAGAGCCCTGGTGATACTGGTCAATGATGCGTTTGGACAGGCTGAGGCCGAGCCCCCACCCTCTTTTTTTCGTGGTAAACCCGGGGTTAAACACCTTTGAAATATTCTGGCGGCTGATGCCTTTACCGGTGTCTGTGACATCAATGATCACCTCGCGGCCGGTATCGGTAAGATCAACCGTAAGCTGGCCTCTGCCTTCCATGGCATCCAGTGCATTTTTCAACAGGTTTTCAATCACCCAGTCAAACAGCGGCGGCGAAATGCGGGCCTGGATATCCTGCTGGTGGGCACTGAGCGCAAACGAAACGTTGCCGCCGGCCCTTTTCTGCACGTAATCCATCATGCTGGCTACCTGCACCACTATATTCTTTTCCTCGAGCTGCGGCGAGCTGCCGATTTTTCCAAACCGGTCGGAAACCAGGCGTAGCCGCGTGACGTCTTTTTCAATTTCGCTCACAAAATCTTCTTCCGGATGCGTTTCCTTCAACAACTCCACCCAGCCTTCGAGCGACGAAACCGGAGTGCCCAACTGGTGCGCCGTTTCCTTAGCCATGCCGGCCCAAACCCCGTTTTGCGCCGACCGGTAATTGGCCTGCAAGGCCTGAATAGTAATGAAAATAAAAAGCCCGACAATAAGAAGTTGTACCAGCGGGTAATAGCGCACTTCTTTCAGCAATTGCGATTCGCCGTAGTAATACCGGTTGCGCTGAGTAGAGTCGAGCGGGTTGACCCACTCGCCGGATAATTTGCCCGACCGGAAGTCATCGAGCTTGCTGCGCAGATAGTCGTTTTGGTTCAGGCTGCGCAGGCTGCGCAGGCTGTCGTCGGCCCGCCATCCGCCGGCCACTTTTGCCGAATCGAGATTTACCCATTCAAGGATGCTGTCCTTTTCGGTCGTAACAATGATCGGAATATCATTTTGCCGGGTAATCATCAGCGGCAAGGCTACATCGGTGTTGGCCGAGTTCAGAAACGATTTGCCGGCCTCCACCCAAAGCGCCACTTTCTGCCTTTCTTCTTTTGCCAGTTTATTAGCCAGGTAGGTGGAATACGCCACTGTGCCGCTCACGATCAGGATTGCAATAATGGCTAAAACTATACGCCAGTTAAAAAATTGCCGGAACATGCTGCAATGTACGCCCGAACGCAATGGAAGCGGCAGCCGTGACCGTGCCGCCAGCGCCGGCTGTTGTGTTTCGAAGTTCTGACCGGCGGCGTCTATATTTGGCAAAAAATCCTTGCCGATCAGCGAACCTTCTGTAGCCATCGTTATCCTGAACTGGAACGGAAAGAAACACCTGCAAAACTTTCTTCCATCGGTTTTGAACACCGATTTTCCCGGTGCCCGCGTTGTTGTTGCCGACAACGCCTCCACCGACGACTCCATCTTTTTTTTGCGGCAGCATTATCCGCAGCTTGCGGTTATTTGCCTGGCCGAAAACCATGGGTTTGCCAAAGGGTACAACGAAGCCTTAAAGCAGGTGACCGCCGATTATTATGTTATTCTCAACTCCGACGTAGAGATCACACCCGGCTGGCTGCAGCCTATCATTCATTTGCTGGAAAGCGACAGCCGCAACGCGGCCTGCCAGCCCAAGATCAGGGCATTTAACCAACGGCAGCATTTTGAATACGCTGGCGCGGCCGGTGGCTGGCTCGATGCCTACGGCTACCCCTTTGCCCGTGGACGGGTCTTTGACGTGTGCGAAGAAGACAGCCATCAGTACGATGCTACCGAAGAAGTGTTCTGGGCCACTGGCGCCGCCATGGTCATCCGCAGCAAGGTGTTTCATGAAATGGGCGGGTTCGATGAATACTTTTTTGCGCATCAGGAAGAAATTGATCTTTGCTGGCGCATGCGGCTGGCGGGGTATCGCATCTTTTGCTGCCCCGAAGCCACGGTTTATCATGTAGGCGGCGGCACCCTGCCCCGCGGCAATACGCGTAAAACCTATTTGAATTTTCGCAACAACCAGATTATGCTGGCCAAAAACCTGCCATGGAGCGAAAAGTGGTGGAAGGTGCCTTTTCGGCTGATGCTGGACCAGGTGTCGGCAGTGAAGGGTTTGCTGGCAGGACAGCCTGGCTATTTTGTAGCCATTATTGAAGCGCATTGTGCTTTCCTCTACTGGATTGTGTTTGGCAACAAACGCTGGAAGCCAAAACACCGCCAACGATTGACAAACCTTACGGGGGTTTACCACGGCAACTTGGTGTGGCAACATTTTGTGCGGAAAAAAAACCGTTTTGCGGAAGTGATGCACCCGAAAAAAAACCGTTCCTGATTGTTTGGCAAATGCTTACCCCTTATTTTTGCACCACAAATTTGGAACATGGATTACCGCCAAGCAGAATATCACCAGGAGTTGCAAAAAGTGCAGGACCGCGACTTTACGCATAACTGGGTTTCTTCGTCTGCCTTTATTTTTTATTTATCCATTGCCTGCCTGATCGCTTTCGCTTTCGGCACCTGTTATTCGCTTTACACAAAGCGCTTTGAAAAAAGCATTCCGCAGCAGGAGATCGTTGTGCAGCCAAGCAGCAAATTTGTTCCGGAATACAAATAAAATTTTGAAGAATTTTTTTGTGGCAACACTGGCACCCCTTATTTTTGCCACCCGTTCTTTAAAACAGTTAATGCGGAAGTAGCTCAGCTGGTAGAGCGCAACCTTGCCAAGGTTGAGGTCGCGGGTTCGAATCTCGTCTTCCGCTCAGAAAAAAAATCCTCCCGCCGCGGAGGATTTTTTTTGAGTATAGGTGAACAGGCAGTACACACCGCCTGCTGCCGCCCTGGTGGTGAAATTGGTAGACACGCAGGACTTAAAATCCTGTTTCCAGCAATGGAAGTGCGGGTTCAAGTCCCGCCTGGGGCACTGATTTTCAAACTTTTACAAAGGCCCACAGGAGTGGGCCTTTGTTGTTTTTAGAGAATTTGCAAACAAGCTGGCGAAGGGCAATCCTGTTTGCAAATTTTGATGAAAAGAGCTTGTTTGATGGAAATTACCAAAGATGGAGAATTTCCGAGCACATTCATCATCTACATTAACGCATCTTTGTACGGGCGAGTATAATAGCAAAGAATCTGTAGTAACCTGGTAAGTTGTAGATTACTCTAATTTGCCATCTATTTCCGCTCCTGTCCGTTTACACTTATGGTGGAATTGAAGACGCCCGCCTTAGTTACCCCGAAGAGTTTATATCAGCGAGGCTCATGTTTGATGGTAAATAGCGTGCGTGAGAGTCCGCTGTTGCACGAAGAATATTTTGTATCTTTCTACAAGCACTTTGCAGCGAAACCATACCAAACAATGGACCTTTGAGTTCACACCGAAGTCTGGTTCTGGTGTCTTTTTATGTTTGCAATTGAGACACTCGTTTGAACCCGTATAGAAGAGTAAGCAATTATTTGACAACAGGCAGAGTGCTTTTTAAAATCATTACTTATTGCTTAACAGTCTTACCATACACGTTATATAGAAGAAGGCGCCTGTAGTTAATCCGGTATTAAAACTCGCAGAAGTACAAAGATATTTTACTAAGGAACACGTCGTAAACCTACCAATCAGGTGGAGAACGCAGGACGCAAGTCGAATCAGTTATTAGCAGATTTGACCATATTAGCTCAACTAATGGATTGAAAATCAACTAACAACTTTTACTCTCTTAGTCCCCAGCCTGGTTCGACTTTCGTCCGGTGTTCTATCGGATGGTCGTCACACCTTTGATAAATTGTAGATCGTAGCGCTCGATCCTGCCACTGATGACAGCAACTTGCTTTGTGAATGAATAGAAACCGCCCTTACTTTAAGCTATTACCGGGTCAAAGAATGGCTGACTAATTATCATCATAAAATGAGCAAGAATGGTGGTAAAAGAAACTTAATCCTATTAATATTTACCTTAAAAAAGCCTCCCTACTATTTTGGAAGTATCGTTAGGATAACCCTTCTATAACGACTTAGTCTTGGCGTTCCTTTGTCGGTCACCTTTAAGATGAGATGCACTGTTTGTGGACTGTCCACATCCGGCGTTTTCAAATCGAGGTAAGTTGCCATGTTCTCAGGGAAAATGGTAATAGCTTTTTTCGACGTTCCGGCTTCGGGATATTGAAACCACCAGAAGCTCAATCCATCTCCATCCGGGTCATAGGATGCACTGCCATCGAGCGAAAAAGTTTCACCTGATTTCACCGTGATCTGTTCAGGCGTCGTTATTTTAACGATAGGGGGAAGATTTGCATCCCTGTAATCCGTGTTACACCAGGCCATTCTTGCTGCAAAATCGTTCTGAAAATCTTCCCGCCATCGCCAAAGTGTTACATGGTTGCCTTTGTAGGTTGCGGAATCTTTTACCAGGGCTCTCCCCCAGTTGGCTTGCACTCGTGGCGTGTAGGTGTCTTCGGCATTTGTCCAAAACGGTCTTGTCTCTTCTTCAAGGGGTACCGTCCATTTTGCTTTGGGGTCAAAAGGTGGTTTGTAAAATTCATATCGTCCACCCCAACTACCCCAATCCGGATGTTCCGGTGCATTTAACCCATTGGGAATAAGCATGAGCCAGGACGGCGTATCACCCTCCATACCCCAGGCGACATCAGGATAAATCGCTCCTAATGGCCCGTGTCCTTGCTGAATGTTTTTTTGAAGCCACTCATTGCTTACCACTTCATTGTTCGCTCCAGGCAACTTCCAGGTTATTGCCGACCAGGTAGCTTTGACGTAATTTCCTGGGCTTGCGATGTAGAACAAGTCAGGAAAGTTCCTGCGTATCCAAGGCCCGGTGTTGTCCTGGTCGGAGATGGTATACACCCTGAGTTTGCTCACCAGCCGTTTTGTTTCGGCTTGGCTTTTCGTTTCCCTGATTTTCCAGAGTGCTTGTGCCAGTGTATTGGGTCCGCCCCAGACAGTCACCCACAAAGGACGGCTATCCTTTTTCTCCAGCATTTTGATAATCCATTCCGAGCCCTCCGAGTCTTTCCCTTTGCCCACAGCTTCCATTCCATAAACCGGAAGTCCCTTTTTTACTAAGTTTAATAATTTTTGTGCCGTTGGAAAACCTGGTTCGTGCTTCAAAAGATTTGGCTGCACTTTGCCGTAAGCATGAATGACCTTTTGAATGAGTTCGGGGCTGACACGGGTAGACTGGTGGACAGAAGTTGAAGCAATCAGCCCTTCAATGTCGATCTGGTTGGAGTATAACATTAGTCGAATCATAGACATAAAATCATCCGGTTCATTTCCAATGTCGGTAATTACAACCAGACGATGTCTGGCAGATGATTGTGCGGACGCACAAGGGCCGGTGAAAAGCACAGCACTTAATATACCCAGCACAATGATTCTTCTCATTAAATTTTTCGTCATTTCTAATAGTTTTTATGGAAGTTTCTTGTTGCTCTGATTTTAAAAAACTTCTGCCTCCACTGCCTGATATCCTAAGGCAGTACTTGCAAGTATTTATTTACTAAAAGTGAGCAGAAAAGGTAAATTAAAAGTCCCCTATAGATATAGAGGACAAATAACTAATGACTGCTGCTATTTGAAAACTTGTATCGGTCTCTTTTGGATTTCATCCACGAACGTTTCAGCTTCTGCCTTCACTTTTAGTATCCGGGGTTTTGCTGCAGGTTATCTAACGTAATTTCGAGTTGCGGAATAGGCAACAGCAACTTTTGCGGTGTGATTTGATAAGCGCTTGGTTCAACTTCTGTCGTTGGTCTTTGTGCTTTTTGCCGTGCGCCATGTGCGGTCATTACTTCCACGGCTTTGCCGGTGCGAACCAGGTCATACCAGCGGTGATTTTCAAATGCCAGCTCTACCTGCCGCTCCTTCATGATTAGGTCACGTATCTGGGCTTGACCGCTTATGTTGATGGCTGATAAACCGGTTCTTGGATGGGCATGCACCATATTTAGGTAGGTCAGAGCCTCCCCAGAGTTTGCTGTTTCGTTCAGGCATTCTGCAATCATTAACAACACATCAGCATAGCGCATAACCGGAAAGTTCACGTCCGTATGTCGGGAAGTAACAATACCCCAGTTGTATTTTTTGCAATATGGTACAGTAACTGTAGTTCCAAAAAATTGATATGTTAACATGCCAATGGAAGCATCTTTGCGTAAGTCGCCAGCATCATAAGCTGCCAGCAGGTCAGGGGTAGGAATATTCATTCCGACACCACCATCATTGTTGGCCAAAGCTGGATCAGAAATCACCAAATTTCTGGAGTCTATCGGCGCAAACTCGTACATAAAATAGCTGGACATATCTGTTCTGCCTCCGAAATATTGAATTTCGAATAATGATTCTGAATTGTTTTTATTGGCAGGAGAATAGATATTTGCATAATTTGACTGAAGACTATAGCCGAGCGTTTCCACTTTACGCAATTCTGTCAATGCATCGCTGAATTTTTTTTGTGTCATATAGACCTTTGCAAGCAATGTTCTGGCTGCCCCTTGTGTTGCCCTGCCGATATCTATGCCCGTATATTTAACCGGAAGTTTTTCCGCAGCGTCTTTTAGGTCTGCAATGATTTGCGTGTAGACCGCTTCTTCGGTTGCCCTGCCGCCAGATTTTGCTTCTTCCGGCGACGCAGTGGCTTTAATCCTAAGTGGAACACCGCCAAATTGCCGCACCAGGTTGAAATAGTTAAAAGCCCGAAGAAACTTTGCTTCACCGGTATATTGATTCTTTTTGGCAATATCCATTGGCACGCCATCGATGTGCTCTAAGACATCATTATCGCGGTAAATAGCTTTGTAGTTCTGTTGCCAGTAGTTTTTAATTGGCTCATAGGTAGAGCTAATAATAAACTTATCAATAAACCAGACCTGCTCATCTCCCCTTCCATTCGGATTATATTGGAATGTGGTGTTATCCGAACGCAACTCACCGAATTGCCAATACCCTCCAGCCAAAGGTGCATTGGCAAAAATGCTATTTGACCCCATGATTTGAAGCGAGTTATAAGCACCGTTCACTGCGTCTTTGATTTGGCCTTCTGATTGATAAAAATTCTGTCCGGTTACGCTTGCTTCGGGACTCTGCGTAAGGAAATCTTTCTTGCAACTGCCAAAAGTGATTAAAGCCATGGCTGCGGCTATGTATATATGATTTTGCTTTTTCATTGCTAATCGTTTTTTGCTTTCCATTGTATAAGCATTTACTATAGTTTTAAAATACGGACATACCGTGATTGGTACCCTTTTGATGCTGATACGTTTTAGAAACTGAAATTAATACCCATTGTAAAAACTCTCGCCAACGGATAATTGGTTGCGTCTTCACCAGGAATGAGTGAGGCACTGGGAGCGTTAAGATTGGCTGCAGGAGTAACATTATTCCTTGCTACTGCAGGATTAGCCCCGCTGTATTTTGTAAAGGTTGCAAGGTTTTGTGCACTTACATAGATCCTGGCATTACGCACTGCATTTACACCCCTTAAAATGCCAGTTTTAAAATTGTAGCCAAGTGTCAGGTTCTGAATACGCATGTAGTCTGCATCTTCTACCCAGTCTGAATTGACTGTACGATAAAGAACTGTAGCGGCAGCACCAGTTGGTGTTCTACCATTGCCCGGATTTTGAGGAGAGCGGTAGCGATTGTCGAAGTAGTCCTTTGAAACGTTGAAAACGCCATCTAAGTTGTGAATTTGTGCGTTGCTTACTCTCATAATCTGACCACCACTTACACCCGCTACTACCAGGTTAAGGTCGAACCCTTTGTAGCTCAGGTTGTTGGTGATACCATAATTAAAATTGGGTTGGGGATTTCCAATGACTGCAAAGTCTTTGAATGGTTCTATAATGCCATTGCCATCTACGTCTTTGTATTTGATGGTTCCTGCAACAGATTGTGCATTCTTTGCTACCCTCGGGTTTGCCATGTCTTCGGGACTATAGATGCCCTCAACTACGTATCCAAAGAATTCACCAATAGAGTGCCCAACCCGAGTAATATGGGAATAATAACCTTCACTGTTACCGCTGTAGATCGGCGATCCACCAGGTGTTGCCAGCACCTTATTACTGTTGAAGGCAATGTTGAAATTAGTTGTCCATGAAAGCGTCCCGGTGAAATTTTTGGTGCTAATTCCAACTTCTACACCCTGGTTTTGTACTTTACCGATGTTGGAGGTGGCGCGGGTGAAACCAGATGAAAGCGGCAACTCGATATCGTATAACAATTTATCTGAAACACGGTTGTAGTAATCTATGGAAGCAGCTATACGGTTTTTTAATAACCCAATATCAACACCTGCATCAAACTGCTTGCTTTCCTCCCAAGTCAGGTTCGGATTGTTTAGGGAGGAAGCGGCACGCCCCTGAACTTGGGAAGCTGTACCTTGTCCAAATGCATAATCTGAACGTATAATGTTAGAGGTATAAGCATAATTGCCAATGTTGAAATTACCTCCTAAACCATAGCTGGTTCGGAGTTTCAAATCAGAAAGCCATTTGACTCCGTGCAAAAACTTCTCTTCCGAAGCTCTCCAGGCAAAGGCACCGGAAGGAAAATTACCATACCGGTTATTAACTCCAAAGCGAGAAGAACCGTCCCGGCGGAAAGTGGCAGTAAACAAATACCGGTCTTTAAAGGTATAATTTACTCTTCCTAAGTATGAAATCAATGCCCATTTCTGTACGTCGGCTGTTGTAGTGAGTTGGCCCTGTATTGCATTATTCAGTGTGCGGGTTATATCATCGTTGTAGAAAGCATTGATGCCGAACATGTCATTTCTTTGTTTCTGAACGCTATATCCTGCTACTGCATTAAACTTATGATCGTCACCAAAGCTGTTATCGTATGTGAATAAGGCCTCCGAAAGGTAATTAAAGCCAGTATTTCTGGATGAAGAGGATTGAATGCGGGTTAGAATAGCTAAATCGGTTCCTGCCTGTGGCACAAAACGATCATAGTTAAATGTATTGTAGTCCACATTGAAATTATACCGGGCTTTCAAACCTTTAGCAATTTCCAACTCAGCAAATGTGCCACCGAATCCTCGGAAACTTTTGTTGATATAAGGTGCGTACTCCAGTTGATTCAATGGATTACCCAGAGGAAATAGCTGGCCAGGCGAGTAAATAAATGGAGTACGTTTACCTGAAGTCGGATCAAAAGCGGGCACCAAAGGACTGGCCCATATTACTGAAGAAAAGATATCAACCCAATGGGTTTCAAGAAAATTAGTTCGTTGTTCACTATAGGATGGCAAAAGACTCAATCCGACTTTAATGCGGCTTCCAACGTTTGCTTCTGCATTAATCCGCACGCCGTAACGTTTAAACCCTGTGTAACGTAGTGTCCCTTCCTGATTTGTGTAATCCAACCCGAATGAATAACGGGATTTCTCAGACCCGCCGCTTACATCTGCGCTGATGTTGTATTGTGGTGCTTTGTGCAAAATGAGATCATACCAATCGGTTCCCTCGCCATAACTTGTTGAGTCAGGGAATGGAATAGCTTGCCCTTTATCCCGTGCAATTTCATTACGGAACTGTGCATATTCCCTTGCATTCAACATTTGTGGTCTTCCCTTCTGAGGTACCTGTTGCACACCATAGTAACTGTTTACATTCACGACAGGAGCGCCACTTTTTCCACGCTTAGTGGTAATTACAACGACCCCATTTGCTCCTCTTGAACCATAAATAGCTGTAGAAGATGCATCCTTTAAAATAGAAATTGATTCAATATCATTTGGATTGATTGCATTTAGTGGGCTAAAACTTTGTCCAGACGAAGAAGGCAACGGATAACCGTCTATTACAAACAGTGGCTCGGTTGTAAGTCCAAAGCTTGCCTGACCCCTGATTTGGATGGAAGAACCACCTCCTGGTGTACCAGTTGTCTGGCTTACCTGGACACCTGCCACTTGGCCCGTCAGCTTCTGGTCAATATTGGTCACTGGCTGGTCTCTAAGTGTGTTGCCGGAAATTACTGCCACAGAGCCAGTAAGGTCTTTCTTTCTGGCCTGTCCATAACCGACCACTACAACTTCATTCAGCGATTGATTGGTAAGCCCTAACTGTACATCCACAGAAGTGCGTCCTTTCAAGTCAATCTCCTGCCTTGCAAATCCAACGGAGCTGAAGATTAACGTGGAATTTTCTGGTGCTGAAATGCTGAATCGACCAGCGTCGTCTGTAGATGTGCCGGAAGTGGCTCCTTTTACAGTAACACTAACCTTAGACAACGGCTGTCCTTTGTCGTCACGGACAACGCCGGTAATGGACCGCTGTGCAAAAAGCTGATATGACGTTAGTAAAAAGAACGCAAGCAGCGTAAGTAGCGGTTTTAATCCGCTCCTTCCACTAAAAATCAATAAGTGGATGTCTGACTTACCTGAAAATCTGTCTTTTTTCATATAGTTTGTTTTTCTCTTTTGCTTTGAAATGGCTTTTTTCCAAAGGCACGATTAGTATAACCCAAAATGATGTTCACGATTTATCCTTTAAAATTCAGCTTACATTTTCTGTGGACTGTCAACAACTGTCATGATTGACACATGCTGTTTTTCCGTGTGGCAGTCACAATGACGCTCTTAGTGTGAGGTGAAAAGGAACTTCCAACCTATGTTTTGCATTTGTCAAAATCAGGTGTGCCGCAGCCTGTCCCATTTTCTGAAAATCGCAAGAAACAGTGGTTATGCCATCAAGGATGATTTTCTTTAAAGGTGTTTCGTTGTAAGAAATGATACCAACCTGCGCTCCCACTTTTAAGTTCAACAAAAGTGTGCGTTCTACCAATGTCACCAGGTCATCTTCCATCACACTGATATAAACGTCGCCTTCATTGATGGGTTCATCCTCCACCTGACTTATCATTTTGTAGGCATAGCAATAGTCTCTACAAAACTTATTAAAGCCAGTGACGATTTCGGGCGGATAATAACTGTGTTGAGGGAAAATAATCTTCAACGTGCTATACCTCCGCAACCTTTCATTTGCTTGTTGCAGGGCTTCGTAAATATCCGATTCAAAGTTTTCGTAGACGGCTGCATACTCGCCCTTTACACCGTCTACCTTCTTGTCAAGCAACAACAACTTCTCCTTCGGTACAGCATTCAGTACAGCATGAGCACAATCACGGCCTTCAATGAAATGAGGTATCACCACATAGTAAGAGTAGTCTTCCAAATTGTTTAAGAGTAGCCGCTTGAATAAGCTGTAGTCGTTGTTATAAATGTGTAAATCAATAGTGGCTTCCTCGCCCAATGTCTGAGCAAGCGCATCATAGATAATTTTTTTATGCGCACTAAGTTTATTGAACAGCAGAAATATTTTTAATTTTTGCTTCACCTCTACGCTTTTGATAAAATAGCCCTTGCCGGGAACGGCTTCCAACACGCCTTTGCTTCGTAAATAATTGTAACCCCTCTCCACCGTTTGTTTTGAGATGTCGTATTCGTATGTCAATTCATTGATGGAAGGCATTACGTCGTGCTTCTTCATTTTTCCAATCGCAATGGCACTTACGATGGAATTGGCCAACTGCAAATACTTTGGCGTGGGGGAATAATTGTCGATTTCAATTAATTCAAAGGCTCTCGATTTCATATAGCTGCTCTTGATGGTGAATGGGAAAAATTCAGTTTTTATAAGATGGTCAATTAGTTAGCTTCCTTCGCCTGTTTTATCACGACAGGTCCAATCAATCCGGCCGACATCAACTGGGCCTCCTGTCCTTTGAATTGCTTGTATCGTGCATCGCCGTTTTTGGCTTTGCCGATGAAACTGTTTAGTTGACCCGTTGTTACACGAACTTCTATTGTATTGGCTCCTTGCTGGAGAAATTGCGTAACGTCGAACAGGTATGGTGCAAAAATCCGCCTGCCTGCAAACTTTCCGTTGATGCTAACTTCTGCCGTATAGCAAACCTTGCCTAAGTCGAGATAAAAACGGGAAGATGCGTTGTCATTCCATTGAAAAGAAGCGTTGTAAATGCCTTCGGCAGAGGAAAACTTAAGCTGGTCATTCGTCCTCCAGTCAAACAAAGAGGTGTTGTTTATCTCAACGCTGTCTGCCTTGATATTCCATTGGTTCAAAGAAAGAATTTCTTTTGTGCTGTCGCTTACAAACGAAGGTGGCCGCAACGTGTTCGCAACGCCATTTGTTTGGGTTAAAGCATATAGGATAATCGAACGATACGGCGGCATTCGATAAGTAATGGTTGAGCCATTATTTTTTATGATTGTTCCATCTTCGGCATTCATCCAGTAACTGCAGCTGAATTTTTTGTTGAGTGTTAAAGACAATGTTTGCCATTGATTGCTCTTGTTCCAGAAAAACTGGATGCGGCTGCCATCGCTCATTTCTCTTTGCACCTGCCTTGTAAAATGGTATTGTTCGTTGAAGCCGACAAGACGATACAAGCCTTTTATCCAATTGCTTAACTCCTGCTCATTTTGAATGTATTTGCTGCTTTTTGCTTTTAATGCAGCGGCGATAAATTGGGCTGTTTTTTTATCGGCCTCTTTCCAATTCAGGTAAGAGGGCTGCTTATTCGGCAACGCACCTGTTGCCATCAGTTGCATGCCTTTGGCGGCAAGGCCGTTGATGGCCTTTGCAGTGGCTAATTGCATGATGGAATCGTTGGCTAAAATGAGCGCCTGGTAAACGTTTCCCCGGATGTTGATTTGCTTGTTGGCATTGAGCTTGGCTTCCTGTATAGACTCATCGTTTACCCAGTCCCAGGTAATGCCGGCAGCCTCCAACTGATTAATGAGCGGATAGACTTTTTCTGCCCAGCGCTCTTTTGCCGCATTGGGTTTTTCGGTACTCGGTGGCAGGGGTCCTTCTACGTCTTCCAGATACCCTTTGGTAAAGATTTCTTCCGGGTTGTCAGGCATTCCATCCACATCCAAAAAAGGAAAATACAGGAGCACGTCTGCATGCGGTTTTCCGGCCCGCAACGCATATTGCGTTCGGTTTACATACTCATTCACGTCCTTTTGGTACTTCCAGAAAATATTTCCCTCGCCTAAATGAGACGAAAAGTTTACACCGGCGTATACAGGTGTCGAAAATGGATACCATCCTTCGGGTCCAAGTTCGGCCGGTGTGTAACGGTAAGGCACGCCGTGGTAGATGATTTGATTGACACCGGCCGCAAACAACTTGTCAACAGCCAACTTTATTTTTTGCGGCGTGGTGGTGTATGCCCTGTCTTTAAACACCACCGACTCTGCAGAAATAACCGGCCGGTTGTACAGGTGTCCGCCCGATGTCATGACTTTCAGGTTTGCTTCCGGGCCCACCATGTTTTCTGTTTCCGGTATTGATGCCAGGCCTGCTTGTTTTATCATGTCCATGTTCAACCCGTAGGCCTGGGTGCGGTGCAGCAAACCTTTGGGCTCCATGAACTGTTTGCTGGTCTTGAAAAAATGTTCGCCCAATAGTTCACTAAGGGTTATATCATAATCATACCGCAACCGCCAATCTTCCGTGGAAAAAGAAAAGTCAGGCGACGCATCGGGGCGCATGTAAGACGCATAATTGTACTTGTTCTGCATCTGCGCCGGAAGGAAGGGCGTGATGTCGTACCCTCTCTTGCGCTTGAAATAAGAAAGAAAGTCCTCGGAGTAAAAACGGTCCACCTGAAACTCGTAACTGTCGTTGAAGATGGCCCGCATTGGGTTGCCGAAATAGGGTTGCAGACCGGTGCGTTCGCCAAACAAATGCGTATAATTTTTCAGCACCTTTGTTGAGTCAAAATGGTCTACTACATAGCCGGGCAGCGGTGTTGCGGTCATCCCTCTTGAACCACTTGGTTTGTTCCAGAAGGCAATCACCTTCCAGGCCCCGGCCGGAGCTTTCCAATGCAACGTATCATTCTTCACAAAAGCGGTGAGTACCGTGGTTGAAGAAGCATCTAAGGGGACAGTCTTCTTTTTGTCAGCCGTATCTTTTGGAAGGGTCTTGGCAGCAATTACGGTCACTAAACGGGAAGGAATGCCTGTTCTATTTGCAACGGCGGGCAGCTTCACGCCAATGTTTTCCCCGCCTTTTACATCCAGCGAAGAAAAAGCCAGGGTCCAAAAACCTTCGTCCACTTTTACATGTGGTCCACCGGGAGGCCAGCCGCTGCCATCTGTCATGTCAACAGTAAGGCCATGTTTGCGGGCTTCATCCATCACCATTCTCAGGTTTTCATAATACTCCGGTGTGTCCCAGGTAACGGCTCTTTCCCGGTCTTCCTTTGTACCCGGCAGGTAAATAATAACCGCTGGTTGTATCTCTACACCACCAAAATGGTTGTCTGCAAACAGGGCCACTTCTCTCTTTAATTCATCCTTTGTGACATTGTTGCCCGGCCACCACCAGCGGGCAAAAGGAGCAAATTGCAGTGAGGGCCTGGGGAAAGACGCAATGTCAAAATCATATTTTGGAAACCATTTTTTGAGTGCATTGCTATCTGCCTTCCATCCATTTTGACCAAATGAATGAAAGGTGAACAATAGACCGAGCAATGCTGCCAGCGGCCGGGAAATTTTCAGTATAGTGCTATTGTTATGCATTGACTTTTCTTATACCACTTTTGCAAGTGTTCGTAAAAGATTGCTTACCGGCTTGCTTTGGCATCCACGGGCCTTTTCAGTTCATTGATTTGTACCTGCGGCGCCAAGGCCCTGGTCACTTTTTCCACAACGATTTCTTTGGGTAGGGAGAGTGCCTTTGCAAGTTTGATGTCTTCGCTGGAAGCACCAATCTTCACCCCATAAGCCCCTGCGTCTGCAATCCAGGACGATTGTTCGGCATCGAACGAGGCAAGGTCTTTGGCCGTAAGCGTAAACGTGAGGGTTTGTGATGCACCTGGTTGCAACAGCGCTGTTTTTGCAAAGCCCTTTAATTCGTGTGCTGGTTTGTCCAGTTTTCCTTGCGGTGCGCTTAGGTAAAGCTGCACCACTTCTTTTCCGGGAACTTTTCCGGTATTCGTAACCGTAACGGTTGCTGTTAGTCTTTTATCAAACAAAGATGAACTCAGGTTTAAATTGCTATAAGAAAAAGTGGTATAGCTCACTCCATACCCAAATGGGTAAGCAGTCTTTACACCAAAAGAATTAAAATAGCGGTAGCCGACATAGACACCTTCCTCGTATATGACTTCGTTTGATTTTCCAGTAGCTGTAAAGGGGAAATTTTTTGCCGAAGGCTCATCTTCATATTTTACCGGAAACGTTGTTGCCAGTTTGCCTGATGGGTTGACAACACCCGTCAAAACATCAGCAATGGAATTCCCCGCTTCAAGACCGGGTTGCCAGGCCAGCAATATTGCATCAGCGTTGTCCCGCCAGGAAGCCGTCTCAATAACACCGCCAATGTTGATGACCACAATCAGTTTCTTTCCTTTTGCATGGAAAGCATCCGCTATGTTTTTTATGAGCGTCTTTTCACTGTCACTCACATTAAAATCTGCTACTTTACGGTCCGCTCCTTCGCCTGCATTTCGTCCGATAGTGAAAACGGCGGCATCGGCATCATTGGCAGTTTTTTCTATTACACCAGCAGTCGGGACGAATTCAGGCGCTAACCGGGGAGTACCCAGTGTAGCTGCCGATTTGCTTGGATTGGCAATGCTGTCTTGCTGGAGATACGTAGTATAACTTTCCGTCAGGTTTTTACCCGGCAGAATACCTGCTTTGGATAAGCCTTCAGCGATGGAGACAGAGTAGGCTGTGCGAACATACCCGCTTCCTGTACCGCCGATGATGGTTTTATAAGAGGCATTGCCAAACAAAGCAAGCCGCAGCCCTTTTTTCAGGGGCAGTGCATTGCTCTCGTTTTTTAGCAGCACCATGCTCTCCGCTGCAGCGGTTCTTGTAATAGCTGCGTGTGCTTTTAGGTCGGGCCGGTCGGAATATCTATAGTTTTTAAAGGCAGGTGTTTTGATAATGAAATTCAGAATGCGCTCAACATTCTGGTCCAATGTTTTTATGTCAAGCGTTCCGTTATTGACGGCATCAACAATATTTTTTGATTTTGCTTTGCTTCCGGGTTCAATCAA
This sequence comes from uncultured Flavisolibacter sp., assembly GCA_965365435.1. Lineage (GTDB taxonomy): Bacteria > Bacteroidota > Bacteroidia > Chitinophagales > Chitinophagaceae > Flavisolibacter. Next base: position 26,740 of record CBDUBQ010000002.1, read on the forward strand.
ATCATTGCCGGCTTTCATCTGTGCAACCGCATCTCTTCCGCCAAACCAATCGGTCATCACAATTCCTTTAAAGCCCCATTCATCCCGAAGAATTTTGGTCAACAAATCATGGCTCTCCGAAGTGAACGTGCCGTTGATTTTGTTGTAAGAACTCATCACCGTCCATGGCTGTGAAGCCTTGACGGCAATTTCAAAGCCTTTCAGGTAAATCTCACGGAGTGCTCTTTCGCTGATAATGGCGTTGACGAAATTGCGGCTCGTTTCCTGGTTGTTGGCGGCAAAATGTTTGATGGAAGTGCCGACACCGTTTGACTGAATGCCCTTGACGATTGCCGAAGCGATGTGCCCGGTTAACAACGGGTCCTCGGAGTAGTACTCAAAGTTTCTACCGTTCAGCGGGTCACGCTGAATGTTCATACCGGGGCCAAGAATGACATCTATGCCATACTCTTTTATTTCCTTGCCGAAAGCAACGCCTACTCTGTTTATCAGTGCTGTGTCCCAACTCGAAGCCAATAAGGTGCCAACGGGAAATGCAGTGGCGTAATAAGAACGGGAACTGTCGCCTTTACGGAAAGGGTCTATCCGTAGCCCTGCCGGGCCATCTGACAGCACAGCACCGGGAATGCCCAACCGTGAAATGTTCATGGTGTTGCCCGCAGCACCCGGAACTTTTCCGTCTGCTTCGCCAATCGCCGTTCCGGAACCTGCAAAACGCAATCCGGTACCCACAACAAGCAATGCTTTTTCTTCCAGGGTCATGGCTTTGACAACTTCGGAAACATTGCCCTTGCCTAACTGCGGTGCAGTTTGCGAAAAGGCTTTAAACGAAACAACCAGCGCCATGCCGAGCAAGGCCCGTTGTATGCGAAATGATTTCATTGATAAACGTTTAAAAGACAAAAAGCAGGAGTGCAATGGACGACTGCACTTCGTTTTTCTGTATTGTTTGAATTGTTGCGTTACTTTTTTATTGCGCCTTGATGGTTACCTGTGCCGGTGGCAAACCTTCGGCTGTTGCCGTTAGCGTGATGGTTCCACCTTTTCCGGTAGGCCGCACAATGGCCTGGCACTTTCCCTGGAAAGTTTTCTTTTCGCTCTTTTGAAAACTTGATGCGTCTTTTGGATTGGCGTTGGCAACGGCTGCTATTTCACCAACACCTTTTAGTGAAAACCGAACAGGAATATCTACAGTCGGTACTGCCTGGCCTAATTCATCCACTACTTCAACTGTTACATACGAAAGGTCGTTTCGGCTTGCATGAATGCTCTTTCTATCCGGACTTAGGCGAATGCGCTTGGGCGTTCCAGTTGTTTTCAGTTCTGTTGCATCGGCTTCTTTTCCATCCACCACAGTAACAGCCCGTAAGGTTCCGGGTTGGTAGGGCACTTTGAAAGCCGCCGCAAGGTTATTCTCTGCTACTTTTTGTTCATCAACCAATTTTCCATTCAGGTAAAGACGCACCACCGGTGCTCTTGAAAACACCCGGACTTGAAGCGGCTTGCCCTCTGCACCCGGCCAGGTCCATCGTTGCCACTCATCGGGCCAGCCCCAGGGACTAACATTTTCCCGCAAACCTTCTGGTATGGGTGTGTGCACAGCCATGGCAATGGGTGTTCTGCGCCAGACAACATCCCGGTAATACGATTGCGGTTTTTTGTTTCCTATCAGGTCAATGTCGCCGCACCAGGCATTAAACCAGGGCCAATCCAGAAAGACACTGAACTTTGGTTTTTCTGTTAAGGTGGTATGCCCGATGGATGCTTCGCCTAAATAATCCATGGCCGTCCATACAAAATCACCTATTACATACAGGTGCTTCTCCACCATGTTCCAGTTTTGCAAGGCATCTTTGGGAAAAGACTCCGTACCCAGCATGATGCGATTGGGAAAGGCTTGGTGGTCTTTTTCATACTCACGCCATTGGTAGTTGTAGCCCCCTATGTCCAGCAAGGCAAAAGCGGCGGCGGCCGTGTCCCATTTGTAACCGGGATTGTCCCAAAAAGCATTGATGGCATTTGTTACAGGGCGTGTAGTATCCAAACGGCGAACTTCGTCCCTCAGCATTTTTGCAATGCGAAGACCGGAGGTGTCCGCCCTTTCCTTAATTTCATTTCCAATGCTCCACATGATGATAGAGGGATGGTTGCGGTCACGAAGCAACATGGCATCCAAATCCCGCTGCCACCAGTCTTTGAAATAAAGAGAATAGTCCTGTGGGTTTTTGGCACGCTCCCACATGTCAAAGGCTTCATCAATCACCAGCATGCCCAGCCTGTCACAAACTTCCAGTAATTGCTTAGAGGGAGGATTGTGGGAAAGGCGGATGGCATTGAACCCGTTCCTTTTCAGGAGTTCGATTTTCCGTTCTTCCGCCCTGTCAATGCTTGCAGCACCCAATGGGCCATTGTCGTGGTGAATGCAGCCGCCTTTCAGCAATGTCTTTTTGCCGTTCAATCTGAAACCGGTTTCTGCATCAAATTGAATGGTGCGAATACCGAACGGCGTGGTGGTTTGGTCAACCACTTTGCCGGCTCTTAAAACTTTTGTTACCGCTTTATACAAATGGGGCTTTTCAGGCGACCAAAGCTGTGGAATGGTGACGGTAATGACTTGTGCAATGTGAGACAGGCTATCGGCTGAAGAGGCGACAGTTTGTTTTCCTCTCCCTGCTAATTTCCCTGTCGGTGTGTATACTTCTGTAACCAACTCTACGAGCTCTCTTCTGGTGTTGTTCTCCACCGTGGTTTCAATAGAAATGCTGGCTGACTGTGTAAAAACAGAAGGCGTTGTAATATGGGTTCCCCACACCGCAATGTGCAGGGGGTCCACTATGGTTAGCGATACATGCCTGTAGATGCCAGAACCCGAATACCAACGGCTGTTTAACCCTTCGTTTTTTACCTGAACGGCAATTACATTTTCCTGGCCAACCGGTTTTAGGAAAGGCGTTAAATCGTAGTGGAAGGGAGTATAGCCATAGGGATGATTGCCCAAATGGTGACCATTAATCCATACATCAGCATTCATGTACACACCATCAAATTCAATGAATACTTTTTTGCCGACAGATGATTTACCGAGCACAAAATGCTTACGGTACCAGGCCGTGCCACCAAGTAAAAAACCGGTGGCAAGTTTGGAGACTGCCCCTTTTGAAAATGGACCAGAAATGCTGTCTGGAATTTGGTTTGGCAAATCTTCCACACTCCAATCGTGGGGTAAGGTAACGTTCCGCCATGCGGCGTCGTTATAGGCAATTCCTTCTCCCTGGACGGAGCTGTCTTTTAGAAAAAGCCAGCCCTCGTCAAATGAAACGGTTCGGGCCGAAGCAACAGGCAAGCCGTTCTTCTTTTGAGCAAACAATCCTGCTGAAAGCAGTAAATAGCAAAGCAAAAGGTTTCTTTTCATGATTTATGTTTCAACCGTTGGAACCTTAGATGAAAGCAATCACTTGTCTAACAGGGAGACACCTTTTGAGCAGGTGTTGAAATAAAGAAGGGATGAACAAAAATGAAGAGAGGATGGATGATGTACCACCCTCTGCTAATATTACTTTGTTGCCTTCACACGGTCAGCTTCGGCATCGAACATGCCCATCAGACTCCCGGTTGCACGGTCCTCATCTTTTTTCTTTAGGAGCAGGGTTACATCATACCCTTGTGTATTGAAGTAAAGGGTGACCTCATCATTTACCAGTTCAGCATTGTCAATTTTGGAAATTTCCTTGCCTGTCGAGTCCTGCACAACCCCGGTAACTGTTGCATCCTTTTTCTCAAGAACGAAAAACATCTTGGCATCGCCATTGGGTGTACCCTTCACAAGGACATTCCACTTACCCACAAAATAATCCGCACCGCTCTTTGTCTGTGCATTTGCATTGAATGACAACAGCAGAAAGAAGAAACCTGCTAAAAATAAACTGACCTTTTTCATATTGCTCGTTTTGTTTTTGATGTGATGATTTGTTTGATCAAACTGGAATATAATAATTCAGTAAAAACGCCCAGCTTTTCAAAACCATTAACTCATTTGAGTAAATGAAAGTAGACAGTTTTTCAGAAACAAAAAAATTTATTTGCTAAAATGAGTTAATGGAGAATACCTGCGCAGCTAAAACGCTTATTTTCACTGATATTATTGTTACAGAAGCGAATTGTTAAGTGTTTGGAAGCGCAATGAGTCAACCTAATGTAACCAGTATCACCTGAGTTTGCCTTGGTTTTGTTTTTTTGTAAAAATCAATAAGCTTCCGTCTGTTCAATATGCTTCTAAAACGATTTTTTAATAGTTTTCAGACTCTTCAATGACATCAACCAAAAGAAATACGAGTAACATTATGTCCACTATCAAACAGTCAGAAGCCTGGTACAATCCGGATGAATTTTTACGGAACGTCACCATTGATAATGTTATTTTTGGCTATCACGACAGAGAGCTGAAGGTGTTATTGCAAAAACCAACCGGAATAAAAAAATGGACCTTGACGGGTGGTTACATAAAGAAAACAGAGGATATTGAAGAAGCTGCTGAGAGAGTAGCCACTACGAGAACCGGGTTGAAAAATCTTTTTCTTCAACAGTTTCGTTCTTTTGGGAGTCCCAAAAGGCTGATCGACGATGAAATTACACCGGAGCACCTTAGTGAGGTGACGGGCGAAAAGATACCTGCGGACTTTTTAATCTTTGACTACGCAGTCTCGATTGGCTTTTATACCCTAACGGAATACTCACTGGTCAACATTGAAAGCGGCCTTTTAGAAGAGGAAATTAGTTGGTGGCCAATTGACAAACTACCAAAACTTTTGTTTGACCACCGGGTAATCATAGCCGAGGCTTTGAAAGCATTACAGGTCCACACCTCTCTTTACCCCGTTGGTTATGAACTACTACCCGAAAAATTTACGCTCCCCGAACTCCATGACCTTTATGAGACCATCTTACAAAAACCCATCCATAGTAGCAACTTTGCCAGACGCTTGCTATCCACTGGGATTGTCAAAAAATTAGATGAAAAGCGAAGCATTGGGGCACATCGGTCTCCTTACTTATACAAGTTTGACAAAAAGAAGTATGATACAGCGTTAAAGAACGGGACATTTTTGGCGTTTTAGACGCACTATATAAGTAAAAATCACCAACATGAAAGCGGAGTTGTTTACTTGGAGCAGTTGAAAGAACAATTGCTTTTTTGCCGGCAAAGTAATAAAGTATCGAAAATGGGAAACGTTTATCGGTTGCCGCCATTTGAAGACCGAGCGACACGAACTTTGTTCTTTTGATCGTGCCTGCAATTGACTTGACGTGAAAACTCTTAGGTGTACAGATTAGGACCGTTACGGATGATGATGCTGCCAAACACAGTATAGGGCTTCTGTTTGCCGGATAGGCACTCAATGCACAAGACCGTTCTCCCTTGAAGCTGCACTTCGTGTACCTGTGCCTGAAAATGCGGCTTAATGGTATTTAATATGTTCTGTAACCGTGATCGTGCCGTATTATCAATGGTTAATCCGGTCACCGCTCCTTTGTCAGTCACACCGATGATCACCACACCACCCGCTGCGTTGGCAAAGGCGCACACTTCATCCGCCAAGTCACTTGCTTTGGAAGGAATGGACTGCTTGAATTCGACATTGTACCCTTCTCCCTGCTGAATGAAAATCTCGACTTCCTGCGGTGTCATACAACCAAAAATAAAGCTTAACTAAAACCAAACGATGATAAGAACAGTTTGGCGCTGCCACACTATGATACCTTTTTAAACTCCATGAGCTTAAGTGCAAATTCCTTTTTAATTTCATTTTCAAAACTATCCAGGTAGTTCTCCGTTGTTCGCTTTTCAGTGTGACCCAACGCCTCCTGAATGAACTCGATGCTGACACCGGAACGTTGTAGCTGGGTGCTAAAGGAATGCCGTGACACAATAGTTGTCACTTTTTTATCCAATCCTAATTCCTCGCAAATGGCCTTCATGCCCTCATTGATAAACCGTGTAAACACGGGGACTTTCTGGAATTGTTTCAGTGGGTTCAGTTCTTTGTTCATGATGGGAAAAGCAAAGCTATCAGGATGGTGGTCCTTTGTACCGTATACTTCAATGATCCGCCTCATGTCTTCTGTAATGTAAACTGTGGAAGGTCGTGGATCAGTACGGGTGGTGCGTTCCGTCTTGGCTCTTGTGAAAACAAAATATTCGCCATGCAGATCTTTCCACTTCAGGTACACCAAATCTTTCGGGTTCATCCCGTTACCGAAATAGAAAAAGAACCAAAAATCTTTTGCCCTTCGCAAGCCGGCCGTCTCCGGCTCATAAAAATAAACTTGCCGAATGACTTCCTGCCTTAGTGCTTTCTTGACGTTCTTACCCGTTGGAATTTGGTACTTCCTCTTTCCAAAGGGGTGACACTTTTCCTTCTTGATCATCCCCATGCTGATAGCTTCATTAAAAACAGCCCTTAGATTTCTTAGCTTGATGCCAACGGTTGTCCGGTTACTCCCTTTCTTTAACATCCACTGTTCATAGCGGTTGAGAAAGCTAACGGTCACTTCGGAGAATAGAGGGTTTCCACCGAACTGGAAAATCGAACTACAAGCATCTCTGTAAGCAAGAGCAGTTCCAATTCGCTCTTCTCTGATTAAATTTTGAATGCATGAAAGAAACACCGTTGCAATTGTACCCGGCGCAAGGTTCTTCTACTGGAGAAGAGGAAACCGCTTGTAATAAGGCGAAAAATCAAATTCGTCTTTAAGGTGAGTATCCTTTGGCTCTTTGATATTGCGCTTTGATTTAAGGAGTTCGTTATAGTTGACAAAATCACGCTCAAACTGAAAGAATGTGAATGTATTTAATCTCCAAACGAATTCCTCTACTTCCCGAATAAGCTGCTTGGTTGCATCTTTGACTTTTTGCAGCTCGCTGTTGATCCGGGGAGAAGACATTTTTAGGTAGTCTGCCTCACTTAGGTCAAAGTTGGTCTGGTAAAGTTTTGGCTTTCGGTTGAAGATGACTTGCAATTTCAGGGGGTAAGTACCCGATTTATGCTTGACCCTCCTTTTGTCGAGAATAATGCGGTAGGTTATATTCATAACTGCTGATTTTCTTTTTCACAAATTCACTTTCCACCAAAATTTGCAAACAGATTTGCAAACATCTCACAGTTAATGACCGTTTGGCGACGTTCAGCCAAGTTAGGAATTTTTCTTCATTAAATTGAAAATCAATGATTTAAGTTAAAATAGGATAATTCAAGTTAAACGGAGTTAAGTCATCCGCAGTGCTTAAAATCCTGTTTCCAGCAATGGAAGTGCGGGTTCAAGTCCCGCCTGGGGCACTGATTTTTTAATTGATTGCAAAGGTTCACAAAGGTGAACCTTTGTTATTTTACGAGTCCTTGAAATCCACTTGCACACAAGGAAGCGAAGACATGCCTGTTTCAAATTTTGGTGAAAAGAGCGTTTAACCGTTCCATCCACCAGCAAGGCATCCATCCCCCGGCCGGCCGGCCATCAGGCCCACATTAATAAAGCGAGTAATGGCTCCAGCTTCCTGCCCTTTGCCCTTACCAAAAAATGACATCGCGTATTTTCAGCATGACCACCACACCGATAGCGGCATATTTCGGCGTTACTTTCATTGTTTTCCTGTGCTCATATAAAGTTAGCGGGTTGTGGCATTTTTGCCTTTTTACTATCCTGCAGAATTTGCCTGGCGGCAGCTCTTAAAATATCGTTGGTCAAGGTTATATTTAGCATCGGGAAGCGGGTTAGATTCAACTGAAGGCAAATACGGCCTTGTAGATTGGTTACCCGCTTCCCCTGCCTTACTTTCTTTGCTGCCCCGATGATAGCCGACCGCCAATATCCAAAAAAACAGGAGTACCCCCGCAAACTTAATTTGACGAATCGCTGCCAAAACCTGATCTTATCCTGTACCGGTGAATAGCCCGCAATGACAAAAAAAACCAAATCGTCAAGATATATGGCTCAAGCAATCACTTCCGTTCAAAAAAACTTTTTGGTCCTTAACGGAAAATCGTACGGTGTTCAGGGGTATGAAGGCGGCGGCTTCAACGCCGAAGTTGCCACGGAAAAACAAGGGCCCGGCTTGCCTCACCGGAAATATGTGGTGGCCAGGCGGTTCGAAGATTTTCTGTTAGAAACCACGCTGAACGAAGATGTCAGCAACATGATCAAAAAAAACTGGTGTGGCGAATTAATACTGTTGAATGGCTCGGTGGTAACGACCGACATGAACTTCAAGGCTACCTACGAAGATGTGTTTCAGGAAGCCGTTCTGGCTGAAACCATAATCCCGGCCTGCGATGGTGCCTCGAAAGAAACTGCCTTGTTGCGCCTGCGATTAAAACCATCGTTCAGTAAAATACAGAAGGCCGATGGAAAGCTGATTTCTCCACTGGCCCCTTCGCGGCAAAAAGCGATGTTGAAAGCAAATTTTCGTTTTGAATTGGGTAAGCTTCCCTGTTCAAGGGTGTTGACCATTGACTCGTTCAGTGTCACGGTGAACGTGGACACCCATTCACGCCTCGATCCGCATCCGGGTAAGATGTTCATTACTGGCGTCAACTTCCCAAATCTTTTCCTGACCATCTCCACTGCCGATCTTCAACCCTGGCTAAATTGGTATGAAGCCTTTGTTGGGGAGGGACGCAGCAACAAGAATGATGAACTGAGTGGAAGGCTGGTTTTTCTTGCGCCTGACAGGCGGGCAGAACTGCTGGCAATTCGCCTGGAGAATGTGGGCATCTTCAGCTTGCAGCGGATGCTTGCACCTACTGATGCCGTACAGCGCTTTCGTGTGGGGTTGTACTGCCAACAAATGTTGCTGGACAGTTGAAAAGCAAACGAAGAATTGAGCTAACCAATATGCGCACCTATCTATTGCTGCTCCTGCTGATGGCAATCACCACTGCACTGGGGTAAAACGATCCAGCGAGTTTCCGGATTTCTGAAATCTAGATTCGTTGAAGTTTTTACCGGCATTCAACGCCATCCCGAAAGAACAAGGAGCGGCCCCGGTTCAACCGGAACCCGGTGTTCCGGTAATCTTTCCAACGTTCCAAAAAAACAGGACAGCACGCATGTGCGGACACTGGATGTTCACGCAATCAAAAGCCTTTGAGGCTTTTGGCCACACCGAATCGTCCAGCGAAAGACGCTGGCTAACCCAACAAAGTATTTACGCCTGTTCGATTAAAAAGCAGACCGCCATTTTCACCCCAGCCAACACAACCATCCCCGATTCAAGTGGGTCAGCCACTTGCAAACACCCCGCTCTATTTTACCAAACTCTTAAACGCCGAACCGAAAATCAAATAGCTCGTGTTCCCGGCAATGGTGCCTTCGTTTTGACCCCAGAAAAAAGGCCAGTCGTCGTAGTTTTCAAAATGGTCGGGTTTGCGAAACAAGAGGCCCGGCGCCACATTTCCCGGGATAAAAGAAAAATCTGCCCGGTTGTTGCCGTAGAACATGGCCTTGGGACGGGTGGCACCAATCGTTGCCACCAGCGAATAATTGTGGTAGGGATGGCAGCCATACAGGTAGTTAGCAGCCTTAAAGGCATGGCGGCCGTCAATAATATCCGGGAAGTATTTACTGGCAAAACAAACAGTGGTGCCAAAATTCATCACATCGCCGCTGCCGGCCCAGTTGCCAAGGCCTACCGGCACGCCGTAAGGGTTGTCTTTTTCGAGGCCATTGATGTATTCGTTGTACTTAACCACATAAGGCCGGAGCTTTTCTTTGTAGGCGGCACCAAGGTGCGGCACGCCATCCAGCGCCGTGAGGAGAATGAAATTGACGTTCCGCTCCAGGGCCGGCCATAAAAGCGCCTCAAATTTTTGCAGGTACTGCGCCTCACCGGTAGAAATATACAGTTGCAGGTTGGTGGAAATATCACCGCCGCGCCGTCGCCCCACGCTGTCCTCCGGGCGGTTGGCCAGCAACTCCGTAGCCTCTTTCAGCAGCCTTTTCGACTGTTGCAGGGCCCTTGCGGAAAGTTCATCGTTATACCCTTTCAATGCCCTGCTGGCTGCCGCCAGCATGGTGGCCGCATTAAGATCAAGGCCTGGATTACGGGTGGTAAAGGCCCACATGTCATCCTTGGTTCCACTTGACTTTCCATCGGGTGCCACTTGGAACGGTTGAAGAGCCGGGTTATACGGAAGGCCGTCTGTCAACGAAGCCGCGTCGCCAAGGTGATGGTAATTGTCCAACACTGAATTGGAAAGGGTTTGCGACATGTGGCCAATGATCTCGGCCTGTGCTACAAGGTTCAGGGTTCCGTGCTCGATAAATTGCAGCACATCGGGCTTGCCGTCGGGCCGGTGAAGGTCCACATATCGCTGCTGCTGGCTCACAAAGGTCTGGTCGCGGAGCGGCTTAAAATATTCCCAGGTACGCACAAAGTTTTGTACCACGCCGATATTTGATCCGGTTTCGATATCGAAATCTCCGGCATCGAAATATCCACCCACATTCAGGCCGGGGATCAGTTCCAGGGCTTTGAATTTTGTATCGGTTGTCGGTCCCTGGGCATGCAGGTCAAAATGGTCGGTGTTGGGCGGCGCCTGCCGGTAGCCTTCTTTAAACGGCTCGCCGTGCCACACACGGTAGCCTTCGTTTACCGTCATGTGGTTCATGTGTATCGGTATCCAGATATCACTGGTGGCATCGGTGATTCTGTCGTAAACAGTTTGCCCGATAATAAAGTTGTTGGTTTGGTGCGAGCCGTACCGGATGTAATAAAGACCCGGCGTTGTTACGGGTGAAAAATCAAAATTTAGATAGCTGTATTTGAAATAAGGACCCCAGCTCTCAATCCTGCCGCTGAATACTTTCGTGGCGCGGCCATCGGCACCCACGCTGTACAAAGACGCTTCCGGTAGCGCTTTGTCTTTTTTGTCCAGCTCAATTACCGCCACCTTTGGCTGCGATGGCAGGTAGCCCACCTGCGAAAAACCAATATTCGGCTCCCGGATCCAGCCGTTGATGGCATGGGGCTCCACCGTCCAACTCAGTACCCTTCCCGTTTGGCCTGCGGGTAACAGGCTGCGCACCACAAACCAGCCGTTCTGCGCCAGCACACGGCCGTCGAATAACATCAGGTCGGCATCCTGCGCTGTAATTTTTACCAGTCGCGAAGGCTCATCGGGTGCCAGCAAGATGGTGCGGCCTTTTTCCAGCGGCAGCGGATCAATGAACCGGCCGGTTCCCCTGTCGTCGGCCGTGTTGTACCCCTTGAATTGTTTTGGCTTTTCGCTGTTTGGGCGGGTGATGGTATTGCCCACCACATAGCGTGGAAAACGATTATAGCGGCCATCCATCAAATAGGCCTTGCCCCAGTATTGCGACGGCAGGAACTCAAGATTAAACCCGGCAGCGCCTTCCAGCGTTTTCGGCAGAGGCTTGTCAAGGTAAACGGAAATTTCCACGCCCGTTCCTTTTGGCCTCACTACTACCCGCGATTCAAAGTCGTAGTCTTTATAGCGCAGAGTGGTGGTGATGGTACCCGATGCCCGGTCAACGTTGCGGCCGGAAACATCCGGCACAAGATCCCATTGCTCCGGTGTATGCGAAAGGCGCACAGCCCCGCCCTGCGCTGTTCTTACACCGTGATGGATCAGTTCAATACCGGCATTCTTTTCATCGTTGAAGCCACCGGTAAACAGGTTGTTGTACACCAGCACAGTCACGCCCTGCTTTTCAAAATAGTCAAGTTTATTCAGCTTCAGCGCCTGGCCCGACGCCACATTGCTGGCGGCCGCCAGGAGAAGGAGGGATAGATACCGTAGTTGTTTCATATTGGTGAAAAAAGTTTTGCCGGCCCCACTGCAAAGAGGTGAAGGTTACCGAAGGGGAACGGCGCCATCGTTCAAAGGTTAGCCGGATAAATCAGCAGATTTTCGTGCAACAATCGGGTTAGCTGGATTTGGCTTTCAAAAAACGGTTGACGTCCAGCCAGTGAATAAATGCATCAAACCAGCGGTTGCTTGTCCGGTTAGGATTGCCCAGGCCAAAACCGTGGCCACCATTCTGGTACAGGTGAAACTCCACCGGTATGCCCGCTTTGTACCAGGAATCAATGACACCAAACTGGCCACGGAAAAGAAAATCATCGGTGGCAATGACGTTAAACATCGGCGGGGCATTCTTTGGCACCGTCACTGGGCCCATGCCGCCGTAGATGGGACCGATAAAGGCCAGCTTCATGGTTGTTGAATGCAGCGTGGCATGCATCGTCAACCCGGCGCCGGCCGAAAAGCCGATCATCCCGATGCGGTCCGTATCTACACCCCATTCTTTGGCCCGCTTTAGAATCAGCGCATAGGCCGCCTCAGCATCGGCCAACTGATTGGAAAGGTCCATGGCCGGCGGGGCCGGGCGTGCTGCTGTTTGTGAAGAGTCGGTCGTTGGCGCCGGTGCTGACCGGGGACGGTTCATCCAGGCGGCAAACTCCTCCAGCTTGTCCGGCGTTGGATGCAGACGGTATTTGAGCACAAACGCAGCGATTCCTTTATCGGCCAGCGCCTGGGCCACTTCCCAGCCTTCGTTGCCCATGGAAAGCCAGCGAAACCCGCCGCCGGGTGCCACAATCACAGCGGCGCCATTGGCCGTACCCGGCTTTGGCAAAAACGGTGTAAGGGTAGCCTTTGTAATGTTCCGCGCCATCGGGTCGCCCCACTGCCGGAACCAGCTTTCGGAAGCCGGTTGGTTGGCCACGCCACCGGTACCAAGTGCAATGGCTGTGGGTTCCTCGGGAGCTTTTAGCGGATAGATGGTGCCATCCTGGGCTATGGCCGGTATGGCCATCAAAAACATATAAATGAGTCCGGCGGCTGTTGCCAGCCTTTTCAGTTGATTTGTCATAAAAATTATGTTCGCGGTTTAATCAATGCGTACCGTTTTCGTGCAGGGTTTTGTGTCAGGCTGCTGATGAATTGATGGTAACCGATTTGGCACTGCTTTTTCCTGCCACCGGTTCATCCATTCCAAACAGGCTTTTTATCGCGATGCAGCTCCTTTGCCAGCTTGCCTTTTTCCGCCCGACACCACTCTTTTTGGTGCTCCATCCGGCGAAGCCGAAAAGCGAAACACGTCGTCGGCTCCTTTGTAGCTAAACCAGTCGAAGTAAGCCTTGCTGCCGCTTTCCCGTCCCAACGAAGTGGCATAAAGCCCAAACACGCTGCCCACAAATCCACCCGCGGTGGCGGTGCTTAAAAACTTTCCGTCCACTTGCTGCAAGGGCGTAAAGGTCTGCCCATCGGTGGAGAAAGACAGGTGATAAACAGCATTGGCCGGTTCTATCCGCAGGTACACATCGCCTTTTGTGGTAGGCAGCGGTCTGGCCGCCAACAGCTTCATCGAATCTTTGGTTGATTGGTAAAGCTGCACCACCGGCACACCATCCTGCGCCGATTTACAGAGGTAGTAAAAATGGTTTTCGTTTTGGAAAATTACCAGGCCGGCTTTTTCGTTTTCGGCCGCAGCGGTAAACTGCAATTTTGCAGTAGCCGTTGCATTGTTGTGATGCTGGCGGAAACCCACAAATGAAGGGTTATCGCGGCCGCTCACGGTCTGCGGCCGCAACTGCAAACTCAACCATCCTTTTTTCTCTGTTGTGTTGTACCAGTTATCCGTAACGGTGCGCAAAAAAGCGTAGCGAACATCCAACTTTTTCGAAGTGAAATCGTCGCGAAAGGTAAAGTTGCCGGTGAATGGGTTCACGGGCGTTTTGGCCTTATTGCTTACCGTTATCGGGTAGCGGAACTGCACGGTTTCGTTGCCTTTCAGGATCACCGGCCAGCCGTCGGCCGTCCAGGTTACCGGGTTCATGTACGTTTCGCGGCCAATGTTATAATGGTCGCCCTCGTAAGGGCGGCAGGCCAGGTAAACGGCATACCAGGTTTTGTCCGGTGCCTGCACAAGGTCGGCATGGCCGGCGGTGGTCACCGGGTTTGGCCTTTTGCGATCAAGATGACGCTGCGTCAGGATGGGGTTGCCCTCCCAGGGTACAAATGGCCCCTCGGCCGACTTGCTGCGAAAGATGACTTCCGAGTGATTGTAACCCGTACCGCCTTCGGCACACATGAGGTAATACCAGTCGTTGATGCGGTAGATATGCGGCGCTTCAATCCATACCGGGTGCTTCGATGTGTCCACGCCGCCATTCACCAGGAGCCGTTCTTCGCCCACCACTTTTTTGTTGCGGTAATCAAACTCGTATTGCCGGATGGTGCGATGGCCATTCCAGAGTGATTTGCGGCCGGGCGGATCGCTGTTATACACCAGGTAGGCTTTATCGGTGGTTTCATCAAAAAAAAGCGAAGGGTCAATGCCGGGGGCTTCTTTCAGATACACAGGATTGCTCCAGGGACCGGCCGGATTGGTGGCCGTAATCACAAAGTTGCCGCCGCGGTCAATCAGGGTACACACAATGTAAAAAACACCTTTGTAATACGAGATGGAAGGCGCAAACAATCCTCTTGATACACCGGCGCCAATGAGCGGCAGTTGCTCGGGGCGGTCCAGCGCATGGCCAATCTGGCGCCAGTTTACCAAATCTTTGCTGTGGAAGATGGGCAAACCGGGGTAATAGGCAAAGGAAGAATTGACGATATAATAATCATCGCCCGCCTGGCAGATGCTGGGATCGGGATAAAATCCGCTTAAGATTGGATTGGTGTACTGCACTGTTTTTTGGGCGCCGGCCTGCAGAAACCACAGGGCAAAAAGCACCGCGAGATATCTTGTTTTTTTCATTATTGCATATTTATTGCTGCTTGAATCGTTGTTTTGTTTTTGATGGTGGATGGGTCGGGCTGCGTGCCGCCAAGCGACAGCAATACCTTGCCGGTAAAGCGCTGGCTCCGCCCAGCCTCGTCCAGCACCGACAGGTCTTCGGGCGATAATACAAACCGTACGGTCTGTGACGCACCGGGCTTTAATGAAATCCGCTGAAAGCCTCTAAGCGACCGGATAGGCGCCGGGCTGCTGCCGGCTTTTCCGGATACGTACAACTGCACTACTTCTTCGCCTTCCCGCTGCCCCGTATTGGTCACCACCGCCTCGACGGTGATACTCCGGCTTTTTGCCGCTACTGCCGGCACTGCCAGTTTGCTGTACTGAAAGGTGGTATAGCTTAGGCCATGCCCAAATGCATACAAGGGCTTTCCGCCAAAGTAGCGGTAAGTGCGCCCTTGCATGCTGTAGTCGTTAAAATCCGGCAGATCGCTGTCAGCTTTATAAAAGGTGAGCGGCAGGCGCCCGGACGGGTTGTAGTCGCCAAACAGCACATCGGCGATGGCCGTACCGGCATCCTGCCCACCATACCACGCATTGACAATGGCCGGTATATTTTCGCTTTCCCAGGGTGTGGCAATGGCGCTGCCGGTCATCATCACAAACACCACCGGCTTACCGGTGCCTTTCAGCGCCTTCATCAATTCGGTTTGCACAGGGGGCAAAAGAATGGTGGTGCGGTCTCCACCGTTAAACCCAGGGTAATCCACCCGCATTTCTTCACCTTCCAATTGGGGCGAAATGCCGCCGACATAAATAATGGCATCGGCATCCTGCAGCCGGCCGGCCAGTGCGGCAAAATCAGTTTTGGCAAAGGTGCCGGTGCGCAGCCTTACCGAGGCTTTTCCTTCGGCCTGGTAATACTCCAGCACCAGGCGATAGGTTTTGCCGGCTTCGGTTGTCAGCTTGTAGGTCCGGGCGCCCCAGCGGTTGCGGAGCCAGGCGTTCACCACCTCTTTCCCGTCTATCAAAAAACGGTAACCGTCGTCAGCATCCAGCTCAAAAGTGATGGCGCCGTTTTCAGTTGCTGTAAAATCGGAGGAATAGCGGGCAGAAAAATTATAGGCCTTCAGCGTATCCACCACCAGTTGGCCTTCCTGCCAGTTGTAGTCAACAGCCGGCGCCGTTTGCCGGGCAATGGGTTCGCCCTTCAGCTCACGGTTATTGAAATACTCCGCGCCAAAGCCCGGTTTTCCCTGCCACGACAAGCGGCTGCTGATATCGGTGTATTGCAACAAGGTATCGTTGGTAAAATTGACGGCTTTTTCATACACCACTTCGGTTTGGGACCCAACCTTGTTTTTAATGCCTTGCAAGGCTGTAACGATGGTGGATGGAATGCCGTTGTAGTTGCCTAAAACGGCAATGCTGTTGTCGGCATTGGGGCCCACCACCGCAATTTTGCGCAGCCCTTTCAAAAGCGGCAACGTGGCCTGCTCATTTTTCAGCAGCACAATGGCCTTGCGGGCCATTTCCAGCGAGTGGCTTTTATGGGGCGCACTTTCCAATACAGTGGCTGGCGTTTGCGCCCATTTTACCATCGAAGCCGGATCGAACATACCCAACCGGAAACGAATCAGGAACAGCCGCTTTACCGACACATCAATCTGTTTTTCGGTGATCTTGCGCTGCTGCACGGCTTGGACAAGCGCTTTGTAGGCATCGGTGCCACAGTCAATGTCGGTGCCATGCAACACCGCATCGGCAGCAGCGCTGGCGGCATCGGGATGGGTTTTGTGGTTTTTGAAAAAATCATCAATGGCCCAGCAGTCGGAGGTGACATAACCGGTAAATTTCCACCGGTTGCGCAGGATGTCGGTCATCAGTTCGTCCGACCCGCAACAAGGTTGTCCTTTGTAGGCGTTGTAAGCACACATCACCCCCGCCACACCAGCATTCGTTATTAGTTCTTTAAACGCCGGCAGGTAAGTGTTCCAAAGGTCATAGCCGGTGGGCGACACATTGAAAACGTGCCGCAAGGGCTCGGGTCCGCTGTGCACGGCGTAATGCTTGGCGCAAGCCGCCGCCAGCAGGTATTTGGGATCGTTGCCCTGCAAGCCCCGGACGAAGGCCCGTCCCAGCATAGCTGTGAGAAAGGGATCTTCGCCATAAGTTTCCTGCCCGCGGCCCCACCGCGGATCGCGGAAAATATTAATGTTGGGTGTCCAGTAGGTAAGGCCCACGTAGCGCTGGCCGGCACGCCCGTCACCGATGGCTTTGTTGTAAACTGCCCTACCCTCCAGGGCCGAATATCCGGCCATTTTTTTAAGTGCAGTGGTATCAAACGTGGCGGCCATGGCAATGGCCTGCGGATACACGGTAACCCGGTAGGGAGTGCGGGCCACGCCGTGCAGCACTTCGTTCCACCAATCGTAAGCCGGTATGCCCAGGCGCGGAATGGCCGGCGCTGAATTCAGCATCTGCGCCACCTTTTCTTCCAGCGACAGGCGGGAAACCAGGTCGTCCACCCTTTTTTCAAATGAAAGAGCGGTATTCTGAAAAGGAAAGGTTTGTTGCGCCTGCAAAGCTGCCGGGTAAAATAGCAATAACAGAAAACGAAACGCAACTACAACCGTTTGTTCAGAGCGAGGTTTGTTCATAAAAACAAGATGGTTATTAACTGGCAAAACCTGGAAAGCGTACCAACGATGATTCCTGCTTATAACATATTGTAAGCCCATGACTGACTCCTGTACGCTACAGCCTTCACCGGCTCACCGGTGCATTGGCCGCTACTATCCTACCCTAAAACTTCACCACTTCCCAGTACGCTTTCTTGGGTTGCAGCTTTGTATCAAAAAGCAAGGGATAATTTTTGCGGCCCCGCATGTCCAGCCAGGTGTACCGGTCGGAAATATTCCAGAACGTAATGCCGGTGAGGTGTTTTTTGTGCTGGCGGAACACATCAAAAATCATCTTGTACTTTTCTAATTGCTGCTGCTCCATTTCCGGCGTAAAGGTGGCGGTGGTATCGCGGCGCCCCTGCATCAGTTGGCCACCCTGGCGCCCGGCATACACCGACACATCCAGCTCGGTTACCTGCACCTGCAGGCCCAGCGAAGAGAACATCGAGATGGATTTTTCCAGCTCTTCGCGGCTCGGGTTGTTGACCGACCAGTGGCCCTGCAGGCCCACACCGTGAATAGGCACACCGGCGTCTTTCAGGCCTTTTACAAGGCGATAGATGCGGTCACGCTTGCCGGGTATTTCGGTGTTGTAATCGTTGTAAAACAGCACCGCTTTGGGGTCGGCTTCGTGTGCCCACTGAAAGGCTTTGGCAATAAACTCTTCGCCGATGATGCGGACGAAAGCCGTGTTGCGCAGGTATTTTTCGTTGTTGTCGTCAATGGCTTCGTTCACTACATCCCAGGCGTAGATGCTGCCTTTGTAACGCTTCACCACTGTGGTAATGTGTTCCTTCAATCGCTGCAGCAATACTTCTTTGGAAACGGTGTCACCTTTGGTATCCTTGAACAGCCAGTTGGGGGTTTGGGCATGCCAGACGAGCGTGTGGCCTCTCACTTTTATTTTGTGGCGTTTGGCAAAGGCGACGATAGAATCGGCATCCCGCCAAAAGTATTCCGTTTCCCGCGGGTGAATAGGGCCCATCTTCATGGCATTTTCTGCCGTGATGCTGTTGAAATGTTGCTTTACCAAAGCTGCTTCTTCGGTTTGCAAAGACCGTGGCGTCACGGCTACACCAACGGTAAAATAGTCTTTGTAATAATCCTTCAGGCCTTTTTGTTCCGATGCCGAAATGGCGGGTTCCGATTTTGCCACGGCCAGTTTTTGGCCGCACTGCACAAGTGCGAAAACAACCAGGGCAAGAATAAAAAACCGATACGTCAACGTCATTTTTTTGTGTTTATAATTCATGTTCACAATTTCAATACGGCGTTTCAAAAGCAAGCTGATGAAAGTGCCTTCCGGAGATTTCGCTCCGGTTTCAACCCACCCCATTTGAGCGCTTTTCAAACGTCAATTGCCTGCCGCTTCGGCGGGACAGGCTCTCCCGGGAGGAAATAAAGCATCCTGCTGCGGCAGCATAAAATTTTAAAAGAATCCGCAAACCCATTTTCCGGTTTTCATTGATTTGATAGGGACTCTGATTCTTGTTGCCCTTGCCGGAAGTCTTGCAATGAAACCAGTCCGGAGATGTTCTCCGCTGTCATCTGTCATCACCCGTCTTTCATTCGTCCCGTCTGTAAATTTAAAAAAAACATCCCGGCCATTGGTATGGCCGGTGATGTGTTCCGCTTGTGAGGACGCTGTGCGTTGTTCTGCTTTTTACTTGGTATTTTTTTCCAGCGCATTGGCCACCGAACGGTAGGCCAGCTTGCGCACATAACCTTCCGTCCACAGTCCAATGGGCTCACCGGCTCTCCAGCTTGCACTGGCCGGACTGTCGAGCGGGCTCCAGATGGTGATGCCGTACCGCTGGGCTGCCGGTACCAGTTCGAAATATTTATCAATGACGTACTTGTACATTTCGGCCTGCGCCTGGTAATGTTCGGGTTTGGCATCAACCGTTTTTACACCCACACCGATATCCAGCTCCGAAATTTTTACCAGCTTGCCCGTGGCAGCCAGCAGGCGGAACATCTCGGCAATCTTGTCTTTATCGGCCGTGATGCTGATGTGCATTTGGGTACCAATGCCGTCCACTTTGGCGCCTTTGCTTTCAATGTACTTTACGTACTCAATCAGGCCGCGGCATTTGTCCAGGCTGAACTCCAGGTTGTAATCGTTGATAAAATGAATGTCGGATGGATTGCCGTACTGGCGGGCCATTTTAAAGGCCTGCACCGCGTAGTCCTTGCCCATATAATCCTGCCAGAAAAATTCGTCGGCGGCAATGTTGGTGCGGCCGGCGGCTGTTTTCAGCTCAAACGGTTTTGCATCGTCCATGGGTTCGTTCACCACATCCCAGGCTTTTACATCGCCCTTGGTGGCGCCCACCATCCCGGCTATCCATTGGTCCATGGCAGTGGTAACGATAAGCTCTTTTTCCGCTGTGGTCTTTTCCACCACAATGGTGCCGCCGGTGGCTTTGGCCGGGCTGATAACCACATCGTCAATATAAACAGTGCCGGCAAACTCGCCATAGCTGATAACAAACCGGGAGCGGTCGGCGGCGGTAGCGGTGGTGGCAATGTTCACCAGCTTCCAGTCTTTTGTCACCTGCACCTGTCCAAAACCGTTAGACGAGTAATTGGGACTTTGCAGCTCGGGACGGATGATGCCTTCGGCCGTGCCCTTCACCCAAAAGCTAAGATTATACAGCTCGCCATTCTTCAGTGGCTCGGCAAAATTCTGACTGGTTTGCACATCCCAATAGTTGGTGGCTTTGGTGGGGTTGGTCACAAAAAAGGCTTTGCCTTTATTGCCCACGCCCATACCGTCGGCCGTGACGCCGCGGGTGGAGCCATTGCCCCAGCCACCCCAGCCGCTGCCGGCTTCAAAATCGCCATTGGCCATGAGGTTGTTGATGAGCGGCGTGCCCTGCGGGTCGTACACATACAGGCTGGCCACGTCAATATAGTAGGTCACATCGGGCTTATAGCCTAAATCAAATTTCAGCCGGAAATTATCCGTGGTGAAATCACTTACCTGAAAGCGGATTTCTTTCCAGGAAATACCGGTGGTGAAGGTTTTTCTTTTGGCTCCGGTTTTCATCCAATCCACCTCGGGTGTGTTGTTGCCTAAGCCTTCAAATGAAAGGCGGCCTTCACCGGGTTTGTCGGATTTAATATAACAAACCACCTCGTACCGGCGGCCGGCTTTCACTGGAATGGCCGGCGAAACTAACTGCAATGCCTCCGGCGATGAAGAACCGGCAGCGGACGTTAGCTTAATGGCTTTTGCGTTGGTGCCCATGCCCTGCCCATCGGCGATGGTGATGCCGGCACCCGGGTTGGCCTTGTTCCAGTCGGTAAAGCTGCTGTTTTGCAGGCCGTCTTTTTTCAGCTCATTGGTAAAGGCCGGTGCCGTCACCACCAACGGTGCCAGCAACCCTTTCAGGTAGGTGGCGTTTTGGTTGGCGTGCCAGGCCAGGGTGTGACCATACACGGTAGTGCCGGCCGCTTTGGCTACCTGCACCAGGTTCTTCACAGCGTCAAGGGCCAGCGAACCATCGGCCTGCACTACGGCGCCGTGTTTCATTTGGTAGCCCAGCACAATTTCATCGAAGTTTTTATTGGCCAGCCGGTGCATCACGCCTCTGTTGACATAATCGTTCAGCGAAAGCGCCACGCCGAACTTAAAATTCGGATGAGCAGCCCGGTTGATGTAAGACTTGAGGGCCGGGTACGAGTCCAGGTCTTCCTGCAAAGCAATGCTCTCGGGCTTTTCGGCCGTAAAGCGGAGGGGCTCGTACTTGGTGCAGCCGGCCAGCGCCAGCAGGGCTGTTACGCCGACAGTGAGTTTATGAAGTTGGTTCATTTGTACAAAAAGGTTGTTGAGTTGAACGGATGTTATTTGGCCACGGGTGTAAAGGTTTCCATCGTCACGGCACGGTCACGCATCACCAGGGTATCGGTGGTGGCTACCTGCATGCCGGAGAGGTTTACCTGGTAGTTGAGGTAAAGGGCGTCGCGGTCTTTACTGCCCCAACTGTTCTTTTCCCCTTTCTTTACAAACTGCCCGCTGCCGGAGGCCGTTACATTGGGCGTGGCCGAAGAGATGGTACACTTGCCGGCATCATCGAAAGTGAGCAGCAGGGTGGCATTGATATTGGTGCCGTTCTGGGCCTTATATACCACCGGGAACTCCAGTTCTTTCATGGAACGGGTGTTCAGTTTGTTCACCTCATCCTGCTCCACGTATTGCTTGTGGCGGGTGATGGTTTGGTCCATGCTGCCGGTGACCACGTCTTTGCCGCGGCGCAGGTAGTTGCCATGCCACGTGTTCACATATTTCACCGCGTACAGGATAAAGTTTTTGCCGGCCAGGATAGAGTCGGCCGCACCCTTACCGGTTATCCGAACGGGAATGACGTAGTTGTTGCCAATGGCCTTCGGGTCGTTGAAGAACGCATCGGTCAACTGCACTTCCACGCCGCCGGTCAGGCCGCCTTTCGGAATCACAATCTCGTTGGCCGCCAGCGAAAAATAATTCTGCGGCATGGGCAGCACATCGGCGCCGCCGGCGTTAAACAGCAACCCGTTGCCCAGCAGGCTTGGGTCCACCGCCACGCCGATGGTGATGTCTTTTTTGCTGTAGTACACACCGCCGGTGGTGGCCATGATTCTGCACTTTTTCTGGTTGTCCAGTTGCGTGTCAAATACGTCATCACCGAAGGTGATGGTGCGTACCGGATACTGGTAAGCGAAGTACACCGTCTGGTAGTCAAAATCGGGCAGCTCACGCTTTTTGTTGCAGGCGGCCAAAACAGCAATCAGCAGTGTGGCCAGGAATATTTTTTTCATACGTTTTTCTTTCAACAAGTCATTTAAAAAATACCGGTTTGTCCGTTCGTTAGCGCCAGCCCATGTTTTGCTGCAGGGCGTTGAACTTTAAAATTTCGCTGTACGGAACAGGCCCGTAAATCATATAGTTCTGGAAAACGCGGTTCTCCACCGTAATGGGATTGTAGGTACCGTTTTCGATGCGCATACCCCTGGCCGGCTCGTTCAGGTTTTCTTTCCAGCGGCGCAGGTCCCAGAAGCGGAAACCTTCGAAGCAAAGCTCCAGGCGGCGCTCGTTGCGAATGAGGGCCCGCATGCTTTCTTTACTGCCTTTGGCTGCTTCCAGGTAGGGATCGCCGTTGGTGGTGCCGATGCCGGCCCTGCGGCGAATCGCCTTGATAACATCATAAGCTGAATAGGCATTGCCGCCGGTGCCCAGGGGGCCCCAGGCTTCGTTGGCCGCTTCGGCATAAATCAAAAAGATTTCGGTGTAGCGGATATGCGGCTTGTAATGGCGCTGGTTGTTGGCCGAAGCAGGATTGAGGTTGACGTCCTGACGCAACAGCTTACGCAGGTAATAGCCGGTACGGGTGGACGTTTCCACACGGTTCAGCGAGTTGTTGGTAGGGCCATCGGCCGCGGTGTTGATGACTGTGTTGCTGGGGCCCGCCGTGCCGCCATTCACCAACACAAACAACTTCAAACGCGGGTCGCGGTTGTCGTAAGGCGCAGTGGGGTTGTAACCGCTGGCGGGATCTGTGGTTGGGTAGCCGTTCAGCATCGGGAACGACTGCACAAGGTTTTCGGTGGGGTTAATCCGTCCGCTGCCAAACAGCGTGGGCGGGTAGTTCTGCTGCTCCAGGTCACGGTTGTCGCCGTAGTTGTTCCGCCAAAGAATTTCTCCCGGATTGGCGCCATCGGCCAAACCGGCAATTTCAGAAGCATTGGAGTACCAGGTAAGGCCATTGGGTGCCAGTGAGCTTAAGCCACCTTTCAGGTTGATCACGTCGGCCGCGAATTTGGCCGCATCCTCCCAGTTACCAGTACCATTGGTAACAAAAGCCGGGCTGGCCGCCTGTAGGGCCGCTTTGGCGCGGATGCCTTTGGCAATACGGCCCGTGATAAAGCCCCGGAACGCTGAGCCGAAGGCACGGTCGTATTGCACTTTGGTGATGGTGCCGAATTTGGCCGGGATAGCGGTGGCGCTGGAAATGTTTTCAAAATCGAGTGGCAGCAATTCTTCGGCCTTGTCCAAATCAGCATACAGTTGCTTCATGCAATCGGCAAACGAAGCCCTGGGTTTGTTGAACTCGGATTTGGCATCCTGTGGCTCCAGCAGCAGCGGCACGCCCATCAACTGGCCGTTTTCGGTAACGCCGCCGTGCGCCTGCAGCAGGTGAAACAAGAACAGGGCCCGCAAGGCATAGGCTTCGCCTTTTACCCGCCGGGCAAACAGCCGGCTCACGGTGGTGTCGGCCGCCCAGCTTGTCTTGTCGGCATCGGCCAGGGTGATGTTGAGGTATTGAATGGCCGCGTAGCTGTTGGTCCACTGGTTCAGCGGATTGTTGTTAGCCGTCCACTGGCCGTTGGCGATTTTCAAAAAAGCGTTGTTCTGATCATTGGTCACCGCATCGTCGGTGGCCACATCGCTGAACGACCAGCCGTTGGTGGGAATGCGGTTGTAACCATTGAGCAACACGCCGAACGGAAACCGTGCATCGTTGGCCAGGGAGCCTTCCGCGTCGAGCTGGCGGTTGTTTTCAATGGCCGGGTCAATCATTTTTTTACACCCGCCCAGCGCCAGCAGGGCTGCAACGATTATGAATGTTTTTTTCATCATGTCGAATGTCTTTTTAGGTCGTGTTGTTTAGAAAGCCGCTTTTACACCCAGGTTATACAACCGGGTTTGCGGCGAGCTGCCGATGTTCAACTGGAGAATATCGCGTTGGGGAGACACCGTCAGCAGGTTGAATCCGCTCACATAAACGTTCAGCTCACGAACAATGCCGTTCCGCTTCAGGTTGCGGGAGAGGTCGTAAGAGATTTGCACTTTCTGCAGGTCAAACGCATCTCTTTTGTACAGCCAGAAATCGGACGTGCGGAAGTTGTTGTCGCTGTTGAATGTGGTGAGTCGTGGGTAGGTGGCGGTGGCTTTTGTGTTCTCCGTCCAGCGGCCACGTACCACTTCCGAATACTTGTCTTCGCCGTCTATCCAGAAATAGCTGTTGCTGCGGGTGCCATAAGCGCCATAACGGCCTACACCCAGGGCAAAAAAGCTGAAAGCCTTCCACCTGGCACTGAGGTTAAGCCCCAGCGTGAGCGGCGTGCCAAACCAGCCGCCGCGGCCCAGGTAAACTTCATCTCGCTGGTTGATGATGCCGTCGCCGTTCTGGTCTTTGTATTTAATGTCGCCGGGTTTTACCTGGCCAAAGGTTTGGCCTGGTGAATTGGTGATGTCGGCTTGGTCGGCAAAAAAGCCAAGGCTTTGCAGGCCCCAGATGGCATCAATGGGTTTGCCGGCGCGGTATTGATAGGCATCTTCATATACTTCGGCCCTTTTGTCGGCCGTGGCTTTGTAGTAGGTGCCCACTACGCCAAGCGACCCATCTACCTGCCCAAGCTTTTTATGCAAGGCCACATTAAAATCGAAGCCTACGCGTTTGTCGTTGTTGTAATTCACATAAGGGATAAAGGAAGATACCGGCCATCCGGTGGCGAAATAAGAGGGGAACAGCACCGAAGCCTGAATGATGTTGCCGGTGAATTTGTTGACAAAATAATTGCCTTCCACCGTCAACAGGTTTTTAAAGAACGACCCTTCCAGGCCCACACTGATCTCTTCGCGTTTTGGAAACCGCATATCCAGGTTGGTGCCGCGCCGCGACTCGGTGGCCTGGATGCCGGTGCCGTCTTTCCAGCCATACCACGAACCGGCGCCGGTGTAAAAGCCTTCGTAGAGATAATATTCGGCGATATCGAGGTCGGTATGCAGAATGCCGGCCGATGCATTGAGCTTCAGGTTGTCAATAAACGAAGCACCGGCCATAAAGCGTTCGTTGCTGATGCGCCAGCCCAGTGAAACCGTGGGTGAAAAGGCCCGGCGGCTTCCTTCCGGCAAACGGCCCGAATACACCACGGAGCCGCTGAAGTCCACATAATATTTCTGGCCGAAGTTATAACCGGCCTGCAGGCCCAGGTTGGAGTTGGTCACTTTTTGGTAAACCGCCGACTCCGACTGCTGGTAGCCGTTAGCCAGCAGCATGGCAGACACGTTGTGTTGTTGGCCAAAGGTGTTGTTGTAGGTAAAGCCGCCGTTGAACGCCAGCGTTTGCCGGTACCAGCTTCCGCTTACGTTCTGTACACCCGAGGTGGCATCAAGACCGTACATGGTCAGGCTGCTGATCTGGTCCGCTCCGGCATAGTTGTTCCAGGCCGGCCCATAGGTGGCGTAGGTGTTGTTGTAGGCCAGGTTGTACGACGTGGCATAATCCACGGCAAACATTGACTGGAATTTTAATCCTTTCAGCAGGTTGCGCAGGTCGGCACCAATGCTGGTGTTGAACTGGAACTGCCGGCTGACATAACGGTTGTTACCACCGGCATAGATCGCCGCAAACGGATTCGTTTGGTCCAGCTGCGTACCGCCCAGAAGGTACTTGCCGTCAATCACGTTGTTGCTGTTTTTTACCAGGAGCTGCGACAGCGAATCGCCGCCTTCAATCATGTTGAGCGGAATGAGCGGCGAAAAACGGTGCGGCCGCAGAGTGGCGGCACTGCCCCAGTAATTGGTGTTCACACCACGGCCGGAATAAAACACGGCCGAGGCATCTACCGTGCTGGTGATATAGTCGTTCAGGTTAATGTCAATATTGCCTCTTACATTGAAGCGTTCGTCGCCGGCATTTTTTATGGCTTCGCCGAAGTTGAGCAGCGAGCCGGTGGTTTGATAACCGATGTTGGTGTAGTAACGTGCCTTGTCGTTGCCGCCGGAAATTTCTGCCGTGGCATCGTACCGGCCATACATCCGCTTCAGGTATTCGGAAGAATAGTAGTCCACATCGGGATAGCGGTAAGGATTTTGGCCGGTCGCATGATTGTAAATTGTTTCAGCAGTGTACAAAGCCGGCAAACCATCGTTGCGGCGGGCTTCGTTGTACAGGGTCATGTATTCGGCAGAGCCGAGGTATTTTGGAAATGCCTTTGGCACATGGGCACCGGCATTCACTCTTACATCAACGCGGCGTTCGGTGGCTCCTCCCCTTTTGGTGGAAATATACACGACGCCTTTGGCGGCGCGGCTGCCGTACAGGGCCACCGCATTGATCCCTTTTAAAAACGAAATTTTTTCAATCTCGGTGGGCAATACGTTGCCGGCCTCACGGGGAACGCCATCCACCAGCACCAGGTAGCCACCCATGCCCCAGATGCTGTTGCCATTAAACCCGGGCACCAGGGCTTCCATGCCTTCCAAACTATAGGTGGTGTAATTTTTTGTCAGCAGTTCGGCTACATCAACAGACGAAACTACACCCTGCACATCACGGTCGGCCACTTTGCGAAACGCCAGTTGCACTTCTTTGCCCCGCATCGAATCGGCCAGTGTAATGGCACTCAGGGCCGCGGTGGCGGTAAAGGTGATGGTGCGGTAACCCGGTGCGGTCACGGCCAGCGGATAATCGGCCGGCACTTCAAGCGAAAAGCGCCCCTTGTCGTCAGTGGTGGTTTCCACACCCGTTTCGTTTACGCTTTTCACCAGGGTTCCCGGCAGCGGCGTTTTGCGGCTGTCGAGCACTGTGCCCGACACTTTTATTCGTTGTGTGTTCTGTGCGCCGGCGAGGTTTGTAACAAACACTGCCAGGAAGAGCAACACCATTATTTTGATAGGCTTCATTGTTTCTTTTTTGTCGTTAAGATTCTGGTGGTGGATGGCAAGTGGTGAGTATCAGGACAGTTTCATCACTCACCACTGACCGTTCACCACCCACGATTACCACCCCGGGTTTTGCTGAAATTCCAGGTACATGTTGGCATCCGAATTTTTCAACGGCAGCCAGTAGTGCTTTTCGGTGAATTTGCGCTCCAGTATCACCACTTCGCGAATATTCAATACACGGTTTTCTTTCGGGTCGCTGGTGTTGATAGGACCGGCACGGTCAAACTCCACCGACTTCTTTAGCGTGTAAGGGCTTTCAATGAGCAGCAGCCAGCGACGGAGGTCGTTGAAGCGGTGGCCTTCGAACGAAAGCTCCACCGCTCTTTCGCGCCGCACTTCACCCATAAAATCAGTGAGGGAACCTAAAAACCGGCTGGCCACATGACCAACGCCTGCACGGTCGCGCAGAACATTGATGGCATCCACGGCCGACTTGCTGTAGCTGCCTTCTTTTGCCGTGGCTGCACCATATCCCATGGCTACGGCTTCGGCATACATGAGGTACACATCGGCCAGGCGCATGTAGGGCAGGTGAATGTTCAGGCTTTTATCGTAGCTGTAGCCATTGTCGTATTTGTTGGCGGTGCGGGGAATAAACTTGTACAGCAGGTAACCCGTGCGGCTGCCGGTGCTGATGTTGCGGTAGCTGCCACCGGTGAACAGGTTGGCGTAGCGGTTCACTTCTTCCGATGCCGGCGAAATGCTGCCCTGCACACACTTTACGCCATCAAAAACGATGTCATGATAGAAACGAGGGTCGCGGCCTTTCCAGGGATATTCCGGGTTGTAGCCCGACTCCGCATCGGGCTTGGTGATGTCGGTGATGGGCAATCCATTGGCCATGCCGTAGTAGTCCACATAATTGGCCGTTGGCAGAAACTTTACGTCGCCGCCTTCCAGTTGCGGAGCGGGTTGGTATTGCTTGCTGGTACCCCAGTTGGAGTTGTTGGCGCCATAATACGGACCATAGAAGATGGCTTCCGTACCACCGGGGATGGCCCAGTTTTGTCCCGTTGTATAAAAGTTGGTGTAATACCGCGAAAACTCCACCAGCTTGTGCGGCGCACTGCCGCTTTCGGTGAGCTGCAGCAATTCGGCAAAAGCCGCCGCCGCTTTTTTGCAGTAATCGGTGTTGTAGGTTTTTGAGCCTTTCGATACCCAGTTCATTAGCGGGCTGCCGGCCCAGAGATAGTTTTTTCCCAGGTAGCCCAGCGCCATGATTTTGTTGATGCGCAACTGGTTTTTTCCCAGCGTCCGTTTGCCGGCGGTGGTGTTGTCCCAGTTGGTGGGCAACAGGTCGGCCGCTGCACGGAAGTCCTGGGCCACCTTGTCGGCAGACTCGTGATAGCCAAGGCGTGGCAGCGTGAGCTTCTCATCGCCGGGCAGTACGCGGTCAATGTAAGGGAGCCCGCCGAAATACTGGATAAACTGGAAGTGAAACCAGGCGCGGAAAAACAACAGCTGTCCTTTAATCAGGTCTTTTTCTTCCTGGGTGGCATCGGTGAGCTTGTCCAGGTTGGCAAGGCCCATGTTGGCTTTGCGAATGCCATACCAGCCCAGGCGCCACAACGACTTGGCAAAGCGGTCGTCGTTGGTGCTCGTGTTGTTGCGGTCCATCCAGCCGGCCTGCCAGCCATCGAACTGCGCCTGCCAGCCCCAGAAGTCGCCGTTATCAATTTTTACGACAAAATGAAAATCGCGGGCCGTGGACTGAATTTCATCTTCGCCCCAGTTCCAGGAGTTGGTCCAGTAGGCATTGGTAAAATCCGGAATGCAGTGATAGAGTTCTTCCGTAAAACCCTGGAAGTTGATAAAGTTCTTGTACGCGTCTTTGTCCGACACCACCGACTGCGGCTCCCTGTCGAGAAATTTTTTGCAGGATGACAGTCCTGCCACCAGTACAATGGCAGACATGCCAAAAAGAAGATTGAAATATCGTTTCATACAACTGTTTTAGAAAATAATGTTTGCGCCGAGGTTGTAACGTTTTACGGTTGGATAGGCACCTTGCGAAGCCCAGCCGGTTCCGGCGAAGTTGGATTCCCTGTCATCGGGCATTTTGCTCCAGGCGTACAAGTTGTTGCCGTTAATGTAAAGACGCAGGCTGGAGAGGTTGGCTCTTTTCAGCAAGCCGCCGCTCAAGGTGTAAGATATCTCTGCATTTTTCAGGCGCACATAAGAGCCATCGTACATATACTGCGTGCCACGGTAGTAGCCGGCGGGTGTGCCCAGCCAGCGGGGCATCGGCACATCGGCATCCTGGTTGTCCTTCGACCAGTAAGAACCTTCTTCGTACACCACATTGCTTTGCGAGCCCAGGCTGTTGAACACCACCTGGCGGGTGGCATTGTTCACGGCATAGAACTGCACAAAAACACTAAGGCCTTTCCAGTCGAAACCCAACGTGGCATTGTAGGTGTTTTGCGGCCAGCCGGAGTAACCATAAGGAATATTGTCCCTGGCGTCAATGATACCGTCGCCGTTGTAGTCCACAATATGGTAGTTGCCCGGCAGCTTCTGGTTGTCGTTGGTGTTGTGAATGGTGCTGGCATAAAGTTCATCCCAGTTGTTATAAAGGCCCCGGCTTACGTAAGAATAAGTCTGCCCTATCTCCTTGCCTTCTGTTTTTTGATACTCGGGCAGCAGCGCCGGGTTGTCGGCTTCCAGAATGCGGTTTTCCGTGTGCGTCATGTTCAGGTCCGTCCAGAAACGCAGATTCCTGCCCAGCGTTTTGTTGAAATGCAGCTCTACTTCGTAGCCTTTGGAGTTCACCCGACCGAGGTTGGCCACCGGTGGCGTAGCGCCATAGTAAGAAGGCACCGGGCGGTTGGCCAGAAGGATCTTTGAACGTTTGTCCTGGAACAGGTCCACCTTACCGCGGATCATTCCTTTGAACAACTCAAAGTCGGTTCCGAAATTGAACTTCTCGGCCACTTCCCACTGCACGTTGGGGTTGCCCACGGCGGTTTCGCGATACCAGTTGTAGGGGCTTAGCTCGGCCGCTTCACCGGTTATGCCCAACCGTGACCGGCCGCCATAACCCCACTGCGTCAGGTACAGCCAGCGACCACCTACGTTATCGAAACCGGTTTGTCCGTAAGAGGCGCGGAACTTCAGCAGGTTCAGCACCGGAAAATTATCCATGAATTTTTCGTTGGTCACAATCCAGTTGACACCGCCCGACGAAAAGAAAGCAAAACGGTTTTCGCGGCTGAACTTTTCGGAGCCGTTGTAAGCGCCATTGTATTCGATGGAGTATTTATTATTAAAGGTGTAAGTGGTACGGAACACCCAGTCTTCGCGGAAGCTCGGGATTTCGCTGTTGGTGGCCGTGATGTTCCGGTTCATCAAACCCATGGCCGTTACGCTATGCTTGCGGGCAATGGTCTTGGCATAGTTCAATTGGACTTGATAGAAGTTACGGCGTTGGTTACCCGTAACCGCACCGGCGGCCGGCGCCCATTTGATGCCTTCCTGGAAATCGAAATTGGTAACGCCGTCAAAGGCCTGCTTGTAAATCACCAACCCGGTTTGCGGGTCTATCCATTTGCGCTGCGTATCGTTAAAAAGGTCATTGATACCGCGGTTGCTTTCCACGTAGGTATTGTCCATAGACAAGGTACCGGAAAGGCGCAGGCCCTGAATAATGCGGTCGAGGTTTTGTTCCAGGGTAAAGTCGGTAGTCAAACGTGTGGTGGTTTGGTATTGAACACCGCCGATGGCCAGGCTCCGCGCCGAGTTTTCGGCCCGGCCTTCGTTGGGTGCATAAAAGCCCCAGGAGCCATCGGAGTATTTCGGCAGAAACACGTCCGGTGCTGTCGTGTAGGCATCAATCCAGGGCCCGTATTGGTTGCCGCTAAAGCCCCAGGGGCTTTTGCGTACGCCGTGCGAGCCGGACAGGTTCACTTTAAACAAGGTAGAGCTGGTAAGGTTGAAATCGAGGTTGCTCCGCACATTCACCCGGGTGAAACCAAAGCCCGGCTGATAACCGCGATTATTGTCATACACTTTAAAGAGGTCGCCTTCATGAAGAAAGTCAGCGCTGGTAAAATATTTGACAAAACGGGTACCGCCGCTGATGTTCAGGTTGGCATTGTACGACATGGCGTAGTCATGAAACAAGGCATCGGCCCAGTCCACGTTCGGGAAACGTTCGGCTTCGGCCTGGTTGGCCGGGTAGCGGTATTTCCGCAGAAGGTCTTGGGGCATGTAGTTGACCCATCCCGCCGGACGCAAGGCCAACTCATATTCGATGGCTTCGTTACGTACACTCAGCGCATCATACGAATCCATTTTTCCCGGCAGCCGCGATGGCCGTTTCATAACGGTGTTGATAGTACCGCGTATGGAGGCTTTGCCCAACTGGCCACGCTTGGTGGTGATAAGGATAACACCATTGGCACCGCGGGAACCAAAAACAGCGGTTGCCGAGGCATCTTTTAGAACCGATACGCTTTCTACCGAGCCGATATCCACCGACGTCATCGGACGCTCCACGCCATCCACCAGCACCAGTGGGTCGGAGTTGTTCCAGGTGCTGCGGCCGCGAATGAGAATCTGCGGATCTTCTTCGCCCGGAAGGCCGGTGCTTTGCGCCGTGATGAGGCCGGGCACGTTGCCGGTTAAGGCAGCGCCAATATTGGATACTCCACCGGCACGCTCCAGCACCTTACCGGTGGTTTGGCTTACCGCAGCCACCACGCCTTCTTTCTTCTGCCGTCCATAACCTACAATGACCACGTCTTCCATGGTTTGGTTCAGCGGCGCCATGCGAACAAAGACGGCTCCCGAATTGCCGGTCAGCGACACTTCCTGCACCGTGTAGCCTACATAAGACACCACCAGTTTGGAGCGTTCGTTGGCCACCGTGATGGTAAATGTTCCATCGCTTTTTGTAAGCGTTGAATTTTTTGTGCCCTTTTCTGTAACACTGGCGCCGGCCAACGCGTCGCCTTTGTCGTCGGTGATTTTTCCATTTACGGTGAGGGCAAATGGCGGAGCGCCGTTCGGGCGCCCGGGTGGCACACCGGCAAGGGCATGCAGCGAAAACAAACAGAAAAGCAGTGCAATGAAGGTCCGAATGTGTTTCGGCTTCCCGTTCAGGCAGTCCCAGCCGGGCGACTGGCTTTGTAGAATTTGTCTCATACCTTGGTTTAAAAAATAATGATGGGATCTGACCCTTTTTGAGCAGATGAAATTTTGTGTTGCGGCACGACGAAAAAGAGCGGCACAGGCCCTCTTTTCTTCAGCGAATTTTTACGGTAAACTTTTCATACAGCAGTCTTTCTGCAGCATTAAATGATGAAAAAAATCCGGCTTATTTATCCGATCCTTTTCCACTGTTGTGCAGCTTTCACTTCTGGCAAAAGAAGGCCTCTGCCGGTGGCAAACACCGCGACAATGTTTTCGGATGAATAATGATTCGGATAAGCGGATGATGCAATCTTCTTCTCTTCTATCGTTTGGGCAATCGTCTGCAGCCAAGCAATTCCTTTCTCGTTCTTTTCAAAACTACAGGGCTAAAAAAAAGAGCAATGCTTCATTTGTTGGAATAAATAGCACAAATGTTTGCAACCGGTTGCAATATTGAATTTCAAGCGGTTAAATGCCGAAAAAGGAAGTATATAGGAGAAGTAAGATA
This sequence comes from uncultured Flavisolibacter sp., assembly GCA_965365435.1. Classification (GTDB taxonomy): domain Bacteria; phylum Bacteroidota; class Bacteroidia; order Chitinophagales; family Chitinophagaceae; genus Flavisolibacter. The sequence goes on from CBDUBQ010000002.1 coordinate 59,540, forward strand.
GGGCCGGAAGCAGGTAAAGCCTTTGGAGAAGTAGGAATACCGGGGCAGTGGAATCGGTAAGGTTAAATGGCCCAACAGCGGACGATTGACCCTTGTTGCCGGTACGGCGCATTTCGGCCCGGCGCATGGGCATGGCATCAATTATATCGAAAAGGGTTTGAGGCAGCGTCACTGTTCTGGACCGGAACTTTTCTCCCCCGTCTTTTCCCACGAGGATCAACATAAAACTTTCTTCTGCTGCTACACGATGCTTTTGCCGGCCGGCTTTCAGGGTATCGGCCATTACGATTTGCAGGTCACGTTCACGCAAACCGTCCGCCGCTTGCCGAAACAGCAACAGTTGTTTTTTTACCTCCCTGCTTTTTTCCGCACCAAACACCAGCAACTGCCGTTTGCCGGCAAACTGTGCATTGGCTTGGGTACAGAAAGCAGCCACGAGCAGTGGCCATAACAGAAGACGCATCTTTGAACTGTTTTGCTTTGAAGTAACAGTTGTAGCGCAAAAAAGATGCAACAACAGTGTTGAATAGCTGCGCAAAAGAAAATCAGGGAAACATGTTGTGTGCCGGATAATCCCGCAAAGGCGCTGGAGCCAACCTTTCTTTTGTAATGATGCATTTTTGCGGTGGAAGGGAACAGGCAGACCTCGATGGCTTTGCTTGAACTCCTTACCCTGCGTTTAAAGCGATAAGAAATTTCCGCTATAAAACATTATTGGGTGGCACTGCCGCTTATTTTATCCGAAATACGGAAAAAATCAAAATCAGCAGCGCCGCCAGTTGTTTTAGTAGCGTAGTTAAACAGCCCAAAACGGTAGCCCATAAAATGCGGCAGCGTGTAAGCCATCTTTAATGGTGTGCCCACCGGCATCCAGGCTTTGCCATCAAGGCTGTAAAAGAAGTTGGCGACGTCTTTTCTATTAGTAAAATCACATTCAGCCTTGAAGAAAACGGTCGCCTGCTCTAAAGGAACCGTTCCCGCCTCCACCGGATTGCCCCCGGTGGCATTCACCATCACAATTGATTTTTTGTCACCTTCTATCTGTACGCCAACAAGCCCATAGTTTTTTTGCAAAAGGCAAAGACCTGCAAAATCACCGTCTTTCATCTTCGACACATCGAGCATGGTTGTGCCGGTACTCACAGGGCCAATTGTCCGTTGTGTCAACGTATTTCTTGCCAGCAAAAAAGAAGTGTCAACACGGCCGGTCGTCAGGCGCAGAAAACCTTTTCGTGCGCTGAGGGACCAAAGCGAATTGTCGGGATTGTGGTTCCATTGCCAAACCAGGGGCAAAGCCGGTTCGCCTTTTTTGCGGGTAAATTCATCCGAAGCCACGATGCCCGGAATCAAACCTTTGCTGGCCGGCAGCGCCAGTGTTTCCGGCACTTTTCCGTTGACACCCAACACCGGCCAGCCGGCCTCCCATTTTACCGGAACGAGGTAGGGAATGCGGCCCACCGCTCCGTAATCGCGAAAGAGGTAGGCAAACCACTCCCCTTCCGGTGTATCAATCAACCCTCCCTGGGCTACGCCCAGGTCCTGCAGGGCCACTCTTCCTTCCCAGGGACCGGTTAGCTTATCGGCCCGGTGAATGACCATCGTGCGCATGCCGCCACGCGGCCAGGTTATATTGAAGAGGTAATATTTTCCGCCCACCTTAAAAAGCTGGGAGCCTTCACCCAGCCCGCTGAGGCCAACGGTTTCACTGGGCTGGCTGGCGTTTTCAATCACCGTTTGGTTGATGCCGCCCGGCCGGATGCCGGATAGGTCATCGTTCAGTTCCACCAGCACTATTTTTTTGTTGCCATACAGCATGTACGCTTTGCCGTCATCGTCAAAAAACAGCGAATGGTCGTGCAGGCTGGGGCGGAATTCCACTGTTTTCCAGGGGCCTTTTTCCAGGTTGGTTGTGGAATAAACATGCGTTTTGCCGCTGGTGGCGGCAAATGTCGTTACGTAGAAGGTACCCTTATGATGCCGGATGCTGCTGGCCCACGAGCCGCGGCCATAGGTTGACTTTCCGTTCCGCAGGCTCATTTCATCGTTATTGACGAGGGTATCGTAGGCGTACCGAACCAGGCTCCAGTTGACCAGGTCCGTTGATTTCATCAGGGGCAGGCCGGGGCTCATGTGCATGGTGGTGCTGCTCATGTAATAGGTGTTGCCCACGCGAATCATGGCCGGGTCGGGCACATCGGCAAAAATGAGGGGGTTTCGGGCGCCGGCCATTTGCGCCGACAGCAGCATACCACCACTGGTCAAAAGCGGCAAGGCTACCGTTAGTATAAATTTTAGCATAGTGAAGTTTCTGTCGTTTGCGTGCCGGCGCTGGCGCTTTTGGCACCGCTGCCGGGCCGGCAAAGCCGTTGTCCGATAGCTGCCGCCCCGTCAAAAAAACGGTTGAAATGCCGGTTGCCAAACCTTCGCCACCCTTTCCGTCCCAACCTGTTAAAAATTAGTTTTCGCAGCCGCAGGCGGTAGCAGATTTGTTGAAACTTAGGGAATAAATGTTCAATGCTCCGTTTTTCGCCCCTGGAAAAAATATAAACTACTGACAACCAATTTAATAAAAATCGGCGTCAGACCCGCCGACCAGCCTGTGTTTTTGAGCGTAAAAGCAGATTATTGTACATTTAGCGCCTGCCGGAGCAAGAAATGGGCGACCGGCAACCGGCACTATCTGCCAACTTCCCGGATAATTTCTGAAACAGACCGGCCACTACAGAGAACTTGCTTTGCTTTCGACCATGGTAAAAAATCATTTCCTATTCACTCTTTTTATTGCTTTGCTCCTTTCCGCCAACCTAAGGGCGCAGCAGGAAGCGGTCAGCTTTACGGCCCTGACCACCCGCGACGGGTTGTCGTCGAATAACGTGAACGCCATTTTGAAAGACCGCTACGGCTTTTTGTGGTTTGGCACCGAAGACGGCCTGAACCGGTTCGACGGCAGCAGCTTTACGGTGTACCGGCAAAAACCCGGCGACGCCGCCAGCCTGCAGGCCAACGAGATTCTTTCGCTGCACGAAGACAACGGCGGCAATCTTTGGGTGGGCACCAGCGGAGGGTCGGTGAGCCGCTACGACCGGCGGAAAGATGCTTTTGCCACGCTGCCGGCACAGGGGGGCGCCAATACCATCACCAATAACGTCATCAGGGCCATTTGCAGCGACGCGGCCGGGAATCTCTGGATTGTGCATTACAACGGCGTTGACCGCCTCGATGCAAAATCCCGCCAGATTAAAAACATTCCGCTGGCCGCCGCGGCAAACCGCGTTTCTCCCACTCTTCACGGGCTCTGCATTTACCGGGACAGCCGCCAACTGATTTGGATTGGCACCACGGAGGGCCTATGGCAATACAATCCGGCCACCAACGCCACCCGGCAGTACCTGCACCAGCCCGGCAACAACAGCAGCCTGCCTGGCGACCTGGTCAATGCATTTGCCGAAGACAAATGGGGGAATCTTTGGATTGGCACCGACAATGGCCTAAGCAAGCTGGCCCCCGGCAGCAACTCCTTCGTCAATTTCCGGCTCAACAGCTCTGGTGGCAACAATGCCAAAAGCAGTGATTTCATTAATACCATTGGTGTGGACGGCGAAGAGCTTTGGCTGGGCACCGGCACCGGGCTGCTGCGGTTCAACAGCAAAACCGGGCAGCTTCTGCCATTTACCGAAGATGCCCGGAATATCCACAGCCTGAAAGCCTCGGCTGTGCGCAGCCAGTGGATTGACCGGCAGGGCATTTACTGGTTTGGCACGGTAGGCGGCGGCGTGAACAAATACGATAAAAACCTGAACCTTTTTCAATACATCCGCAGCAACCCTTTTGATGAAAAAGGCCTTCCCTCACCCATTGTTAATGCGTTTGCCGAGGCACCCGACGGAAATGTTTTTGTGGGTACGGAAGCCGGCTTAAGCCTGTTCAACCGGCGTACGAATTTGTTTCAAACAGTGTCACTTCCATCCCGCCGGCCAGGCGCCGAAAAACGCCCGGCGGTGCTGGCACTGGCGCCCGGCAAAACCGGCCAGCTATACGCCGGCAGTTTTGCCGAAGGTTTGTTTGTGCTGAACCTTGGTACCGGAAGCCTGGTGCAACGGCTGAAAGGCGCAGGCCCCGGCGACCTGAACTCGAACGATATTTTTTGCCTCCGCGAAGACCGGCAGGGACGGCTTTGGGTGGGCACCAACGGCGAAGGCGTGAATGTGTTGGACGCCAACCAGAATGTGCTCTTCCGCCTGACGCCGACTCCGGTAGCCGCCAATGACAAAAAGCTGCCCATCAACGGTTATATCCGCGATATCCTGGAAGACCACGAAGGCAAAATCTGGCTGGCCACCCATGGCGGCGGCATTTGCTGTTACCTACCGGCCACCGGACAGTTTGTCGTGTACAACACCGGCAACAGCAAGCTGCCAAACGACAAAGCGGTATCGTTGCTGGAGGACGGAAGCGGAAAAATCTGGGTGGCCACGCTGGGCGGCGGACTTGGCATCCTGGACCGGGCTACCAACCAAATCGCCGTTATTTCCGAAAAAGACGGGCTGCTAAACAATTCCGTGTATAAAATTGTAGCCGACCCATACGGCCGCATTTGGGCCAGCACCAACAAGGGCATCAGCGCCATTGAACCCGGAACGGCCAAAATCAGCAATTTCAATCACCACAACGGCGTGCAGCAAAACAATTTTGTTCGCGGCGCAGGGATCCTGCTGTCCAACGGCGATGTGATGTTTGGCGGGCTCGATGGCATTAATTCCTTTAATACCGCTTTTGTCAAGAAGAACACCCATATCCCCTCCGTGCTCATTACCGGCCTGACGGTTTCCAACCAGGCGGTTTCGCCATCGGATGACGGCCCGATTCAAACACATATTTCCATTGCGGACGAAATCAACCTGGACTTCAAACAAAACTTTGCCCTGCGGTTTGTAGGCCTAAGTTTTACCTCGCCCGAACAGAACCAGTATGCCTACAAACTGGAAGGGTTTGACAAGGACTGGAATTATATTGGCAACAGCAACACCGCTTCGTTTACCAACCTGGACCCCGGCGATTACACCTTTCGGGTAAAGGCAAGCAACAACGACGGCGTGTGGAACGAAAAAGGCACCTCCATCCGCATCCGCATTCATCCGCCGTTTTGGCGAACAACGATGGCGTATATCCTGTACGCACTGCTGATTGGCGGCACCATCTTCTACATCCGCCACAAAGGCATTCAAAAGCTGAAGCAGCAATTTGCACGGGAGCAGGAAAAAATGAAGATGGAAAGCGAACGCAAAGAAGCCGCGAGAATACACGAACTGGATTTGCTGAAGATAAAATTCCTGACCAACCTAAGCCATGAGTTCCGCACACCCATCTCGCTCATTCTGGGTCCGGTAACCACGCTGTTGCAGCAGCAAAAAGACGGGGCAATAGCCGGGCAACTGGAACTGATTAAACGCAACGGAAAACGCCTGCTGAACCTGGTGAACCAACTTCTTGATTTCCGGAAAATGGAAGAGCATGAACTAAAGCTGAATGCCACAGAAGGGGAATTGGTTTCTTTTGTGGCAGAAGTGGCCGATTCGTTCAAAGACCTGGCGGAGCGAAAAAACATACAGTTTACCGTGCACACGCCGGTACCGCAGTTCCATACTTTTTTTGACCACGATAAGCTCGAACGCATCCTGTTTAACCTGCTGTCGAACGCTTTTAAATTTACGCTACCGGGCGGAGAAGTGCGGCTGACGCTGGACGAAAGGCAGGACGGCATCCTCATTGATGTTTCCGACACCGGCATTGGCATACCGGAAGACAAAAAAGACAAAATTTTCGAGCATTTTTATCAGAACACCACTCCGGCATCTATTCTGAACCAGGGCACCGGGTTGGGCCTTTCCATCACCAAAGAATTTGTAAAGATGCACGGCGGTACTATCACCGTGGAAAGCCAGCCGGAGGTCGGCACCTCGTTTGTGCTGCACCTACCCTTAACAAAAATTGAAAAAAAGAAGCCGGAACCTGTTCCTGTCGCTGAAGTGATACCAGAAGAAACAGCACTGCTGCCCGCAGAGGAAATGAGGGAAACCGCAACGGAGCCGGCCGACCCATTGGCGGCGCCAACGGTTTTGCTGGTGGAAGACAACGAGGACTTCCGGTTTTACCTGAAAGACAACCTGCGGCTGCACTACAAGGTGCTGGAAGCGGCTAACGGGAAAGAAGGCTGGCAGAAAGCGCTGGCGAACCACCCACAGTTAATTGTTAGCGACATCAACATGCCGGTGATGGATGGCATTGAATTAAGCCGCAAACTAAAGGCCGACAAACGCACGATGCACATCCCGGTCATTCTACTGACGGCGCTGGCGGGTGAAGAAGACCAGGTGAAAGGGCTGCAGACCGGCGCCAATGACTACGTTACCAAGCCTTTCAACTTTGAAGTGCTGAACATGAAAATCCGCAACCTGCTGCAGTTGAATACTCAGCTGAAGAACACCTACTCCAAACAAATCAAGGTGGTGGCGCCGGAGGTAAAATTTGAATCGGCCGATGAAAAGCTGCTGCAAACCATTGCAGTTTACCTGGAAGAGAACCTGACCAACTCGCAGTTGTCGGTGGAGGAATTGAGCCGCCATGTGGGCATGAGCCGGAGTACCCTGTACAGCAAATTGCTGGAACTGACGGGGCAAACACCTGTAGAATACATCCGCTCCGTAAAGCTGGAAAAAGCGGCGGTGTTGCTGGAGAAAAGCGATATGAATGTGGCGCAGATTGCGTACTCGGTGGGCTTTTCCACGCCGAATTATTTTGCCAAATCCTTCAAGGCGAAGTATGGGATGCTGCCGTCGGAGTATATGGCGAAGATGCGAAAAGACGGAACAGCGAAAAGCGACCTTTCGTGAAACAAATTTCGAACTGGCTGGATAACTAAATTGATGTTTTCAAGAAGATGTGGGTCTTTGGTGAAAAAGTGAATCTTGTTAAATGCAGGGGTATATCGAATCACAATTAATACCCTTCGTACCGACAACCGGGCTGCTACCGTTTAACGGCTAACCTGCCACTGTCATTCCCGCAGTTGATCCGTACCTGGCATAATAGCCAACCGTTCTTCCTGCATTTAGCACAGATACCCTGCGGGCACAACAAGGCAAAGCGTGAGAATTTGCAGCAGGCTGAATGAGCGAAGAGGCTATTGATCTTACCTAAAGTGGCTGGTATAGTCAGCTAAAGTGCAGTTGGAAAATGCCAATAGAAACAAAAACGGCTCTTCAAAAATAAACGGCCAGCTCCCTCTTGTCCGCTGATAGAGTTCTGTTCAATAGCTTTTCCCTTTGGAATTCCATACGTGTATCCAATCACTGCTTCAACACAAACCCGCCACCCGGCTGCATCACAATTGTCAGTTCTCCATTCCTGTTTGTTTCCACCGCTTTCGTGAAAGGCTCTTTGTTTTCACTATCACCGTATAGCTGCAGTTTTTTCCCGGCCAGCATCGGCAATCGAATGGTCATTTCTTTTACGGCTTTTTCGGCATTGACGCCGGCCACATACCACTGTTTTCCATGACGCCGGGCCACCACCGCATACTTACCCGGGTAACCGTCCACAAACACTGTTTCATCCCACGTGGTCGGCACCGTTTTCATGAAGTCTATTTCAAACGCAGGAACATCGGTGAGGTTATTCGGCGTAAGGCCAAAGACCTGTACGGCATTCTGGAAAAGGACAGAGGTTGCTAATTGGAAGGCATCGGTCGTCAGCCGTTGGTTGCGGCGCTCGTTGCTTTTCACTAAAAACTTGTTGAGCAAAACCCCGCCAAATTCCATGCTGCCCACCGCGTTTCGGATAAACGGATGCAACGTGGCAAAGAACGCTTCCGATTCCCGAACACCCTGCGAAAAAATGAGCATTTCAGAAGCCAGTACCGCTTCGCTGCCAACGAAATTCGGGTACATCCGCTCCCAGCCGCGGGGCAAGGTAGCGCCGTGAAAAATGATCATCAGCCCATAGTCGTTGGCATCGGAAAGAATATCTTCATACAGGCGCATGGTCTCCTGTTTGTCGCCACCGAAAAAATCAACTTTCAGCCCTTTCACACCGCACTCCTTCAGCCATTTCATTTCTTTTTTCCGTTCAATGGCGGAACTCATTTTATGGCGGGGGCCCTGCGGCGCATCGTTGTAGGCACCGTTGGAGTTGTACCACAACAACACATCCACGCCTTTCCGCCGCGCATACTTAATCAGCTCCCTCATCCGCTCTTTGCCGATGTTTTTATCCCACAGGGCATCGATCAAAATATACCTATACTTCAACGTTGAGGCGAGGTCTATAAACTTGACCTGGTCGTCCCAGTTCATGCTCTGGTCCTGCCACACAATCCAGCTCCAGGTGCCTTTGCCAAACTGGTAATCCTGCGAAGGCTCATACAATGGTTCCACCACATCAAACGGAATAGTAGTTTCCACAATCGGCTTCAGCGTTTCACCAACGGTGATGGTTCGCCAGGGAGTGGCACCGGGCAGGCTGATGGCTGCGCCGCTGCTGCCAAAGCCGTTGTTTTGTTTGGGATTAGGATAGTCAACCGTATAAACACCGTCCTTGGTACCGTCGCTCAAGTGCGAGGCGCAATACAAAGACGACACACCGGTTTCGGAGACCAGGGCCCAGCCATCGTTGCCAAGGTGAAACAACCCCGGAAACACATAGCCCTCACCGTTACGGGTGGTTTTTCCCAACGGGCCATCGGCTTCGTAGCCGCTTTCGTAGCTGGGTGCGGTGCGGGCAAAGCCCGTCATCGGCGCCATCATGGGCGAAAGAAAGGTGGTGGCACTGGAGGGAAAATTAAAACCGGTTGCTTCCTTTTCTACCACGCAGCTTCGGCGTTCGCCCCACGTAGGTAACTGGTAGCGAAAGGCAATGTTGTTGTTGCTGACCTGAAACGTCACGCTTAGCTTTTTCTGTTGTGCATTTTCAAAGGTGCATGTCAGCCCGTTGGCTACATAGTGCACCTGCGACTGTTTTATGCGGCTTTGCCTGTAGGATTTATCAACCTTGTTCTCTTCTTTTCCCACATATTTCATTCCTGCTGTGAAATCGCCTTCGTTTGTTTTCAGGCCTAACGGCGATGGCTCCAAAAAGGTTTTCCCTTGATAACTGACAGCATACACGGGCTTGCCTTCATCAACAGAAATGCTGACGGTTAATTGCCCGTCGGGACTGGTGACCACAGCCGGCTGCGCTACGGTTTTAAGGGTGACTACACTGCAAATGACAAGGAGTATCGCAACAAACTTTTTTCTCATTTTCCATTTTTAGAGGCTGTACTGTTTTCCAGTGCCATTGGTTGAATGTCGTTTCCGGTGGTGGCATACAGGCCAATCAACTGGCCGGTAAAACCGCCGGCGACATTGGTCGAAAGTATATCACCGCTCACCGTACCGCCGAGGTTCTCAAAATTTTTGCCGTCAACCGAATAGTTGAACCGGTAATCGTCGCCGGAAGCGGCTACCTGTAATTGTATCGGACCTTTTCCTTCAATCTTTGTGCTGGCGACCACTGTGGTCAGCCCTTTTTCGGTGCGGGCCAGCACCAGGTGGCACTCCTCGCCTTTCTTTGTCAGGCCAAATACATAGTTGAACCGTTCGCTTTGGTAACAAACCAATCCCGCCAGGCTTTTTTCCGATTTTGGACGATAGTCCAAGTCAACGGTAGCATCAAAGGCGCTGTGCTGCTGCCGCATAAAAAGTGTTGATATAGGCAGCGCCGCTTTAATATTGGTTTCAAACGGTGTAATGGCCAATCCTTTTTTCGATGGGCTAATGAAGGTTTCCCGCGGACCACGAATACCAATCCACCGGTAATCTAACTGGTTGCTGGCGAAATTGTCGGTAAACGAAAAATTACCTGTCGGAAAGAACCCGTTTTGCCCCCGTTGATTGGTAGCGCCTTTGGGCATTTTCATGTATGGCTTCATGGGTAAAAGCCCGTTTTCAAACACCGGGAATTCGCCGCTCCAGTCCACCGGTAAAATAAAGGTTTCGCGGCCAATGTTCACCCGGGCCTTTTCGTTGGGGCGAATCCCCAGGAACACGCCATAATATTTTCCATCCTTGCCTTGCACCAGATCGGCGTGGCCGGCCCAATCCACTTTGTCTTTGCGATTGGCCGGGAAATGTCGCTGGGTAAGTATAGGATTGCTGGGCGCTGGTGTGTAAGGGCCCTTTGGATTGTCGCTGACAAACACCACCTCGCTGTGCCAGCCACCGGTGCCGCCTTCGGCACACATCAAAAAATAGCGGCCGTTCTTTTTATAGATATGCGGCGCTTCAATCCAGATGGGTTTTTGCGCAAGGTCCACACCCCCATCCACAATAATTTTATCAGAGCCGGCCACCACCTGGTCTTTTTCCAAATCATAATCCCAAATCTTTATCACCCTGTGGCCGTTATACAATTCTTTTCCTTTGTCCGGCGCATCGTTGTGTACCACATAAGCTTTTCCGTTTTCGTCAAAAAACAGGGAGGGGTCAATGCCGTTAAACTGTAGCTTGAATGGATCGCTCCAACCCCTGGCCGGGTCATCCGTTTTTACGACGATGTTGCCCATACCACCAGAAAACTGGGTAGTAATCATGTAAAAGGTATTGTTGTGCGGGTTGTACTCAATATCCGGCGCATAAATACCTGCCGAAATACCGGAGCGTTCCACCTTCAGTTGCGAAGGCCGGTCCAGCACATGGCCGAGCTGTTTCCAGTTCACCAAATCTTTCGAATGAAAAATGGGCACGCCGGGGAACATGGCGAAGGACGATGCTACGAGGTAAAAATCGTCGCCTTTGCGGGTGATGGCCGGGTCGGGATAACAACCCTGCAGGATGGGTGAATAAAATTCATCGGGCTTTAAAGGGTTGTCGTTGTAAATTTTATCGTTGCCCTTGTACACAAAGTTCGAAAATACCGGAACGTCTTTTGCCGCTGTATTCTTTTGCGCCCTAATACTATTGGCCAACAGTAACGCCGCCGCAACGGCAAAAAGCGGCCTCCGGAGAAAATGAATATTGAACCGTATCATGAGAAGTTATTTACAACGTTTATTTGGAAAACATCCAGTAATCGAAAAAAAGAAGGCGGCCAGGCTTTTCGCCTTTAAAAACAAAATACAGGTCGTGCACGCCGGTGGTCTTTTGCACGTCTGTTGAAACTACCGCCCAGCGGTCATCACCTCCGGTTATCGGCGCTTTAATGGTGCCGAGTAGGGGGCCATCCTTGCTGTCCAATCGCAGTTCCATGGTAACACCACCGTTGTGGGTGGCGCCTACCCGTGCGGTGAACTTTGCAGGGCCTGTCGTACCAAAATCAACACCTTTCACACTGGCGTACGCATTGTTCTGAAGCGCATTGATAAACACACCCACCTCGCTATTCTGCGAAGCTTTCACCCCTTCTGAAAAAGCAATGGTTTCTGCTTCTGTTTTTTGATAAGGGTTCAGCGGCTGCAGGCCTTTGCTAATCCCGGGCTCCATCTTCATGGGCTGGATGGTTCCATCTCTGTTAAAAACCACTTCCTGCACACAAACCGAACGGTTGAAGCCATTGCCACCCGGCAAGGCACCGTTGTGATAAAAAAGATAGGTTTTGCCTTTGTAGTCCACCAAACCCGGATGGTTGGTAAAGCTGCGGCCTTCGGCGGGCATTAGTGTGCCGGCATTTTTCCACGGGCCGGTGGGACTATTGCTGGTAGAATAACCAAGATGCTCGGGAAGCGGGCCGCCGGCCCATAAGAGGTAATAAAGACTGTTGCGCTTGTACAGCCAGGGGCCTTCTTCGTATAGGGTTGGCCGGTCTTTTACATCGCCTGGCCGCTTGCCAAAAACGGCTTCAGTCATTGGAACGTTTACAATCTCGCCGGTGTAGGAAATCATGTCTTCGTTCAGCTTTACGTAATAGCAAAACGGATTGCCCCAGTAGAGGTAAGCCTGTCCGTCGCTATCAATAAAAACCGAGGGGTCAATATCGCCTTTACCGCTTTGCACCAGCGGTTTTCCCAGCGGGTCGTAAAACGGGCCTTGCGGGTTATCGGCTACGGCTACGCCGATGGCGGGTGAATTGGTGGCTCTGGAAACAACCGGTGCATAGAGGTAAAATTTTCCGGCCCGTTCCACCACCTGGGCTGCCCAGGCATCACCTTTGGCCCAGCTGAACGTTTTGTAAGAGGCAACAGCTCCATGGTCGGTCCAGTTCACCATGTCCTCCGTCGTGTAGAGCTTCCAGTTGTTCATCACAAACCAGGAGGAATTATCTTCATCGTGGCCGGTGTACAAATACAATTTTCCATTGTAAACCATCGGTGCCGGGTCGGCGGTGTACGCCGTTTGAATGATAGGGTTTTGGGCAGCGGTCATCAATTGCCAGAAACAAGCAAGTGAAAACAGCAAGCTTTCTTTCCAATGCAAGCGGGAATGTTTCATGTTCTTTTGGTTCGTTGCCAGAGAAACGGTTCTGCTATTTCACAAAACCAAGGTGGCCATTTGAGACCACGCTAAGCTACCCGGCCGGAGCTTGCCGGCATGGGTGATTTGTGAAAAAGGAGGGGAATTATGTTCGTCAGGGACTGTTTTATCGCAAGGAATTCAGCATGGAGATATTGTTGAGCAATCCAAAGAAGCCTGAGAGGCTTCAATTTGCATAGCCCCCGGTGAAACCGGGGGCTATGCAAATTTGACCCCGTTCGGGGTCATAATATCTAACTTACTTACCCGCTCCGCTATTTTCTTCCTTTACTTTATAACCCAGCAACGACAGCATTTTCTCACCATAACGTTGGCCTAACATGCGATAACCCTCGGCAGTAAAATGCAGGTTGTCGCCGTTCTGCGGACAGCCGGCCGATGAAATGACATGCGCCGTGGGGATAGTCTGTGGCAGGGTCGCGATGATTTTGTTCATGCTGGCGCAGGCGCCACCCTGGTCGGCACCCACCACTTCACCGGCTAAGAGCGGCACCGAAGTCTCTTTTAACCCCAGGTCGGCGAGCAGGCTCTGATAAACCCCTTTTACCTTTTGCGGCCAAAGGGTGTCGCCGGTGTTCGATTCGCCCTGGTGCAATAAAAAGCCCTTGATAACACCATCTTTCTGCGCCAGCTTTGCCATTTCCACTAAGCGTCCATACGGATTTCCGTCATAAGCGGTGACCATGTTTTTTAACCAGCCGGGCGCTGTGGCCACATATGACTGGTAGTTGTCTTTGTCAAACAACTCTATTTTGCAACCGCCAACCGACACATTGATGATGCCCACTTTTACCTTTTTTGGAAGATTAGCAACCAGGGTTCTGCCGAAATAATCCGCCGGCGAGAGCCCGGTTCTGCAACGGGTCAGCGGCGGAACGGCCGTGTACCAGGCGCCTTTGGTGCGATTGAGATTGGGACAATCAAGCGCCTCCAACACACGGAACCGCTCGTCAACATTGGTGGAATCCTGCGCTTCAATTTTGGCGGCGCCTTCCATGTTGGATTGGCCAAAGGCGAGGAAGATGTAAAAGTTTTTGTCCTGCGAAAAGGCCGTTGCGGCTACAAAAAATGCGAGGAGGAAGAGAAACAGTGATTTTATTTTCATGCTGATTGTTTTTGACGTTATTGATTGGGTGGACTTGGATTTTTTGCTTCGACAAAACCCGCTCCTTTTGGTCTTTATGAAGGAGGCAGACAATGTTGCCCCTCCAAGGAGGGAATGAACAGGTTCATTGTTTGAAAGGCCTGTGACGCAGTACGATGAACCTTCGGTGTTTTCAGCCAATTAAATTGCTTCTGATGCATAGCGAACAAGGCGTACAAGAGTGCGACGCAACGATGTTAAATGGATGCACTAAAGCCGGGAACCAAAAACTACCCCTATCATTGGGCCGGCGCAAACAAAAAGGAACATCTTGTTTTTCCGCCGTGACGCCGGAATGATTTTACCGGGAATTGCTTTTGTTATTCTCTCCCTTCCGCAGCAGCCGCACACCATACACGCCACCAGCAGTTGTTCCCTCCAGCGATTGAAATTTCACCCGCACAGCCGTCTTGCCTTTCAGCATCACATCCGGGATTGGATACGTGATGGTTTGAAAAGCCGATTGGTTCCATCTTCCGGTATTGTCTTCGGTGAGCAGCTTTTGGTCGCCGACGTAGATATCAAATTTGCGGGCTCCCCATTCAGCGCCCCAGTACACCACCTGCAGCGACAACGCCGTTTCGCCTTCGGTTGCCAGGTTGTAGCTGAAGAAACCGCCATTATTTGCCTCGCGGTAAAATTTATCCTGGTTGGTGCCCGTTCGTGAACGGGAGACCTGCATCTGGTGGTCCACTTCGGGTTGTTGTTCGCCGGGGGCCACCGCGTCAACCGTACGCTTTTGAATGGCCAGCTTTTCTTTTTCGGCAGCCGCCACCGAGTCGAGGTGAGAGCGGTACTGCGAGTTGGTGAGAGACATCCAGTACAGCATGTACCGGGCATCGTGAATGCCGAAAAACGGCTCCAGGACCAGGTTGGCGGGATTCACCACCTTCAGGTTGGAGAAGGTAAATTGCAACGGCGCCCCCGTTACCGGCACCAGCCTGGCAGGGATGGCGGCAGGGTTATCTTCAATCAGAATCGGGGCCTTGTCCACCGGCAGTCTTTCGCCGTGGGCAATATGCCCCCAGCGGCTATCATCGGCCACCAGACCCAGCAAACCTTCCGTGCCGGTTTTGGCGCCAAGCACCAGGGGGCCATGCAGAAGGGCCACATATTCCGGTACATTGGGCATTCGCTCCAGGGTGTTGTGCATGGGTAGCGATACCTGCACGACATCGCCTTTTTTCCACTGCCGGTTGATGGCGATATAGGACGAGGGCTTTAATGAAAGAGGAACTGCTTTCCCGTTTACAATGACTTTTAACGCACCGGCCTTCACCCAGCCGGGGTAGCGTATTAACAGGGGAAAACGGCCATTGCCACCGGTGATGGTCAGCTTTGTTTTTTCCTCGTAGGGGAAAGTGGTTTCCTGTTGCAGCGTGACGCCCTTTTTTTTCCAATTCAGGCTTGACGGCACAAACAGGTTGACAAAAAGCGAGTCGTTCTGGTGTGTGTAAACAAGTTCGTTGTATTTGCCATGGTTTTCCATGCCACTACCGACACAGCACCACATGGCCTGGTTGGGCGACGAATAAACGCGGTAGTGCCGCGGCCGCGCCGGTGTGAAATAGACATAGCCGCCATGTTCGGGATGTTGGGTGGATAGAATATGATTGTAAAGGGTTCGCTCCACATAATCCATGTAAGCGGCCGACGGCTTTACCCGGAAAAGCCCTTGCGCCAGTTTCAGCATGTTGTATGAGTTACACGACTCCGGTCCTTCCACATCGGTGATAAAATCGCGGGCCGCCGCAACGCTGGGAAAAAATTCCCGCCGGCTGTTGCCGCCGATGGCAAGCGACCGGTTGCCTGTCACCGTTTCCCAAAAAAAGCGACCGGCATCAGTGTAAGAGTTTTCGTTGCCCACTTCACCAATACGCTGAAAGCCGATGGCTTTGGGTACCTGCGTATTGGCATGTTTGTTATCGAGGTTGTCCTTGCCCGCAGCCATTGGCTGCAGCAACTGCCGGTGCGAAAACCGGCGGGCAGCCCCTAAATATTTTTGCTCACCTGTCATCTGGTAAGCATCGGCAAACATCTCGTTCATGCCACCGTGCTCCACATCCAGCATGGCTTCCATCTGCTGGTCCGTGAGGCCGGCGGTGAGGTTGATGGCCCAATCGCAAAAAGAAAGGAACAGCTTTTTGGCTTCTTCATTGCCGCCGTACAGCCAGGCATCGCGGAGGCCGGCGTAAGTCTTGTGCACATTGTACCAGGGCACCCAGGCTGCCCGGTAAGGTGCTAAATCACCTGTCTTTAACGCACTCCAGATTTTTGCGCTGCCCGGCACGCCGCCCACGTAACCAGCGCCCCAAGCGGGAAAGTTCCGCGTGGCCGCTGCCTGGCAGGCTTTCAACTCGCTCACCATGTAGTCCATGCGCTTTTTGCATTCGGTGTTGCCGGTGGAGGCAAAATTCAAGGCCATGGCGGTGAGGTAATGCCCGCCGACGTGGCCGTCCAGACCTTCCCAGTTTTTGAAGCCCGGCGACTTTGGTTCCAGACCGGCTTCTTTGCGGTAAGGCGCCAGCAGGCGGTCCACGTCGTATTTCAGCAGGGTTTGAATATTCAGGTCCCTTGCCTTTTGAAATACACCACCGGTAATCACCACATCCTGGAGTGGAAACTGGTTTGGATAAAGCTTTTCCTGTCCGAGCACTGCGTCGCCGCAAATGAGGAGGATAAGAAGAGAACCGAAAAATTTTTTTTTCATCTTCACAAGAATCATTTTTAATCGTCAAGCCGAACGCCAGGGAAATGATACGACCGGAAAAAGTGCATCAGCATTTTTTTTCCGTAAAAGCGCATTCCTATTTAGTCTTTAAAAAGCAGCGGTGCAAAATTGTACAGGTTATTGCGCCACACGGGCCAGGTATGCCCGCCGGCATATTCGCTGTATGTGTGTTTGATGCCAAGCTCTTTAAACTTCTCCATCATGGTTTGGCAGTTTTTCCAGGCAATGTCTTCTTTGCCGCCCATGGCAATCCAGAATGGCGAAATGTTTTTGTTGATGGCGGCCGCGTTTTCTTTCATAAAGGCGTACTGGGCGTCGGTGACTTTCGCCTGTGCCGGTTGTATCCAACCGGAGCTAAAAACGCCAAGCGCCGAGAACTGGTCGTGGTTCCTGACACCGGTGTACAGCGTATGCAGGCCACCCATTGATAAACCGGAAAGTGCCCGGTTTTTTGCACCGGGTTTTACGCGGCAAGCTTTTTCAACAAATGGTATCAATACATCTTTCAGTTCCGATTCAAACCGCTTCAGGCCTGATTCATCAAACGCATTGCCGCCCACGTTGGCACTGGGCATCACCACCAGCATGGGTTTGGCTTTGCCGTCGGCAATCAGGTTGTCGAGTATCAGGTCTGTTTTTCCCTGCATTGCCCATCCTCTTTCGTCTTCGCCGCCGCCGTGCAGGATATACAACACCGGATAACTTTCTGCCGTATTAGCATCGTACCCCGGGGGCGTATATACGTAAAATTGCCGCCAGGAATTGGTGACTTTCGAGAAATACCGTTTGATGCGCACATCGCCATGCGGCACATCCCGCAGCGCATAATAGCCTCCGCCGGCAAACGGAATCTCGATACCGCTGGCCATACGGCCCATGCCGTAAAAGGTTTCGCTGGCGGGGTCGGCCACCGGCACACCATCAATCAGCAGCGAATAATAGTGAAACCCTTCACCGATGGAATCAGTGGTCACACTCCATACGCCGGCCTCGTCCCGCACCATGTCATACTTCTTTCCCAAATCAATCTGCAGCTTTTTTGCGTCTGGCGCCTTTATGCTGAAGATGACGCGGTGGTCAGGCAAGATTTGCGGGTAACCGGCAGAGGAAATGTTGGTAGCAGCAGGTGCCCCAGCCACCGGATATTTTGAAAACGTTGACGGGTCCACCGGCTTAAACAGGAGCTGCGACAGCATGTACAGCCCATTCTTCCACACCTTAAAATCATGGCCGCCGGGTTCGATGAAATAGATATGCGGAACGTTGTGCGTTTGAAGATAATCGTGGGTGCGTTTGCTGAAGTTGAGCAGGCCGTCGCTGGCACCGCAGGAGATAAACAGCAGCTTTAGTTTTTGCTTTACGGATTCAGGGTCGGGCACCAGTTCTTCGGGCCGTTTGGTGTTGGGTGCCGATGAAAAACCACCGACCCAGGCAAACCGGTCCAGATTTCCCAATCCAAAATTGAGCGACTGTCCGCCACCCATGGACAGTCCGGCAATGGCCCGGTGCTCCCGGTCTTTCAGCACGGGAAAGGTTTTTTCGATGTGCGGAATGAGGTCGTTCAGCAGGTCTTTTTCAAAGGTGGCAAAGGCTTTCACTTTTACGCTGTCAAACGGGTTGCCCACCATCCGGTCGTCTTTCATGGCCCGGCCGTTCGGCATCACCACCAACATCGGTTCTATTTTGCCGTCGGCATACAGGTTATCGAGAATCACGTTTGGCTTACCGCCGTTGTACCATTCCATTTTGTCGCCACCGATGCCGTGCAATAAGTATAAAACCGGGTACTTTTTGCTTTTGGAAAAACCAGGCGGCGTGTAAATCAGCGCCTGCCGTTTTGTACCCACGGTTTTGGACGTGTAGGTAATGGAATCAATGGTCCCGTGCAGGATGTTGGGACGCTCCACATCGAATCCGGCAGGCGCTGATTTTACCTGTGCAACCAGGGCAGTGGTGCTTTGCAGAAGTACCCACAACAGCAAAATTTGTTTTAAACAAGAAAGCTTTTTCATGCGTAGAATGATTATGTGTAAATCGGCAAAAAATAGTTTCAGTCTTCGGTTCAACCAATAATGAATCACTGCACTGATGCAGGTTACTTCACAAAGCAATGCATCTACTCCTGCTCATCCGGAGTCAAGTGAGCAATAAAAAAACACTTAGCTCCGGCCGCTTTCTCACCTCAACCCGACCCACTCTCTGACAATGTCAGTATCGTCCCGCCCCTCTCCATCTGGAGAGGGAAAGCAGTCACTCTGATTATTCGAAAGGTTGTTGAGGTGAGGTGGCATAACTGCGACCCTCGAGTCAAACCAAAACCAGCTATTGTATTTCTCATTTTAAAGAGAAAACAGTTTTTAATTTCCAAACAGCGTAATCACCTGCCCCTTTTTGGTGGGCAGGTCATATACAAAACCATCCGGCAAAACCGGCAGCGTCAGAGTTGCTTTCCCGGACACCCGGGGTTCCGCAATTTTCTCTACGGCGTAAAACGGGTTGCTGTTTTCACCGATCGCTTTTTTCAGCTTCACGCCATTGGTTACACGAACAGCATTCGGAACACGCAGGCGCAGGTTGCCGCCAAGCGTTGAACGAATCACCGCCTTCACCACGTTGCCCCCTTTCCATTGCAGGGTGACCACCTCAAAACCGCCTCGGGCCCGCAGACCGGCAATGCTGCCACTGCCCTTCCATACATCGGGCACCGCCGGCAGCAGGTGCAAGCTGCCATCGGCGCTTTGCACCAGCATTTCGGCAATGCCGGACGTACAGCCAAAATTGCCGTCAATCTGGAATGGCGGATGAGCATCAAACAGGTTGTTGTAGGTGCCGCCGCCGCCCTCGTTGGTCCCCACTGGGGTGAGCTGGTCCTGAATCAGCTTGTAAGCATGATTGCCGTCCAGCAGCTTTGCCCACCAATTTACCTTCCAGCCCATGCTCCAGCCGGTGGAAACATCGCCCCGGTGAATGAGCGTTGTTCTGGCGGCGCTGTATAATTGCGGCGTGCGATAAGGCGATATCTGGTTCGACGGGTATAAACCATATAGGTGCGAGATGTGGCGGTGCTTGTCGGCCGGGTCGTCCACGTCATCAAGCCACTCCTGCAACTGCCCGTGCTGACCCACCTGCATCGGTGGCAGGCGGCGGCGCAACTGCGCAAGCGTGTCGGCAAAGGCCGCATCTTTTTTCAGTATACCGGCTGCCTGAATCACCGTGCTGAATACATCAAAGACAATCTGGTTGGTCATGGTGGTGCCGGCATCGAGCGAAGAGCCCTGGTGTGCTTTGGGCGCATTTTCGGGCGACATGTCCGGGTTGACGATCAACCATTTGAAAATGGGGTGCTCTACCAGAAAATCGGCATAAAACAGGGCGGCGCCTTTCAGCACAGGATAAACAGAAGCCAGAAAGGTGTTGTCGCCGCTGTAGAGATAATGCTCCCACAGGTGCTGGCTGGTCCAGCCGCCGCCGTTGACCCAGGCGCCCCAGAAGGCACCGTCCACGGCCCCCGTTGCCCGCCAGATGTCGGTGTTGTGATGCGCCATCCATCCGCGGGTGCCGTACATATCCCTGGCGGTTTGCTGGCCGGTGATGGCCATCTCCTTCACCATCTGCAAAAACGGTTCGTGCAATTCCGGCAGGGCGGTTTTTTCGGCCGGCCAATAGTTCATTTGCGCATTAATGTTGATGGTGTATTTGCTGTCCCAGGGCGGCCGCACCCGGCTGTTCCAGATGCCCTGCAGGTTAGCCGGCTGTCCGCCGGGTTGTGAAGAAGAAATGAGCAGGTAACGGCCAAACTGAAAATACAACGCTGCCAGGTGCGGGTCGGCCGCCGTGCGAAAATTTTTTAACCGCTGATCAGTCGGAAGCAAAGCCGCGGCGGTGGTTCCCAGGTCAAGTTGCACCCGGTTGAAATAATGCTGGAAAGCCGCTATGTGTCCGCTGCGGATGGCAGCAAATGATTTTTTAGTTGCCTTGGATAAATAAGCAGCGGCACGGCTGGCCTCATTGCCATTCAGGTTCTTATAGTTGTTGAAATTGGTGGCAATGGAGATATAGATCGTTGCAGCGGTGGCACCTTTCACTGTCAGCGCCGTATCTGATCCTGAAATGGTACCGCCTTCGGCTTTTATTTCCGAAATGGCTTTGTATCGCACCGCTCCTTTCACGCCTTCATGGTCCATGGTGGTGCCGGAAAGCTGCAATTGGTTGGTTGGTCCCGCCGTTCGAACGGCTTTGGGCAGGGAGGGTTTGAAATAGGCTGTAAAATGTAAGCTGCCCGGCCGGCTGGCGGTCAATCGGATGGCAATGACCCTGTCGGGTAAAGAAGCCAGAACTTCCCTTGTGTACGTCACACCATTAACGGTGTAGGAAGTTTTGGCCACCGCCTTTTCAATGTCGAGTTCGCGGTAAAAATCCGTATATCCTTCGTGCCCGTTAAACGCCAGCTTCAGCTCACCCACCGGCTGAAACATTTGCCCATGGGAGCCTTTGCTGATGATAACGCGGTTTGCTTTTTGTTCCGCTTCTTTTTGGCGGTGGTCCAGTATCAGCCGGCGAAGAAATTCGAGCGAGTCTTTCACCAACGGGTTGTCGTTCCGGCTGGGACTGCCGCTCCAAACTGTGTGCTCGTTGAGCTGAATGGTTTCCGTTTCCACATTGCCATACACCATGGCGCCCAGGCGGCCGTTGCCGATCGGCAGCGCATTCTCCCAGGTAGAGCCCGAAGGCTGATTGTACCAGAGCTTCATTGGGGCGCCCTTTTGTTGCGAGGCAGCGGCGAAAGGAAGCAGCATGGCCAGTAAAACAGCCATCAGCCAGCCCGGACCCGTTTTTAGAAGCACTTTCATTCGTAAAATTTACCTGGAACTTAATGAACATTTTTTTGGGCCGGCGAATTAACGGCCGTTTTCTTTTTGCAACAAAAGTCCGCTGTGGACACAGCGGACGATGATTGATTTACTGCTATATGAGAAAACGATTGCTTACCAACGCTTGCGGCGGGCGGCGGGTTTTCCGGGCCGTTACAAAAGTGGCTTTTTCTTCTAACCCTTCAAAAATAGACGGACCGAGGGTTTTTGATCCGTTCATTTGTGTAAAATGATGGAACAAATGTTTCAGGCACACCCCCCTCCGGAGCGGCGGGGTCTAGCCCCGGCCACCATTCCTCTTTTTTTCAACAAAAATTACCTGAAGGCGGAAAAGCGGCGCCCGGCCGGGCTCACCGGTTATGCCGCCTGCTTTACATCTTTTCACTCGGGTCATGGTGCCTTGGCTGGTCAGACGGGCCGTCGGGTGACAGGCGGCTGCGAGCGGAATTGCGTCATGGCAACACCGGAGCAGAGCGGTTTTGTTTTTGCCCACCCCGCATTAGGCAGGACGGAATGGCGAAACCAGCTCCTTAAGGCGTTGATGAAAACCGTTGCCTTGCAGCCGTTTGTTTGCATCGTCACCTCTCCCGTCATTTTTTTCGTCGTTTAACGAGTGGGCCAGCCTACCCACGAAAAAATTTCACAGAATATTTGGAGATGCGTGTTTTTTGTTTTTACTTTTACAGTGTTGATCTGCCTTTCGGCAAAAGTACCCTCGCTTAATTTTTCCGGCTTTACAAAACGTTAACTGAACGTTCCATCGCGGCTTTGAACAGAACGTCAAAAACAGGTATAGGCATTTGCGTCGCTAACCTGAATCTGTGATGCTTCCGCTACGGAAGACCCGGGCCTTCTCTTCTCTCCCAATTGCTGACCCTGTAGGGCGTGCGCCATAAACAGCTTGATTCGCCACCGGCGCAACCATAGCGTTTTTGTACCATCGGGTCTATTCATTTTTTACCTAAACCACTTGCCATGAAAAAGAAGCCCCTACTCTTTCTCTGTATGCTCCTGCTCCCATTTTTATCATTTAGCCAGGCCAGTGAGCAAAAACAGGTGCTCGACAGCCTGACCGACGGCTTATTCAAGGTGGAAGTCTTCTATTACTCCAGCAAAAAAGTTGGCTACCAAATCAGCAAAAACAGGGAAACGCTGACGCACGAGGTCATTACACCCCAGCCCGGCAGCACCCTCGGCAACCTGCAAACCAAAGAGCAGTTCAAAGCCGAGCTGATGAAGATTGCGAAAGCAGTGCTGAAGGTTTACAAAGAGCAATAGCGGCCCGCCGCAGTTGGCATTGACACAGAATTCCACATCTACAAACTTCTGATATGAAAAAGCTAATCGGCATTTTCACAGTGCTTCTTTTCGCATTGATTGACACAACTATTTCCAGGGCAAATGGCAATGGAAACCTCGGCGAAACCGTGCGGTTTTCGCAACAGGGGCTCAACTATGCAACCGCTACCCGCCGGCTTGGCCAGCGGTTTGAACCGAAAGGGCTGGTGCAACCGGCCACGTTTACGTTTAGCGGTCTTCCAAAAGACATTAAGTTTATCCGGGCTTACTTCTGGATCAGCACCAGCGGCAACGGGGCGCCCATCACCCTTACATTTAAAGCAAAAAACAACGCGGCTGCCAATTATCCCATGGCGCTTATTGGTTCGGGCGCCGATAAATGCTGGGCCTTCCCGGCCTCACTTTCGTACCGGGCCGACGTCACCGCGGCTTTTCCTTACTCGAAAAACGTGGACCACAACGGCGATTACGTGGTCAGCGGCCTGCCTACCGGCGCTGAAAAAACCGGAAACGATGTGGACGGCGGCACGCTGATGCTGATTTACACCGATCCGCGGGCCAATTATGTGGGCAACATTATCATTTACGACGGGTCGGTGGTGAGGGCGCCGGGCACGGCTACCCAAACCATCATGGACGTAAACACCCGCCGCGATGCCATTGTTTCCACCGGTACACCAATGAATGCCAGGGCGTTTATGGGCGCTGGTGATTTTCAATTGTCAAGTAATACGGTGGCGATGAATGGTGGGGCGGCTTTCTTCACTAACGATTGGGACTGGTGGAATTTTTACGACCGGCCAACCACCATTACTAAGGGCCAGGCCACGTCCAGCTTCACCGTTTCCAGCAGCAGCGACTGCTGGAACTGGACACTAATGGGTTTATACTATCAAACAAAAGAACTGGAACTGGTGGCGCTGGAGGTGAACCAAACGGTGCAGGATTGGGAAAACAGCATTGTGCTGATTGAAAAGAAAGAAACCTTTGTCCGTGCTTTTGTGCAATCGAACGATGCCAATGAAAAGAACATGCGGCCGAGGCTTGTGGGCAAACGCAATGGCGTAGAGCTTCCGGAGTCGCCCCTATGGCCAGATAATCCAACGTTTAAGGCAGCTAAAAAGGTAACCGCTGAAGCCGACCTGATCGCCTTGCGACAAGATGAAAAGAAAAGCCTCAACTTCCGACTACCCGCTACCTGGCTAACCGGAATGGTGGAGTTGAGTTTTGGCGAAGGCATGGACTGCAAAGAGGTGGCAGGCACACCGAATGACTGCAAGTACACGGCCGATTTTAAAGCCTCAAAAATTCTTAACCTGAAATTTTACAACACGGAATGGACGGATGAAAACGGGGTGAAGCAGGCCATAGCGGATGCGGTTTTCAGGCGAACAGTCGCCCAGCTTTCAGCAGAAATTCTTTCAATTTATCCGATCAGTAAAGTTAATGTCAGCTATGGCGCTAACAATGCGGGGGTATATGATCGAGGTGCGGCACCGGCCGGAAGGGAATACAGCGACCTTTTCACTAGAAATAATACCCGTTTAGATGTATTGCATGCAGCCAATCATCCACCCGAGGCGGCCAATTTTTATTTATCAATCATGCATGCCCGTGGTGCAGGAGAGCCGCAAGGGGCGGCGGGAGGTATTCCCGGGAATGTTGCCACGATGCATGACTTAGCGGTGTACACGACAGCGCCGCACGAGATCGGCCATTTGCTGGGACGAAGGCACGTACCCTTCTGCGGTGCATTTACTGCTACGCCGCAAGGATTCCCGGCAAGCAATGTGAGCGGCGGCAGACCCAAGATAGGCCCTATGCGAAGCGGCGTGCAGAAAATGATCTATGGCTACAACAGCCAGTTTCGGCGAATTGAAGATACCAGCACAACAGAGCTTATGGCCTATTGCACCCCAACCTGGATATCGGATTGGACGTACAAAGCTCTGCGAACGGCCATCGAAGCAAAATTTACTACAAATGCAAGGTTGGCGGGACAACGAGTAGCAAATGTTATGGCAATGGATTACCGTATTGTAAGGGGAATTATCAATCTGGATGCTAAAACCGTGGCCTTCGATCCGGTGATTAAGTTCCTGACCAGCACAACGCCTGCCACCCCACCACCAGGTCTGTACACGCTGCGTTTTGCGACGGCTGCAGATGCCACTGTAAAAACGATAAGTTTCGAACCAAAGGTTATCAACGAAGACGACCCCACGGGGCCACTTTTGGGGAGCTTTGCGATTCCGGCCCTATGGGATCCTTCCATTAAAAAAATAGAGGTCATTTTTAACAGCAGCGTTATTGGCCAGATCACAGCCAGCGCCAATGATCCTATGGTAAAGGTGCTGTTTCCGAACGGCGGCGAAACGCTGACGGGAGTGTCGGCCAATTTTACCTGGGAAGCCAGCGATGCAGACGGCAATACCCTTACGTACGCGGTGGAATATAGCAAAGATGGCGGTGCTACCTGGACAATGCTGGACTTAGATTTAACCGAAAAAAACTATACGGCAATAATCAGCACCTTAGGTGCCACCACCAATGGCCTGATAAGAGTGCTGGTGAGCGATGGTTTCAATGTAGGCATGGATCAATCCGATGGGCCGTTCAGCACACCTAACTCCGGTCCCGTGGCGCTTATTACCAGCCCTGCCAACGACGATGTGTTTATTGGCGACCAGCCCATAAACTTTAACGGCACTGCGCAAGACACCGATGACGAAAGCTTCCCGGCATCAGCTCTAACCTGGCGGTCGAGCATTGACGGGCCGCTTGGCGAGGGCGAAAGCATTTACAAACTGGCCAGTGAGCTGAGCGAAGGCGAACACACCATCTACTTCACCGTGACCGACAGCGATGGCGAAACCGCCACCGACAGTGTACGTATCACCATTCAGCGGGTGGATGCGCCGGGTACGATCTATTATACCAAGGCTTCCGGCGACCTGCATAACCTGGCCACCTGGGGCATTAACCCCGACGGAAGCGGCAGCAGCCCGGCTGATTTTGGCGCCGGCGCCACCTTCCAGTTGGCCAACCGCGGAAACGTTTATACCATGACAGCCGATTGGGCGGTGCAGGGTATCATTAGCATTCCGGCCGGCAGCGAGCTGCAGATCAATGGAAACACGCTGTCGCTGACCAACCGGATTGGCGCTGGCACCCTCAGTGGTTCAACAGCATCAAACCTAGTCGTTCTTCCCTCGACTGACGCCGTAACGCTGAACTTTACCCCGGCAAGCAATGACCTGAACAATCTGACGATTGATGCCGGCGGCAGCGCAATTCTTGGCTCGGCCCTGGACGTGTATGGAACAGTGGACGTGGCCGGAACCTTTACTACCGGTGCGGCGGCTACAGCCCTCCTTACGTTCAAAAGCACCGCAGCCAAAACAGCCCGCCTGGCGCCTGTTACAGGCAACATTGTGGAAGGGTTTGTGCGGACCGAACGCTACATCCCTGCCCGCAGGGCTTGGAGGCTGATGAACTCTCCACTCAACGGAACGGTTTCGATCTTTGATTCCTGGCAGGAAAGCCGAACCAATGCTTCACCCGATCCCAATCCGTTCCCGGGCTACGGCACCCACATTACGGGTGGCCCGGTAGCCGATGGCTTCGACCAGAATCCGGGTGCCGCATCGTCCATCAAGCGGTACAATAATCCCACCAACACCTGGGACCCGCTGCCAAACACCATCAGTGAGTTACCCAATCTGCCAACGATGATCTTTATCCGCGGCGACCGGGGTATTCCGCTTGGCGGCCGGGCCGTGCCACCCACACCAACCACGCTCCGCCACACGGGCCAGTTGAATGTTGGCGAGGTCAATTCCTTTGTCTTCGCTACCGGCTTCTCGGCCGTGCGCAACCCCTACCAGTCGCCGGTGAACTTTGCCACGCTAACGCTCAATAATGTGCAAAACAACTTCTACCTCTGGGATCCGAAGTTGGATGGTGCCAACGGCGTTGGAGCTTTCGTTTTGCTGAGTTACAATGGCTCCACCTACGATGTGGTGCCGGCTGCGGCCAGCCCGGTGAGCCAGTACATCCAAACGGGCCAAAGCTTTATGGTAAGGACCATCAGCCAGGGAATACCCGGTAGCGTGGTATTTAAGGAATCGGATAAATCGTCCACGCCAGATATGAATGTTTTCCGAACGGCCAAGACCGGCAAAAAAGCCACGGTGACCCCTACCGGCATTTTTGCCAACCCAACCGCCGGACAAAGCCTGCGGGTAAGCATTCAACGCATTGGCAGCAACGGCAAGGCAGGCCTGCTCGATGAAGTGCTCTTGTCGTACAACGACAGGTATGCCAATAGCCTTGACCAAAACGATGGGGTGAAGCTGGCTAACCCGAAAGAAAACCTGGCACTGCTAAGGAATGGCGAGGCGTTAATGATGGAGCGCAGGGCATTGCCGAAAACAAATGACGTGCTGCAGTTAAAGCTCTGGAATCTTTCCGCGGGGCAATATGCCCTGGCGTTTTCTGCAGCCAATCTGGCCAAGGCCGGCATGAAGGCAGTGCTGGAAGACAGCTACCTGAAAACAACAAGGCCGGTGCGCCTGGATAAACCTTTCACGCTGTCGTTCGCCATTACCAACGATGCGGCTTCGGCCCGTGCCGACCGCTTCCGTTTGAACCTAAGCCGTGCAGCGGCCGGCACCGCACAGCCGGCGAAACGGGGCCGGTAGCATTTGGCCATAGCAAAAAGCCCCTGAAGAATGTTAACATCAAAAAATTTAGACATGTCCAGCATAAAACAAAAATTGCCGCCAGCCATTTTCGCCATCTGCTTTTTCGGTATGCTGCTGCCAGCCCGGGCACAGGACGGACCCGGCGATCCCGGGCCCGACCCCGACCCGGCCAGCACCACCCCCACCACCTGGTACAGGGACTGGGATGGCGATGGCTTTGGCGATCCGAAAAAACCGCTCACAGGTCCAACCCAGCCGGCGGGTTACGTAGCCAACAACCTCGATTGCAACGACTATCGCACGGTGTATGAAGACAAAGACGGCGACGGCTGGGGCAGCAATATAAAAGTGCCCTGCGGCTTTATTTTGCGCAATACCGATTGCAACGATAACGATCCGAAAATTCACTCGGTGCAGACCTTTTACCGCGATGCCGATGGCGACTGGTATGGCGATGCCAATTCGAAAATTCAGCAGTGTACCAACACACCGCCGGCCGGCTTTGTGCGCAATAGTATAGACTGCAACGATGCCGATGCGAAAGTGTACTGGCCAAAGACCTACTACCGCGACGCCGATGGCGACGGCCTGGGCGATCCGGCCAACAGCACCAATGTTTGCTCGTCAACGCCGCCGGCCGGTTATGTCAACAACAAGAAAGACACTAACGACAACCCGGCGCCGCCAATCATTGTGCAGCCTTCGGACACCCGCGCAGCCAGCGGCCGTCCTGTGCCGGAAGCAACCCTGCTTCGGTACAGTATAAGTTCGGCGCCCAACCCGTTTGGCCGGCATACCCGCATTCAATACAGTTTGCCCGAAAAAGCGCAGGTACGCATCCAGGTGTTTGACCTTGTGGGACGGCAAGTAGGGCTGGTATTCAGCGGTCAAAGGGCCGCCGGCATTCACTATGCCGACTATAATGCCAGCGGGCTGGCACAGGGCCTGTATTATTGCCGTATGACGGCGGTGGCCGGCGAAAAAAAGGTAGTGCAAACCGTTAAGCTGGTAAGAAGCGAATAAAAGCGATTGTGGCAGTTGCCAAAAAAGGCTGTTCCCAAAACCGGAACAGCCTTTTTTATAAAGTGCATGCTGCCTTTTGGCCGGCGATTGCCGCTGCGCTAATGAAAAAAAGACTTCAGCCAAAAACCGGAAAACGGCGGAACAGGCGAAGCTGCTGCCAATGCAAAAAAATCCTGACGACCCGGCGACTTAAGCCGCTACTGATGAACTTCGGAAATTGTATCTTCAAGGCCAGGCCGCAGCCATCCGGACCAACGCTTGCCTGTCATTTATATTATGCCATACGTTCTCGAATTCATTGATTGGAAAAGCTTTCTGCTCGGCACCGAATCAAAGGCTTTTCTGGTGGAAACAGTGGTTCGCACCATGATCATGTTCACGGTGATTGTGATGAGCCTCCGATTGTTGGGCAAACGGGGTGTAAAGCAACTCTCCGTATTTGAACTGGGTGTGATCGTCGGGCTAGGGTCGGCCGCCGGCGACCCGATGTTTTACAAAGACGTGGGTTTGCTTCCCGGCATGGTCGTTTTTGCTGTTGTCCTTAGCCTGTACCGGTTCATCACCTATCTCATCAACCACTTCGACCGGGTGGAAAAATACCTTGAAGGGCAGCCCACCTGCCTTGTGGACAAGGGCATTTTTCTCTTCCGGAATTTTAAAAAAGAGCCCATTGCCAGAGACGAATTTTTTTCGCAGCTCCGGCTGCACAGTGTGAGCCACCTCGGGCAACTGCAACAGGCCATCCTTGAGCCAAACGGGGAAGTGAGCGTCTATTACCTGGACGATGAAGACGTAACTTACGGGCTGCCGGTGCTGCCCGACCTGTGCGACGTGACCGTTCAAACGATCAAAGAAGGCGGGCATTATGCCTGTGCCCAGTGCGGGCACACCGAAGAGCTGGCGCCGGCTACCAGGCTCAACTGCCGGGTATGCGACCACCCCAACTGGGTAAAAGCCATTAACCGGAAACGAGTCCGGTAAAACGATTTGGCCGGAGCTTGCCAAAACAAACGCCTTTGCTATGCTTCGTCGCCTGCGCCCGAAAAAGGCTGCCTTTAAGCAGGAATTTCATTTTCACAAGCCTCCATTGCATTTGCAAAAAATGAAGCCGCACAGGTGCTTGCATCTTTGGGGCCGGCCGCTTATTTTTGCTCTATCCCTCCTTTGAACATCCGTTTCCTTCCTCTGAACGGCCGCTCATTTTTAAAAATTACTTTATGAAAATGTTCAGCAACATCTCCGAACGGATGGGAGCCCTGATTTTCTTCGGCAGCCTGATCACCTTACTGGTTGTGCTTTACAAATTAACCATGTAAAGCCGCACAGCCTATCGGACAAAAACAAGCCTGAGAGGGTGTTGCCTTACGTTTTTGCAACACCCTTTTTTATTGGCCCTTAAAAACCGCAGCGCACAAAGGTTTCTGCCTTACCGCTCCCGTTTTTCTTTTTTCCACCCAAAATGCCATCTCATTCATTATTTCCACAATTTTGCGCCTTACAAATGAATGAGCAACTTTTATCGGGCCCTTCTCTTACGGCGGCTTCTGACGGCGAACAGGTTTTTCACTGGCACCAGCCCTTTGTGCTCGAATCGGGCGAGGCCTTACCGGAGCTTACGATCAGCTACCACACCTGGGGAAGGCTGAACGAGGCGGCCGACAATGTTATTTGGATCTGCCATGCCCTCACCGCCAATGCAAACGCCAAAGAATGGTGGCCCAACCTTATTGGCCAAGGCCTGCCGTTTGACACCGCCAACTATTTTGTGGTTTGTGCCAACATACTTGGCTCCTGCTACGGCACCACGGGCCCGGCCAGCACCAACCCGCACACCGGTAAGCCCTACCTGCACACGTTTCCGTTTATTACCATCCGCGATATGGTGCAGGCCCATATTTTATTGCGGCAGCATCTCGGCATAAAAGGCATTTATCTTTTAGCAGGCGGCAGCATGGGCGGCTACCAGGTGCTGGAGTGGGCCGTAATGGAGCCTGCCATGGCCAAAAACCTGTTTGTCATTACCACTTCGGCGCGGGAAAGTGCCTGGGGCATTGCCATCCATACGGCGCAACGGATGGCCATTGAAACCGACGGCACCTGGACGGCCGGCGAACTGACCGACGGGCGCAATGGGCTAAAGGTGGCACGGGCAATCGGCATGCTTACTTATCGGAGCTACGAGTCGTTTGTGAAGGCCCAAACCGATACGGACAACGAAAAGGTTGATCAGTTTATGGCATCTTCTTACATCCGGTACCAGGGCGAAAAGCTGGCCAACCGCTTTTCGGCCTACAGCTACTGGACATTGAGCAAATCGCTCGACTCGCACAACCTGGCCAGGGGCCGCGGCTCGCTGGAAGAGGTGTTGCGCAGCATTCAAACCAAAACGTTGGTGATGGGCATTACCTCCGACCTGCTTTGCCCTGTTCAGGAACTACAATTCCTGGCCCGGCATATTCCCGGCGCCCGTTTTGCCGCCATTGACTCACTTTATGGACACGATGGCTTTTTGGTAGAAACAGAGGCCATCACCGCCGGCCTGGCCAACTGGCTAACGGACTAAAAAAATTTTTTTTCATGGACCAGCACCGCATTACAGAAGCCATTCGCAGCCAGGTGGCCCGTACCGATGAGATGGAGCATTCGTCTCCCCTGTTTCTCACCAGCTCCTTTTGTTTCGACAATGCCGAGGACATGCGGGCCGCCTTTGCCGACGAATCGGACGACAACATTTACAGCCGGTTTACCAATCCAAATGTGCAGGAGTTTGTGAACCGGGTGCGCATTCTCGAAGGCGCCGAAGACGGATTTGCCACGGCTACCGGCATGAGTGCCGTTTTTGCAACTTTTATGGCCTTGCTAAAATCGGGCGACCACCTCCTGTCGTGCAACGCCATTTTTGGCAGCACCCACACCGTTATTACCAAATACCTGCCGCGGTTTGGTATGGAATACAGCTACTTCCGCGCCGATGCGCCCGATGAGTGGGAAAGCCTGATTAAGCCCAATACGAAGATGATCTACGTGGAAACGCCCACCAATCCCGGACTGGAAATCATCGACCTCGAACGCCTCAGCGCCCTGGCCAAAAAGCACAACCTGATCCTGAACGTGGATAATTGTTTTGCCACACCGGTGTCGCAGCAGCCAGTTGCTTTTGGCGCCGACCTGGTAGTGCACTCGGCCACGAAATGGATTGACGGACAAGGACGGGTGCTGGGCGGCGTGGTGGTAGGACGCAAAGAACTGATCCGGGAGATCTATCTTTTTTGCCGCAGCACCGGCCCTTCGCTTTCGCCGTTTAACGCCTGGGTGCTCAGCAAAAGCATGGAAACCCTGCATGTGCGCATGGAGCGCCATGCCGCCAACGCCCTGTATGTGGCGCAGGCACTGGAGGGCCACCAAAAAATCAATTGGATCAAACACCCCTTTTTGACCTCGCACCCGCAGCACGATATAGCCAGGAGGCAAATGAGCGATGGCGGCGGCATTTTTTGTTTTGAGCTAAAAGGCGGGCTGGACGCCGGGCGGAAGTTTTTAAATGCCCTGCAAATGCTTTCGCTCACAGCAAATTTGGGCGATACCCGCAGCATTGCTTCGCACCCGGCCAGCACCACCCATGCGAAACTCACCGATGAAGAAAGACGAATCGTGGGCATTACCCCGGGGCTGATCCGTATCTCGGCCGGCCTGGAACACCGCGATGACATCCTGGCCGATATACGCCGGGCGTTGGATACCCTCTAGCCTTCCATTGGCTCAAAAAGCGTCAGGCAATTGCATTGTTCAAATGGATGGATTGTAGGGTTATCCAGAAAGGGTTTGATCGTTTTTGAACCATTGCCCGTCGCCGGTTGTTGATAAACTAAACTGATGAAAATGAAGGCTTCATTCTGTTTAATATTCCCCAATCTGCGGACAAATTCCAGGTTCGACAACGCTTGTTTCACTCTGTTTCACCACATTTAAACGGTCTTTTTACTGGCACAAAAACTGCAACAGTTAATCAGACAGGTATTCTTCATCAAAAGAGCCCCCATGATCAATGCTTCTACTTTTTACCAGATGAGCTATCAGCAGCAAGCCGATATTCTCCTCAGCGAAGCCACCTACCTGCTGTCGCGGCTGGAAGACAGTTTTGTAGTTGACCTTTATGAGCTTGACGATATATTGGTGGAAGTGTTTTACGAAAGCGATACCGAAGAGCTTGTGTCGGTGATGGCGTACAATTCTACCGAAAAGTTGAAGGCCCTGACCAAAGGGGTGAACCTGGCGCCGCGCCTTACGTTCAGGAACGCAACGCAGGCTTTCCGAAAGCGGCACGAGTTCTTTGCATAAAAAAAGAATCCCCCCGCCAAAAAGCGGGGGGAAATAATTTCAGGCGATTAGTTTTAGTGGTACACGGTTTTTTTCATTTGATTTGGACGCCTGCGGTTTTCATAAGAACTGGGTTGTTTTCAGGGATACTAAATT
Source organism: uncultured Flavisolibacter sp. (assembly GCA_965365435.1). GTDB lineage: Bacteria > Bacteroidota > Bacteroidia > Chitinophagales > Chitinophagaceae > Flavisolibacter. Next base: position 92,290 of record CBDUBQ010000002.1, read on the forward strand.
AAAAACGGACTTCAAAAGATAACAGATTACGGTTTTTCAGGATACGCAATTGGTTTTGGTTTTTCGGATATTGAGCGATCCTTTTCGGCGATCAACTGATACAAAACTACTGCCTCGCGGGCTTCTGCACAATGGCAATTCTTCCCTTTCTTTTTTCTATGGTTATTACGGCGGCAGTGCGCAGTAGCCTCGCCAGATGACGGAATTTTACGGCCGGCTTTTCCTGTAAAACTACGCAAACAAAAAAGCAGCCTTTTAGGGACTGCTTTTTTACGGCTGATGGAGCAAGTATTTAAGGTGCCCTTTCCACCAAAAAACTTTGTTTTATTTTTTTCGCCACGGCTTTATTACCGTCGAGCACCGCCGGCTCCCAGGAGGGCATTTGCTCCAGCACCGAAATTAGCTCGTCGTCGAAATCTTCGTTTACGCCCTGCAGCACTTTAAAATTGGTAGGCACGCCATCCACATCTATAATAAACTCCACCTGCACGTTGGCCTTTTTGGTGCCGGCCGGCAACAAGGCACCCATCGCCCTTCCCATCTGGTCCAGGTATTTCAGAAAGTTATCGCCCCCGCCCTGAAACCGGGGCCAGGCAAGTACCACATCGGCCAGTTGGGTAACGTTGCGCACCCGGTGCTGCGCCGGCTGTTTTTTTGGCTTCTGCACGGGTATTTCAGCCGCCACTTTTTTGGTAAGGTTATCGTAAACGTAGGTGCCCCTACTGTCCACCATAATCACCGGCAGTTGGCGGGTGGCCTCAAAATGATCATACACCGCCTCCAGATTGGCGGCATGCACCTTCAGCTTTTCGTCCGTTTTGGTAAGGGTGGCCAGGTAATCAATGCTCTTCCGGTTGTTGTACCGGATAGGGAAAATATGCACCGGGATAAAATCCTGGCCGGCGTTTTTGGCAAAAGCGGCCAGGAGGTAAATTTCATCAATCTGCTGATCCGTCACCGGAATGCAGCCTACCGTTACGCAGCTGCCATGAATGTAAATGTCGCCGCCGGGGCGAACCGGGTCGGCCAGTATTTTATCGGAGGCATTGGGATAATTAAGGCCCAGCGACAAAAAATAATTACTGTTGGGGTTGAACTCGTTGATGTAATAAAACCCTTCTGGAACCTGGTAATCGCCCTGCAGGCGTTTGGGTCCCAGCGTGCCGGCCAGGGCGCACACTCGGTAGGTTTTAAAAAGTTTAAACGGTTCTTTGCGGCTGTTGCTCACCCATACTTCCAGTTGGCCGTCGTACTTGAACGAACGGATATAAAGGTGGCGGGCCGGCCAGGGAAGATTCTTTGCCACAAACTGCTTCTGCAGCGTATCCAGCTTGTTTTGCATAGCCATGGAGGGCCGCGAAAAATTTCGCTGGTAATCAATAAACGATGCTTGCATTCCCTGCCCGGAACAAACCGACGCAGCCAGCAGTAAAAGAGGCAGAAAGAGGTTCTTCATCACGCAATAACCTTTAGGCGACAAGTTTATTAATCAAATGCATACAAAAAACATAAAAACGCTGAAAAACAGGAGATATTGGATTTCGGGTCTTTGCTTTTGATCAATCATGATTTTGCCGCAGTGGACAATTTCAGCTCTGAATACCCCGCATATCCCAATTGTTCAAGAACCATCCTCAAATCTTCTCTCTACAGGTTCCCCCTGGCCTCCTGCTCCCGTTCGATGGCCTCGAAGAGGGCTTTGAAATTTCCCTTGCCGAAACTTTTAGCGCCTTTGCGCTGAATGATTTCGAAAAAAAGCGTTGGCCGGTCTTGCACTGGTTTGGAAAAAAGCTGAAGCAGGTAGCCTTCATCGTCGCGGTCAACCAGTATGCCCAATTCTTTCAGCGGAGCCAAATCTTCGTCTATTTTGCCCACACGGTCGAGCAAGTCGTCGTAATAGGTGGTAGGCACCTGCAAAAACTCCACGCCGCGGCTTTTCAGGTCACGTACCGTGCTCACAATATCGGCCGTAGCCAGGGCGACGTGCTGCACACCTTCGCCATTATAAAACTCAAGGTATTCCTCTACCTGCGATTTTTTCTTTCCCTCGGCCGGCTCGTTGATGGGAAATTTTACGTAGCCATTGCCGTTGCTCATTACCTTGCTCATCAGCGCCGAGTATTCGGTAGAAATATCGCTGTCGTCGAAGGTGAGAATATTCCGGAAGCCCATTACCTCTTCGTAAAACTTCACCCAGGGGTTCATCTGGTTCCAGCCCACATTGCCCACGCAATGGTCCACATAAAGCAGGCCGGTGCTGGCCGGGGCAAAATGAGGGTTGCTCCAGGTGCGGAAGCCCGGCAAAAAGGCGCCGCGATAATTTTTGCGCTCCACAAACAGGTGCACGGTGGCGCCATAGGTATGAATGCCGCTCAAAACCACTTCCCCGTTATCATCGCTCAGGCGCTGCGGCTCCAGGAAACTTTTACCGCCACGGCTGGTGGTTTCCTGCCAGGCCGACGCAGCATCATCAACCCGAAGCGCCAACACTTTTACTCCATCGCCATGCCGGTAGATATGATCGGCTATTTCGTTGTTGGGCCGCAGTGGCGTTGTCAAAACAAATGTCAGCTTGTGCTGCCGCACGGCATAACTCACTTTATCCTTTACACCCGTTTCGGGACCGGCATAGGCCAAAGCCTGGAAACCAAAAGCACTCATGTAATAGTGAGCGGCCTGTTTGGCATTGCCTACATAAAACTCCACATAGTCGGTGCCTTGCAGGGGTAAGAAATCCCGGGTGGCTGCGGCCATCTTTTTTTCGGTGGTGATCGTCTGCATAAATGATTGTTTTCTATAGCAAGTCAGGGGACAAATTTACTTATATTAGGCGCATAAAAACAGAGCATGCATGGAGCCGGAAAAAACGATTCACCAAACCAGTCCGTCGCAGATCGTAAACCTGAAATATTTTGTTGTGGCCGGAATACTGGCCGCAGGCGTGGTGGTGCTGGCCATTGTGCTGAGCAACCCGGTCCTGCTCGTTTTGCTGCTGGTGCCTTTTGTGTATGGCTGGTGGAAATGGCTCTTGGTAAAATCGCACCGGTTTACACTCACCGATCAGCGCATTATTGTTACAAAGGGTGTGTTTAGTAAGAACACGAACGAAACAGAACTATACCGCGTGAGAGACACCTCCATTGAAGAGCCCTTCTTTTACCGGATGTTCGGTGTTGGAAATATCCTTGTGTTCAGCACCGACGATGCCGAAGGAAAACTTTCGTTTGAGGCGTTCCCAAAACCTCACTGGATCAAAGACCAAATTCGAAACTATGCCGAGGTTTGCCGCCGCAATCGCCGGTGGGGCAACGATAATGTTATCCTGCACGATCACCAGGTCTGACATCCAACTCTCTCCTCTTTTCGCCGATTGTTGCCTGGTCAAAAGGCAAAGGGATAAGTATCCGGCATTTTTTCCGCATCCGGTTGCAGGTGCAGCGGGTGCAGGGCCGTTGTTTGGTCCAGATAAATAAACGCATCGTACCGATGGGCCATAACCGACGCCACATAATTGCCAACCTTTTCCTGCTGCGGATGATAAACCACGCCGATAGCCCGGTGCGGAATGCTTTCTTTATCATACCCGCGGATGTCTTCGGTATTAAAAAGCAGGTAGCGATTTGCCCGGCTTTCCCCGTGCAGCCGGTGTTCAATGCTGCCCTCCCTCGCCTCTGGCACCGGCATAATTTGCATGGGTGCTCCCCACTCCTCCCCGGCGATCACGGTGCCCTGGTACGACCCGAAACCCACGAGGTACACCTGGTTAATGCCGTACTGCTCTCTCGCCAGTTGGCCAACGTTCACCATCCCCGCCCGCCGCATATCGGTGGCCCTGGCATCGCCAATGTGCGTGTTGTGTTCCCACACAATACCTTTCGACTCCCTGCCATAAAACTTTAGCAACCGGTCGAGTGTTTCCATCATGTGCGTATCTCTCACGTTCCAGCTTTCGTTGTCGAAGCTCATCATGGCGCGGTAATATTTTTCAGCATTAACGGCTACCAGGGCATTTTGCTCGGCGCTGAAACCTGCTTCGCTGTCTCCATTCTGGAAAGGCGCTTTGTTACGCACTTCTTTCAGCAGCGCCAGCACTTTATCGCGGCACGAGTGTTCTGTGAGCGAATACCGTGCATAAGCCTGTTCATTCTCCTGAAAAGGTTCGAAACATTGGATGGCCTTTTGTACCGATAACGCCGCCTGCGGATCTTCTTCCCGCAGGTAATCCATCATGGCATACATGCTGTCCCAAAGACTGTACACATCAAGGCCGTAAAAGCCTGCTTTATGATTCTCCGCCAAACTCCGATTGTATTCCCTTAACCATTCGGCCAGGGCTGCCACTTCCCAATTGGCCCACATCCAGGTAGGCCACCGGTCGAAGGCCATTAAAACATCTTGAACGCTTTCGCCGGCATCGGCGTAGCCTTTTACAAAACGGTTGATCTGGTAACAATCGGGCCAGTCGCCCTCAACGGCTATAAAGTTGAAACCCTTTTCCACTATCAGCCGTTTGGAAATAGCGGTACGCCAGGTGTAGTATTCATGCGTGCCGTGCGAAGCCTCGCCCAGCATCACCACGCGGCGGTCGCCGATGTCGTTGAGCAGAGCGTCAAGATCGTTGGCCGAAGAAAGGGAATGCATAACAACCTTTCTGTGGCTTCCACAACTGTTAAGCCAAAGAAGGAGGGAAACAACAAGAGGTGACCATTGGAGAATCCGTTATTTTTTTGGAAAAGAATTAATGCGCCGCCCTTCGCCGCAGGATGCCGCCCGATGCCTCCCGGATAGTGCTGGCAAAAACAAAAGCCTTCGGATCGGTTTCGTGCACCAGGTTTTTCAGGCGCCGCAGCTCCAGCCGGGTAACAATGGTAAAGATGATATCGCAATCATTACTGGTTTCAAACTGCCCGGGCAAAAAGCCGCGTTCGCCTTTGTAAACGGTAATGCCCCTGCCCAGCTCGTTCACCAGCCGGTATTTGATCAATTCGCTTTCCGATGAAATAATGGTCACGCCGGTATAGGCTTCAATGCCTTCCACCACAAAGTCAATAAACTTTGAGGCGGTGAAATAAGTTACGATGGAATAAAGTGCCGTCAGGATACCGAGCTTAAAAGCGGCCACGCAAAAAATCAGCACATTAATGGCCAGGACAATTTCGGTAACGGTGAACGGGGTACGCTTAAAGGTTTTCACTGCCAGCACCTCAACCCCGTCGAGCGCACAGCCGCCCCGCATGCAAAAACCAACGCCGATCCCAAGAAAGAAGCCGCCAAAAAGCGACAACAAAATATGTTCGGCTTTTGGTACGGGCGGATAGGGAATAAACTGCAGGCAAACACCAAAAAGAAAGACGCAGATAAGCGTTTTTACGGCAAACCGTTTATTCACCAGGAAATAGCTGGCAGCAATCAGCGGCAGGTTGGCCAGCAGAATCGTCACGGCCAGGTTGTAATGGTAAAGCTCGTGCAGCAGCAGCGAAATGCCGGTGACGCCGCCATCGAAAAACTGGTGTGGCACCAGAAAACTTTTGAGGGCAAAGCCGGAAACCAGTACACCCAACACCATCCAAAACCCATCGCGAATGTTTTCCATGGCGCCGGCACTGAAATAATGATTGGGCCGGTGGCGGCGGCTTTTTTCCTGCAGGTGCCGGATGTGCGCCCGCTTTTTGGGTTCTATTTCGGCACGGGCGGTGGCGGTAAAATATTGGTGGTGCTCCAAAAAACGGAGTTGTTTTTCCTTCCACTCTTCTTCCGACTGCACATGCCCTGCTGCTTTCCATTCCTTGTACAGTTGATCGGCTATCACCGAAAATTCCACTGTGCCGAGGTAATACAGATCGGCATCGCAAAGAATTTTTTCGTCGTGGGTGGTTGGCCTCTGCGGCAGCCGCGTGACCATAATAAGCCGGCAGACGGCCTCTATATCTTCGGTGCTGTATCCAAATGCCGGCAGCATTTCAGCCGCCACGTCGCACGAGGCCTTTTCATGTTCGTCGTAGGTGCGTAAAAAGCCGGCATCGTGAAAAAGCGCCGCCGTCATCAGCAGCCATTTGTTCGTTTCCGGCACGCCTTCGCGCTGGCACAGGTAATGAGTGGCTTTTATCACCCCAATAGTATGCGCCGCATTATGATAGGTAAGATAAGCAGGCAACCCCGATTGGAGTAGCTGAAGCAAAGCTTCCTGCGCCTTTTCAAACTGTTCTTTTGTAATTGTTGACACCACGCCGGCCGCCGAAGAGCTATCCATGTGCAGGTGATTTGGCATCAGTTTAAAACCTCGTAGGCAATGAGCGGATTTTCTTTGTTCTTCACCATAATCTCTCCCACCCTTTTAAAGTTGAAGGCTTCTTTGACCTTCAGGTACGACGCTTCTTCCAGCAAAATTTGTCCGGCTGCCGCGGCCGACTGAAGCCGCTGCGCCGTGTTCACGGTATCGCCAAGCACCGTATAATCCAGGCGCTTGAGGTTTTCGGAACCAATATTGCCGCAAACCATTTCGCCGCTGTTGATGCCGATGGACACCTTTGGTGAAAAGGCAGCACCATTTCCGGTCGCCGGCAGGCTTTCGATTTTTGAGCGCACGGCCAGGGATGTTTCAATGGCGCGGTCGAGGTGAAAATCGCCGCGAAACACGGCCATTACGGCATCCCCGATGAACTTGTCCACATGTCCCTTCTGGGCAATGATCTCGTTCACCATCACATCAAAATAATTATTGAGAAGGTGCACCACCTTGTCGGCCGGCTCCCGTTCCATCATGGCGGTAAAGCCGCAAATATCAATGAAGGCTACCGTCGCATCAATGGTTTCGTTTTCGAGCAGGGTGCGTTCAAATTCTTTGCCCTTCATAAAATTCAGCACCGATTCATCCACATACATGCGCAGGATATTGTTTTCCTTAATGGCCTGCAGTGTTTCTTTCAATTGCGTAATGTGCAGGATGGTTTTTTCGATCGTTACCTCCAGGTCGTGAAAATTCACGGGTTTGCACACAAAATCAAATGCCCCGCGGTTCATGGCCATGCGAATGTTGTCCATATCGCCGTAAGCCGATACGATCACGGCTTTTACCAGGGGGCTTACTTCGGGCAAAAAATTGAGCAATGTGAGGCCATCCATCTCGGGCATATTGATGTCGCTCAGCACCAGGTCAATGTCTTTTTGTTGTTCGAGAAGCTGCAGTGCCTCTTTGCCGTTGAGGGCAAAAACAAACTGGTATTTGTCCTCACGGATCTGGCGGCGAAAGCGTTGCTTAATAAGCAGTTCCAGGTCGGCCTCATCGTCGGCCACCAGTATTTTCGTCATGCCACAGGAATTTTTAGCTTCTGCTTCAATATGGAGAAATCTATGGGTTTCGTCAGAAAGTCGTCGGCGCCAAGCCGCATGGCCTCGCTAAAATTTTCGGCATCGCCGTAGGCCGTTACCATCATGACCACAGGCGGCGGCACAAAGGCCGATTCTTTTATTTTTTGCAACAGTTGCAGGCCCGTCATGCCGGGCATATTGATGTCGGAAAGAATCAATACCGCCTCGTGCGAATGGTCGTTCATGTAGGCGAGTGCCTGTTCGCCGGAGGTGGCAAAGGCAAAGTCTAAAAGGCCGTTACGGATTTCCCTGCGGAATCGCTGCTCAAACAATGCCTGCATGTCTTTTTCGTCGTCAACAACGAGAATTTTCATAAACAGCTATGCGTTTTCAAGGTTGGAATTTAGGCTTTTTGCGCCTGCAGGTAAAATTATTTTAAACACGGTTCCCTCGCCTTCTTTTGTTTGCACCTTAAGCTCGCCGCCATGCCCCTTCGTCACAATGTCGTAGCTCAGCGACAGGCCGAGGCCTGTGCCCACGCCGGTAGGTTTGGTGGTATAAAAGGGCTGAAAAATTTTGCCGGCCGCTTTTTCGGGTATGCCCATCCCGTTGTCCTCCACCTCAATCTCCACCCTGTCCTCTGTTCGTTTTGTGCGTACCAGCACGGCTGGCTCAAACGTTCTGTTCAGCAGCTTCTTTTTTTCGTGCACCGTGTAAAAAGCATTGTTGAAAAGGTTAAGGAGCACCCGCCCGATTTCCTGCGCCACCACCTCGATTTTTCCAATGCCGTCATCGAAGATGGCGGTATGCTGGGCATAAAAAGAACCGTCTTTGGCCCGGAGGCCCTGGTAGCTCATGCGCAGGTATTCATTAGCCAGTTGGTTGATATCCGTGGGTTCTTTTTTTCCGGTGCCTGACCGCGAATGCAGCAGCATTGATTTCACGATTGAATCGGCCCGTTTACCGTGGTGTAATATCCGTTGCTCGTTTTCGCCGGCCTCACCGGCCAGCAACTGCACCTCGGCCCAGTTGCCGGCTTTTGCCGCTTGCTGCAGGTCGGCCAGTATTTCGTTGTTTGATTCGGCAAAATTGTTCACAAAGTTCAGCGGGTTTTGAATTTCATGGGCAATGCCGGCAATGAGCTCGCCCAGCGAAGCCATTTTTTCGCGCTGCACCAACTGAGCCTGGGTGTCCTGTAAATTCATAAGGGCCGTGAGCAATTCTTTGTTGGTTTCTTTCAGCTCGCCGGTTCTCTCTTCTACTTTTTTCTCCAGCTCTTGATTTTGGCCGGTAATCAGCTTGCGGTTTTCTTCCAGCGACCGTAGTGTTTCCAACTGCGCTTCCAGCTTTTCCTGCTTATACACGTTAATGCGGTTGGCCAGCGCCATAGACAGAAGAAGCGCCTCGGCGGCAGAACCAAGCTGCAGCGAGTTTTCGGTGAAATCGTTGTACGGCAGCACCTGGAAATCTTTCAGCACAAAAATGATAACGCTCACCAGCAAAAGGCTCCAGGCCAGCAGAAAAAAGCCCGCCGGCTTATACCCTTTTTTCAGTACCCGCCAGGCGGTAAAGAAAAACAGCAGCACCAGCAAAAGCGAAGCCATTTCCACGGCCACCGAGCCGGCTAAGAAATTACCGGCGGCTATTACGCCAATCATCGCCGTGTAAGCCACCAGCAACAAAAGCAGCAGCCGGTGCAAAAACGGAGCATTTTTTTTCGTGTTCAAAAAATTTACCGTAAACAATATGCCGGCTATGCAAACCAATGCCGCCACAATGTCTTCGTAAGGATTCAGTGCCGGCCACGCCGGCCACAGGTACTGGAAAGCATAACCGGTAACGGTGGCATTGAGAAGGCCCATAAGGAAAACATACGCCACATAATACAGGTAGGATGTGTCGCGAAGCAAAAAGTAAATAAACAAATTGTACAGGATCATCAGCAGCATAAAACCGTAGTAAATGCCTTGCTCCACATTGCGGCGGCCTGCCTCGTTGTAAAATGCCGTTTCGGTGCCGGCCTGCAAATGAAACTGGGTGCCCCTGAAATGCCTCACCCGGATGTAAACCGTTGTTGCCTGGCCGGGCTGAACCTGCAGCGGAAACAGGTAGTCCACGTCCTGCACCTCGCGTTGGGCGGCCGGCAGCCGGCTTCCGGAATGATAGTGCTGCAGCAGCGCCGGGCCGGCTGTTTCGTACACATCCAGTTCGGCCAACGCACTGTTTCCCACTTTCAGCAACAGTGTTTTTGTGGTGGCATTTCGCAGCGCAGTCTTCACCCAAAACACATGTTTGGTAATGCCAAAAGCGATGACCTCTTTTTTCACCGGCCGGAAGGCCGCCGGTGCCGGTTGCTGCAGAAAGGATTCAATGGCGAAAACACCTGCTGTATCGCGGATGAAGGTGGCGGCCGGCGCCAGGTTGGCCAACGCCAACCGGTCGGTTACCGCCACAGTATCCTGGGCGCCTGCCACCGCCGCCGAAAAGATGAAAAACAAACAAGCAAACCGCATACAGCCAGGTTAAGATTGTCGTGGTAAAGCCATGGTAAACCGGGTGCCTTCGCCCGGCTTTGTTGCCACCAGCAGCTCGCCGCCATGCCCCTTGGTCACAATATCGTAGCTTAACGAAAGGCCCAGGCCCGTGCCCTGGCCGGTGGGCTTGGTGGTAAAAAACGGCTGAAAAATTTTGTCAAGTGCTTCTTCCGGAATGCCGGTGCCGTTGTCGTTGACGGAAACTTCAATCCTTCCGGCGATTTCTTTTGTCGTGACCGTTACGTTGGGCTCAAAGGCACCATTGCACTGTCGCTTTTTTTCCTGCACGGCATAAAAAGCGTTGTTGAAAAGGTTGATCAGTACCCGGCCGATCTCTTGCGGCACCACCGACACCGCCCCTGCATTTTCATCGAAGCTGGTGTGTAGCGCTACCATAAAATTTTTGTCTTTGGCGCGGATGCCATGATAGGTCAGGCGCAGGTATTCATCGGCCAGGGCATTGATGTTCACCAGTTCCCGCTGCCCCGTGCTCCGCTGCGAGTGCATCAGCATGCTTTTAACAATGGCATCGGCGCGGCTGCCGTGATGATGAATTTTCTTTTGGTTTTGCAGCAGGTCAGTCACCAGCGCATCCAGCTCTTCGCGGTCGGCGCCGGGCACCGGAACGGCGGCAAGCCGTTCCTTCAATTCTTCCGCCATCTCTACGCACAGCTCCGAAAAATTGTTGACAAAATTGAGCGGGTTCTGTATCTCGTGGGCCACACCGGCCGTCAGCTCACCCAGCGACGCCATCTTTTCACGCTGCACCAGTTGGTCCTGCGTGGCCTTGAGGTGTTCCAGCGCAAGATGCAGCTCTTCTTTTTGCTGCACCAGTTCGGCTGTCCGTTCAGCCACCAGAGCTTCCAGCTCGGCGCGGAGGGCCTCAGCGCGGCGCAGTTCTTCTTCTTCCTCCAGCCGCTTGCGGTGCTCTATTTTCAGCCCCTTTAACTGCTTTCGCGATAAGATGAGGAGGGCGATCATCCAGGTAAAGGCGGCCAGTTCGGCATAACCTTTCAACTGCCGGATGGTTGGCCGCCAGGCCGGCTCTATTGCCAGCAAGGCATTACTGATGATAAGAATAACGGAGAGCGGCAACACAGCATAGATCGTCATTCGCGATGGAACAAAACGGGCATCGCGTAAGGCAAAATGAATGAGATATAAAAGGGCTGCATGCCAGGGCCATTGTGTCAAGGCATCGGCCTGCAAACTGCTGTCAATGATGAAATAAACGCCGGTGGCGATCAATGCCTGTTTTAACCGTTTATCCAAAACCGGGTCGGGCGAAAAGGTCTTTAATGTTTTGCGCAGGTGCAAAAGCAAGGCAAACAAAAGAATCGCCTCCGGGGCTGTATTTATTCCCATAACTAATTTATCGTTTGGCTTTTTCAAAAAGCGCCAACTGGGCGCCGCACCGCAACTTACAACCCTTCGCCGCCATCTTTTTTATATAGCACAATAGTGAATTCCGTTTCCTCCCCTTCGGTGCTTTTCACCTTCAACTCGCCGCCATGCAGCTTGATAATGTCGTAGCTGATGGAAAGTCCCAGCCCGGTGCCGGAGCCTGCCGGCTTGGTGGTGAAAAACGGCTGAAAGATTTTACGCATTGCTTTGGGGCCAATGCCAGTACCATTATCCTTAACCCTGATTTTTACCTTGTCGTCATCGAGCCGGGTAAGCACCTGTACGGTTGGCTTGTAATCGGGTGCCGCTGTTTTCTTTTTCTCCAGCACGGCATAAAACGCATTGTTGAAAAGGTTCAGCAATACACGGCCGAGGTCCTGCGGAATCACCGCCATTTTGCCAATGCGCTCATCAAACCGCGTAAGAAGGGCGGCGTGAAAGGTTTTGTCGGTTGCCCGGCACCCGTGATAGCTAAGCCGCAGGTATTCCTCCACCAGGGCATTGATGTCAACCGGCAGCTTTTGCCCGGTGCTCTTCCGGCTGTGCTGCAGCATGCCTTTCACAATGCTGTCGGCACGGCGGCCGTGGTGACCGATCTTTTGCAGGTTCTGCCGCATTTCATCGGCCAGGAGACCTGCCTCCTCCACCCTTCCGGCACGGAGCGCCTCCTCCATCTCGCTCATTAGCTCTTCGGTTGTTTCTGAAAAATTCGTGACAAAGTTCAGCGGGTTTTGAATTTCGTGGGCAATACCGGCCGTCACTTCACCGAGTGAGGCCATTTTTTCGGCCTGTACCAATTTTGCCTGTGCTGCTTTCAGGTCGGTCAGCGACTGCCGAAGCGCTGCCGTCCTTGTTTCCACTTCTTCTTCAAGGGCGCCTTTTTGCGCTGCCAGCATAGCCTGCTTTTCGCGTTCCTGCGCCAGGCTTTTTTGCGAAAGCGCCTCTACCTCTACAATCCGCTCCTGCAGAGCCGCGGAGGTTCGGGCAAAGTCGCCGGCGAGAAAGATCATAACACCCAGGGCAGGGGTCAGCAATACCAGCGCCGTCAGCACCGAAATCAGGTCCATGTTCTGGGTGGTATTGACCTTTACCAGCAACAGCAGAAACGAAAAGCAAATCAACACCGAAACGAAAAGCGTCCAGGCGCCGCGGAATTTGCGGCGGGCGGCTTTGAAGTATACCGGCAATAATTCAAAGCAGGCCAACGGAAAAAACAACACCGGCATGGCGCCGAACCATTCCGGCTTTACCACCGTTAAAACAACGCTGCAAACAGCATAGGCTGACAAAAACCGGTAATAACGCGTTGTTGGCTGCCGCAGCAGCGCATACGCCGCATTTACATGAAACAGGGTGCCCGTCATCAAAAACAAGTACACAAGCATTTGAATAAGCCCGGCCTGGTTTACGGTGATATAGTTGTCCTTACTAACGCCGGTAAGCAGACCCTGTACCAGTATGGCAAAAAAATTCAACCCAAAATACACCCCATAAAAAAGATACTCTTTGCGTGTGGGAAATGAAAAGAAAAAGAAAAGCGTCAGCAAGGCCGCTGCCAGCTCAATTGTGAGGGTGATGGCAAAAAACCGGTAAACCCGTTTTACCAAAAGCGCATAATGATCAATGGCCTTGTTGAGGGGGTAGGCCGTTATGCGCAGGGCAAATGGTACGATTCCCGTGCGTACCGCAAGGTTTTTTTTATGGTGCGAAAAACGAACCGCCAGCAACTGGTATTCGTTGCCGTTAAGGGCTAAACTGACCGACCGGGCATAGATGGATTGCGTATGTTCGCTGGCGTAATCCGCACTTGCCGTGCCGTACCGGTAAATTTGCCGGCCATTCAGGTAAATTTCCGCCGCACCAAAAAGCGAGAGCATAATACCGATCGTTTTGTTGCGCATCGAAGGGTGAACCCAGAGCTTTAAACGAAACCACCCGATGCCGGCATTTTTCACCTCGGGCAACTGGTCAATCAGCGTGGCGGGGTTTAGCGGCAACCCTCTCCCGTTGGCTTCCCACACACTGGCATAGCGGGCATCATCGCCGGGATAATAAGTCCATTTTTGATCCAGGATTAACCCGGAGTCGGGTAATTGTTGTAACCGAAAAACGTCATCACCGTCCGGCTGCGAGGCCGCGGATAAAAAACAGAGCAAAATCCAACAAAGGTGGCGCCGCTTGTTCATGCCGTTGAGGTTATTTGCACCGGCAACAAGATTTGGAAGGCGGTCCCTTTTCCTTCTTCACTCTCCACCTTTAATTCCCCGCCATGTCCCTTTGTAACAATATCGTAGCTGAGCGACAGTCCCAATCCGGTACCGACGCCGGTTGGCTTCGTGGTAAAAAATGGCTGGTAAATCTTTCCCAATACAGCTTTTGGAATGCCGGTGCCATTGTCTTTTACGAACAGTTCCACCCGGTTGCCATTCTTTCGCGTTTTCACTTGAACCATGGGTTCAAACGTTCCGTTGAGTGTTTTCTTTTTTTGGTCCAATGCATAAAAAGCATTGCTAAAAAGATTCAGCAGCACACGGCCAATATCTTCGGGTATCAGCGGCAGGGTACCCACGGCCGGATCGTATTGCCGCTCAATTTTCACCTCAAAATTTTTATTGCGGATAAGCATTTCCTCATAGCTTGTGCGCAGGTAGATTTCCACCAGTTCGTTGATGTCGGTAGGTTCTTTGATGCCCTTCGACGACCGGCTGTGCACCAACATGCTGGTAACGATACCGGTGGCCCGCCGTCCGTGCTGACTGATCTTTTGAAAGTTGCTTTCAATGTCGCTAAGGATGGCGCTTATGGTTTCAGGATCGGCAGGTTCTTTCGCCAGTTCTTCCCGCAATTCCTGCGTGAGGTCGTGGCTTACCTCCGAAAAATTCATAATAAAGTTCAGCGGGTTTTTGATCTCGTGGGCAATGCCGGCCGTGAGTTCGCCCAGCGAGGCCATTTTTTCCGACTGAATCAATTGCGCCTGCGCCGCCCGCAGGTCCTGCAGCGATCGTTGCAATTGGGCGGTGCGGTCAGCAACCTTTTTTTCCAGGGTATGGGCATAATCGGTTAGTTCGGCCCGGGCCTGCTTCAGGCTCTTGGTCATTTGGTTAAAATTGCGGGTAAGCTGGCCTATCTCGTCCATCAGGCCCTCGTTCACAACCGTATCGAGCTTTCCTTCGTTCACCTGCTGCACGCCGCTGAGCAGGCGCTGCAAGGGCGCCGTCATGCTCACCCGAAGCATCAGCGGCATCAGCACTACCGTCATCAACGCCACCAGCAGCGTAATCAGCACCAATCGCAAAAGCCCTTTGTGCTGCACCAGTTCCTCGGCAGCGTTGGCCGCATAGTCGGGCGGGTAAATGGTGAGGGTAACGATGCACAGGATGGTGGCGGCCATTACGAACGTGAAGCCCGTGATTTTTGTTTGAAAGCCGGCTGGCACCGCAGCCGTTACAATGTAGAGCACAATGGACGCCAGGTTGCCAAGCCATACAAACATAAAGTACGACCAGGAGCCCACCACGCTAAGAAAACCAAATGCCACCGACAGCGTGCTGCCTATCACGTAGCAACCATTGATACCGGCATAATAGAAATGTGCTTTAGCAACAGCCGGGTTGCTGGCGCGGAAAAGAATTGCCTTGCGCAAAGCCACGCTAATCATCCACAGGGTAAAAACAGAGCTAAATAAAAAGGCGGATATGCGCCAGTCGGTAGCCGGCCCCTGGCGCAGAAACTGGTGCCAAAAAACATAGCCGAATTCGAGCAGAAACAAGGCGGCGCTTATTTTGAGCACCGTGCGGCGCTCGCTGCAGAAAGGATCGGCCAAAAAGCGATAAACGTATTGGGTGTGGGCCACCAGCGTGGTAAATAGCGAAGGAATGAGCACGGCCACTACCGACACCTTGTAAACGAGCGACCCGCTATAGCCGGCCGGAAGGCTGTACCGGAAAACGTTTTCGAGCTGCCAGCCAAAAAGTGCCGCGTAAAAAGCCATCAGCCAGCCCTTGGCCGCCACCGGCCGCCGCAGGCGAAAAAGATGGATGAACATGCCGGCGGCTGTCAGCGCAAGAATAAGAGCCATGACCGAATGCGTGTGGAGGACCATTTTCCCAAACAGTTTAGCGTTTTGAGCTGACGGCGGCAATCAGCATGGCAACGGCGGCAAGCAGGAAAAATATGCGGCCGGCTGCGAGATCAGCGCCATCCTGTTAAAGCTACTTTTTTCTACGGAGGTCCGCAAGGTGTTTTTCACCGGCTGTGGCAGGAAAAAAGCGGAGAAATGAAGGCCACCCGTCCTGCCGACGCCGGCTAACGGTAATGGGCAACTAAATCATACCGGAAGCGGCCAGGAAAATTTGGTTTAAGAAAAGCCGGTACGGTGAGGCGCCGGCAATCAGTAGTGGTTTGGCAACTGCCCGGCCGTGTTACCGGCCCCTGTCACCGCTGCCCATCGGTGCTGCTGTGCGCCGCCACGGTGCTGCCGTTTTTTGCCGCCGATGCATCCTGCCGTACGAAAATGCCATCCACCTGCAGCAACTGGCCGGTGTGCCGGTTCGAAAACCCGTTTTCCAGCGAATACAATTGAAATTCTTTGTTCGACAAATAGTCAATCATTTCGGTAAAAAGCGGTTGCTGCTCGTACAACGGCACCAGCGACATTTCGAGCTGAATGACCGTTACCTCGTTCAGTGTTTTGCCTGCGCCTTCCAATACAGCTTTTTCAAAACCTTGCACATCTATCTTCAGCATCACCCTGTTTTGGCGGCTGCAAAAACCTCCGAAAACCTGGTCGAGCCGCCGGATTTCAATTTCTTCCCTTCGTACGTACCGCGAGTCGGGTTCGCCGGCTTCATGCTCGGGCAGCATGTTTAAGAGCGAGCTACTATCGGAGTTGCCGGCCACATTTATAACGGCCCGGCCTTCTTCGCTGCCAAGGGCATAATTGCAAATTTGCCATGCGGGGTCGCGGGCCGCTTTTTTTTGCAGAAGGGTGAACGCGTCTTTCAGCGGCTCAAAGGAGATGATGCGGTTCTGGTAGCCGCACTCACGCATTTTTTCAACGTATTCGCCGGTGGCGGCGCCAATGTCAAGCAGGGTGTCCACACCGTAATGCCGGATAATTTTCAGGCGGCGACGAAGGTCGGGGTCGGGATAGGTTTTCACCTGCAGGCCAACACGGTTAAAAAGCTTTTGGAGGTATAATTTTTTCAAGTTTCGTTGTTAAGGTCGGCGATTAAAGCCGGCGGTGCCGTGTGGCCGCTCCGCCCGGTAGGCCACTAAAGTAAATTTTTCCGGCTGATTTAAAAATCAGGTTTTTGCGGCAAGCGTCCTTTTACGATTCAACCGGGCGGGTAGGCAACTGAATAATGAATTCGGCAAACTCCCCTTCACGGGTATTTACCTGCAGGCTGCCACCGTGTTGCCGGGTCACAATATCATAGCTCAGCGAAAGGCCCAGGCCCGTGCCTTCGCCGGCGGGCTTGGTGGTGAAAAAAGGCTGATAGATTTTTTCTTTGACCACCGGCGGGATACCAATGCCGTTATCACGAACCCAAACCTTGGCCATTCCGTTTTCCCGCTTTGTGAACACCGAAAGCACGGGATGGTAGCCGGCCTGCAGCTTTGCTTTTTCTTTCATGGAATAAAAGGCGTTGTTGAAAATATTGAGAAAAACACGGCCAATATCCTGCGCCACAACCGGCACGGCGCCAACGCTTTCGTCAAAATGCGATTCGAGCGTGGCGGAAAAAGAATAATCGGCCGCCAGTACGGCGTGATAGCTCAACCGGAGCGATTCATCTACAATCTCGTTGAGAAAAGCGGGCTCCCGGCGGGCTGTCTTTATCCGGGAATGTTCCAGCATTCCCTTTACAATACTGTCGGCCCGGCGTCCGTGGTGGAGAATGCGGAGAAGGTTGTCCTTTAGATCGGATGCCAGGCTGCCGGCCTGCTGTACCTGGCCGTTTTTCAACTCCGTTTGCAGTTCATCGGCCAGCTCATTACTCACCTCCGAAAAATTATTGACAAAGTTGAGAGGGTTTTGAATTTCGTGGGCAATGCCGGCCGTCAGCTCGCCCAGCGAGGCCATTTTTTCGCGTTGCACCAGTTGTGTCTGTGCTTCCTTCAGGTTTTGCATGGCCAGCACCAGGTCGGCATTGGCCCGTTCCAGTTCGGCCGTGCGTTCCGCCACTTTTTTTTCCAACACCATATTTTGCTCAACAATCAGTTTTTTATTTTTTTCCAGCGAACGGAGTACCGCCTGCTGCGCTTCCCGTTTTTGTTTTTTGTACACCCGTATGCGGTTGGCCAGCGCCATGGAAAGCAGCATGGCCTCCACGGCCGAACCGATTTGAATGGAATGGGTGGCAAACGTGGTGGTAGGAATCACCGTAAAATTGTTGAGGATAAAAACAATTACGCTGACCAATAAAAAGCTCCAGGCAATGAGAAAAAAGCGGGCAGGCCGGTAGCCGTTTCGCATCGTTTGCCAGGCGGCCGCAAAAAAGCTCAGCACCAAAAGCAGCGAGTTGATCTCCAGCACCAGCACACCGGTTTTGAAAAAGCCCAGTAAGATCAGAATGATGTCGGCTACGTAAATAACAAACAAGGCCAAAAACACCCGGTGGAAGAACGGTGTATTTTTTTTTGTATTGAGAAACCGGGCGGCAAACAAAATGCCGGCACAGCCGGCCAGGGCGCCAATGATATCGTCGTACCGGTTAATGACGGGATACCCCGGCCATAAAAAACGAAACGCAAACCCGTTGATAGAGGCATTGAGCAATGCCATAAAAAAAATGTACACCACGTAGTACAGGTAAGCCGGGTCGCGAAGCGAAACAAAAAGAAAAAAGTTATACAGTACCATCAGCAACATAAAGCCGTAGTACATGCCTTCGAGCAGGCTGCGGCGGGTACCCATTTCGTAATAAGCTACCAGACTGCCGGCCTTGAGGCGGAACTGGGTGCCGCGGGAATGCTGCACCCGCAGATAAACCGTAGCCTCCTCGCCATAGCCGATTGTCAGCGGAAAAAGATAGTTGACGTTTTTAATTTCGCGTTTGGCAAAGGGCATCCAGTTACCGGTAACATACTTTTTGGCCAGCGCCCCGTTTTTCAGTTCATACACCTCTATTTGGGAAAGGGCGTTGTTGCCTACTTCAATGAGCAGCTTTTCACCCGTGTTGTTGCGCAGCCGGCTGCGAATCCAGAAGGCCGACTCGGTGATGCCGAAATTGATCATTTGCGCGGCCACGGGTCTAAAACGCTGCGCCGGTCCGGCCTCCTGCACCTGGGCCAGGGTAAGCTGCCCGCCGGTATCTTCAAGAAAAAAGGCATCCCTGGCCAGGCTGGTCATTTCATCGCCGGGATCAACCTGCACCACCGGCTGTGCGCCGGCTGCGGCTGCCAAACAAAACAGGAAACAACTGATCAGGTAGCGCATGGCGCACGGTTTTTAGGAAGCCGGCATTTCTATCACAAATTCGGCATACTCGCCAGCTTTCGAGTGCACGGTCATTTTGCCGCCGTGTACTTTGGTTACAATATCGTAGCTCATCGAAAGGCCCAGGCCTGTGCCCTCGCCCGAAGGCTTGGTGGTAAAAAAAGGCTGGTAAATTTTGTCCACCACTTTTTCCGGAATGCCGGTGCCGTTGTCCCACACCGTTATCTCCACGGCGCTGCCTTGCTTGCGGGTGGTCACCTGCACCGTTGGCACATAACCGTTGCCTACCTGCTTTGCTTTTTCCTTCACAGCGTACAAGGCATTGCTGAAAAGGTTTAGGAACACCCGGCCCATGTCCTGCGGAATAAGGCTGACTTTTCCAATGGCTGGATCGAAATGAGTTTCCAGCACCGCCGAAAACGACTTGTCTTTGTTGCGCACGGCCTGGTAGCCCAGCCGCAGGCAGTCGTCAATAATGGCATTGAGGTCAGACATTTCCCGCTCGCCGGTGTTCTTCCGCGAATGCTGCAGCATGTTTTTGACAATGGAATCGGCGCGGCAGCCGTGTTGGTTTATTTTTTCCAGGTTTTGCGACAGGTTGTCGAGTATAGACCTGGCCTCGTCAAAATTGCCGGCGGCCATCTCTTCTTTTGCTTCGGTCACCAGCTCGGTGCCGAGGTCGGAAAAATTATTGATGAAATTGAGCGGGTTTTGTATTTCGTGAGCAATGCCGGCCGTTAACTCGCCCAGCGAGGCCATTTTTTCGGCCTGTATCAGTTGCTTTTGCACCGCCTCCAGTTCCGTCATGGCCATCTGAATTTCCTGCTTTTGCTTTTTCAGCAGGGCATTGGCTTTTTGCTCCCGCCGGTTGTTTCGCCAAAGAATGGAGGCCACCACCAGGAACACCAGCAGGGCCGCCAGCAGGGCACCCACCCGCACATTGTTCTGGAGCTTTTGCTCGGCCTCTCTAAATTGCTGCCGCAGCGACTCGTCGGCATACAATTTATTTTGCACAGCCATCACCCGTTCGCGGCTGAACAAGCTGTCTTTGTTGGCCACGCTGGTTTCTAGGTAAGCAAAGGCACTGTCAATACGTCCCTGTTTTTTATACACCTGCGAAAGCAGCGCGGCGGCATGCATAATTTCCAGCGTAAACCCATCTTTTTCCGCCAGCAGCAACGCCTGCCGGCCATAGTGCAGGGCCGAATCCAATTGCCGTTGCTTTTCGTACAGGCTGCCCATGCTTAGCAGCACCTGGCTGATGGTACGGTTGTCAACATTATTTTGAAGAGAAGGAATGCTTTGCCGGAACAACTGCAAGGCCTCCGGCACTCTGCCGCCGGCCGCAAAAATATTTCCCTCCGTATAAAGGATAATGCCTGAAAGATAACGGGCAATATCGGCCCGGGCCTGCCGGATGGTGTCAATCTGCTTCAGCCGATGTGACGCAGAATCATACTGGCCCATCTTCTCAAAACAACTGGCTGTTTTTACCAGCGAAATAGCCACTCCATAGCTATTGCCGGAAGCCTCGTAGATAGCCCTGGCCCTATCGTAATACGCCAGTGAAAGATTACAATTGCTCTGGTAGGCATACACCTCGCCGATGAACAACTCGGCATTAGCCTGGCCGCCCCTGTTGTTGGTGCGCTCCCAGATGGTTTTCGCCCGCAGGTAATAATCTATTGCCTGGGGATAATTGCCGCGCTGCTTAAACGTTTTGCCCATGGTGAACAAAAATTGGGCTTCCCAGTCGGGATGTTTTGTTTTGGTGGCAAGAGCCAGCCCTTTTTCAGCGTATAACCTGGCAGAGTCGAGATAATCCGTGATAAAATCATCGCTCAGTTGCCACAGCGCTTCCAGGCGGGCTGTATCTGATGTGGCAGCCTGAATAGTTTGCCGCAGTTCCTGGCGCCGGCCGGTTTGTGCCGACAGCGTCCCCAAACAAAAAAGGAAAAAAAGTATAGCAGTCGTTTGCTTCATGTTTTAAAGTATCGGCCAGCCGGCATCTTCTACAAACTGTCTGCAGTGGCAGGAAGACAAGCTGTTGCATGGATTGATTAACACCAATTGGTTCGCGGTTGGTTCATCCTTCTATGCACAGCTACTCGTCCCATCAACTGATAATTCCGTTCCCGCTATCTAATTTGCGCAAACCAAATTAATAATTAAATTCGTTGACCTGAAAAATCCTTTCCTGTCAAAGGCTGCCCCGCTTTTCTGCGGGAAACACCAGCGGCATTTTCAACTTGTTACCGGCCACCAACCAAATCTTTTTGTTCCCGATTGCTGCAGCGCAGCTTAATACATTTCGCTAAACGATTATTAACCCAACTATTAAACACAATGAGAGATTTTAAAGTGAAAGACTTGCTGGTTTCCATCCGGCCCGGCAACACATTTGGACAGGAAAGTCAAAATACCGAGCGGCATTTGCCCATCACGGGAATGCTTTCCGACGGCGAGCAACTGCTGGCGCAAAGCGTGAAATGCACGCAACCCTCCAAGGCCATTTTTTTCGATTTTAACGTGACAAGGGAAGGGCCGACAAAACGTAAATCGCAAGGCGTGGTAGCCGTGGACCCCTGTCCCTGCCCATCAAAGGCGCCGGAGAGCGAAGAAGCCGACGGGCGGTATGCTATTGGGCAACCCTCGCGGGCCACGCTGAAATCTGCAACGATGCTGGCAGAGCTGAAGCAACAACTGGCTGCCCTGCAGTCGTCAACCGAAGCCGCATATTGATGGCTGATGTCATGGCCGGCAGTTTTGCGCAGCGAGGTTTTTTGACCGGCCGCTTTCGGACGGGGCGCTTGTACCGCCTGAAAGAGAGGGCGATGCTCAGCCGGCAGGAAAAACAATGGCTTGGCAGCCTGGCCGACTCGGACGAGGTGTATGGCTTGTTTGTGCCGGACGTACCGTTGCCGCATCTGACGGCAAAAATTGCCTTTCTCGACAGTGCCCTCTTGTTTTTTCATTTTCAGCAAGCCGAAAGGCTGCCGCAAAGTTTTTTGACCCGCCCCGGCGCTGAGCTGCAAAAATTAATGGCACACCTGGTTCTTGACCAAATTCTGGAAGTGGCGTGGCAGAAAGATTTTGTCAGCGGCAGCCAGGCGGTGCCAGCCGTTTATAACGCACAGCAATTTCCCGGCGAAGCGCCGGCCAACTATCTTTCCGGGCTTTCGCTGCAGGCCATTTCTTATGCGTTTTTGCTAAACCGGAAAGACGTGCAAAGCCTCGCCCACTGGCTTTATACCTGCCATACCTTGCCGCCCGATGCCCTGGCCGACCGTTCGCTGGCGTCGGAAAAGGACATGTATCATTATCTGTTTCCGCAGCAAAGCCACGACCCGGCCGTGCTGCTGCGCCAATGGCAGTTTGTTCCGCCGCAGGAACGGTTTCGCTGGTTTTCGTGGACCCGTCCCCATACCTTTCATCCGGCGGAGCAGCCCACCTTCAAGCTTTACCTTAGCCCGCAGCCCCACCGGCTGTCGGCTTTGCTGGCCAGGCTGCTGCCGGTGGTAAGCGGCAGCGCGGCATTTTGTGTCAAAGCCGGCGCCAGCGCCGCCGGCATTCTGCGGCCCGATAAGCTGGTGGTTTATTTCAGTTCGGCAGAAGGCATGCGCCAAATGGTGCCGCACCTGCTGCCCTTGCTGCAGGGCGAACCGGTGCATGGCGTGCCGTTTACAGCACAACTTGACGGCGACGGCTTGCTGTCGTGGGGCGCCGACCCACCCGCCGGCCATGAGCCCGCCGACGCCGATGGCGGCAGTTGGCGTACAACGGTTGCCGGTCAACTGGCGCTGGCGGTATTGGCCGCCAGGGCACAAGGGAAGCAGTTGGCAGAGGCCCTGCCTTTTGTGGCCGCAAAAATGGATGCCGCCGGCATCAACTTCCGTACCTGGGCACCCGCCGGCCATGCCGGATAACCATTGCTAAAAACGCCGTTTTCGACTATCGCCCATGGACATACACGAACCTTACCAACTGGCTGCCAGTGTCGTTTTTATTCCCTCCGGTGATATTCCGGCCGATGATCACCTGCATCTTTCCCTTTCCCCTACCGATGTGGTGATTACGCAAGGCGATACCCGAAAACGCAGTAAAGCGCTGAATGAAGTAACGGCGGCCCTGCTGCAACAATTTAAGGCGCCGGCCACCCTGGCCACGGCACTTTTCCAATTTGCCCAGGACACCAAACAGGATGCCGCCCGCCTGGCCGACGATGCCTTTCCCTTACTGGTAGAAATGGCCGAAGAGGGTTACCTGGTCACGGCATCGAGCGTTCGAAAACGGGGCCTTGTTTATAGCCCTGGCGAAACGTTCCGGCAGTACACGATCGTGAAGAAAATCCAGGCTTTTGACGATAATGCCGTGTACAAGGTGAAAGACCTGCACGGTGTGTTTTATGCGGTGAAGCTTTTTGAGCCCGGCGAAGGCGGAGGGTCTTCGGCAGAATACGAAAACGAACGGCGGGTGCTTCAGCAACTGGACGGTGTTGTGAATCCGGCTCTCTGCGATTTTGGCGAGGCCGATGACCGTTATTTTTTGGCGACCACCTGGGTGCAGGGGCGCCTGTGCGAAGCAGTGGCAGCCGGATGCCGCAACTGGCTGGTGAAAAAAAATGTGCTGGCACTGCTGGACCTTTGCGTTTCGGTAGCTGCCGCCTTTCATCACCTGCACCAGCAGGGTGTGCTGCACGGCGACGTGCACCCCGCCAACGTGCTAGTGTCAGCATCGGGTGCCGTTTCGATACTTGATTACGGCGTGGCGGCGGCGGTATCCGCGGACCAACGGCCGGTGCGCAGCGGCATAGACTTTTATTATGAGCCAGAGCTGGCGGCTTCGTTATTGCACACCGGGCGGCCAACGCCATTGACAGCCGCCGGCGAGCAGTACAGCGTAGCCGTGCTGCTATACAAATTGCTGGCCGGCCATCATTACCTCCATTTTTCGTACGAACCAACCCTGGCCTACCGGCAAATAGCTGAAGAACGTCCGTTTTCATTCGCCTATTTTGACCTGCAGCTGCCGCCGGCATTCGATGCGGTGTTTGCAAAGGCGCTTGCCAAAAACCCGGCGGAGCGGTACGCTTCGCTGGCCGAATTGGTTGCCGCCCTTGCCGACTGCCGGCGCACGATAGAAGAAAGCCCCGATTATTTTCAGCCCGGCCAGGGCGATGCCGACGAACGGCTTGTGCAAACATTGCTTCGCCGCTATACCGCCAACAACCTGCTACTGCGGCAGGGGCTTATGCGGCCGCCTTCTTGCTCGGTCAACTATGGTTCGGCCGGCATTGCCTATTTCCTTTACCGGGCGGCCGCCGTTTACCGGGAACCAAAGCTGCTGGATGCCGCCGATGTCTGGGCTAACCATGCCGGTGATTATGACGCCGATTTCGACCAGGCTTTTTATTCTCCGGCCGATGAAATCACGCTCACTACCGTAGGGCGGCGGGCCCTGTACCATTCACCTACCGGCGTGCACCTGGTGCAGGCCATGATCAGCAGCGCCAGAGGCGACGGCCTGGCGCTGCAGCAGGCCCTTGACGATTACCTGCGCACCTTAGCGGCCGACTGTAAGCAGGTGGACCTGACATTAGGAAAGGCCGGCCTTTTGCTTGGCAGCGGCCTTTTGTGGCAGCAGGTGCCGCAATTGCTGCCGGCGGGCAAAGCTAGGGTGGCGGCTGCTACCAATGCGCTCTTGGACTCGCTGTGGCAGCAACTCAATTCTTTACCGCCGCTGACCACCGAAAAAACGATTGACTACTTTGGTATTGCCCATGGCTGGGCCGGCCTGTTGTACGCCACCCTTTTTTGGTGCGGCCAGTCCGGACAAAACCTGCCGGATCAGTTTCGGGCAAGGCTGGAGCAGCTCCTGGCGCTGGCAACCGAAGCAGAGGGGCATCTGCAATGGCCGGTTTCCAATGGCAACCAGTCGGCCTGGCTGGGCTGGTGCCATGGCAACGCGGGTTATGTGTTTCTCTGGTCATTGGCGTTTCAGCAGTTGAAAGAAGAGCGTTTTCTTTTGTTGGCCGAAAAAACCGGCGCGGCGCTATTCTTCAACCGGCCACAAACCGGCAGCTTGTGCTGCGGGCTTGCCGGCGAAGCCTATGCCCTGCTGAAACTTTTTGAAGTGACGGGAAACGAAAGTTACCTGCTGCAGGCCCGCACCCTGAAGGATCGTTTGCTGCAGGATCTTTCCGCACCCGACCTCCGCAATCACAGCCTGTACAAGGGAGATGTGGGCGTGGCGCTGCTCATGTGCGAAATGAAGCGGCCGGAGCTGGCCCATATGCCTCTTTTTTCCTGAACGAAGCCGGAAACTAAGCTTTGGCAGCAGCGGAAGTTAATCGGCGCAAATCTTACACCCACCCTAAATTTGCGCCATGCTAAAAGTAGGTATCCTCGGAGGCGGCCAGTTGGGCCGTATGCTGCTGCAGGCCGCGGCCAATTATCCGGTAGAAACGCATGTGATGGAAGCCGATGACGACTGCCCTGCGGCCCATCTTTGCCGCTTTTTTGTAAAAGGCAGCATCCGCGATTTCGATGCGGTTTACCGGTTTGGAAAATCGCTCGATGCCATTACCATCGAAATTGAAAATGTAAATATTGAAGCGCTGGAAAAGCTCGAAAGCGAAGGCGTAAAAGTGTATCCCAAACCATCGGTACTCCGCATTATAAAAAACAAGGCGGCACAAAAAAAATACTACACCGAACACCAGATACCCACAGCGGCTTATGCCGTTATCCAGTCACACACCGAAGTGGCCGACCATGCAACACTGTTGCCTGCAGTGCAAAAGCTGGCCGAAGGCGGCTACGACGGCCGCGGCGTTCACCCGGTAAATTCCCTGCCCGATGCCGCGAACGGCTTCGACGCGGAAAGCGTGCTGGAAAAAAAAGTGGCCATCAAAAAAGAAGTGGCGCAGATTGTTGCCGTTGACAATGCCGGCAAAACCGCTTTGTACCCGCCGGTGGAAATGGTTTTTAACAAAGACCTCAACCTGCTCGATTACCAGCTATGCCCGGCTGCCATTGCCGGCAATGTGTTATGGAAGGTAGAAGCCATTGCGCTTTCGGTTGTTCGCCACTTCCATTCACCGGGCATTTTTGCTGTGGAACTGTTTGTGGATGAAAACGACGAGGTGTTGGTGAACGAAACCGCTCCACGAGTGCACAACAGCGGCCATCATACGATAGAGGCGCACTACAGCTCGCAGTTCGACATGTTGTGGCGCATTATTCTGGGTTACCCGTTGGGCAATACCAAAGCCATTTTATCGTCTGCTATGATCAACCTGATTGGCAGCGAGAACGCATCGGGCCCCGCCCGTTACCAGGGTCTGGAAGAAGTGCTGCAGATTGACAATGCCTTTGTGCACATTTACGGAAAGGCGCAAACGAAGCCCGGGCGCAAGATGGGACATGTAACGGTGCTCAGCAACGAAAAGCAAGACCTGATACACCAAGCCAATAAAATAAGGCAGGCTTTGACAGTAGTGGCATAGCAAGAGCTGAACGCAATTACAATGGACGGTTTGGCTGGCTCCCTGCCCTTTTTTTGAGCCTCCGGTAAAAGATATACGGCAGGCTTCTGTGTCCAAACTCCCTGACGCCAACAGGTTAATTTAGGTTAACCTTTCCAGCGGCGCAAAACTTTCACATTAAGCTGCAAACGATTACTCGTTACTTTTGCTGCTTAAATCATTGTCACCAAGAATGAATTTTCGAGTCGTCAGCATCGCTGCTTTTTCCGTTCTTTTATTATGCTCATCCTGCGGAGATTCCGACCGGAAAATAGAAGCGCAGCAACAGCAAAGAGGCGGCGGAGGCCAGCGACCACCGGTCCGCGCCGAAGCCATCACTGTTGCCACATCCACCGTCACCGACCAAATTGAAGTGCCGGGTACGATTGTGGCCAATGAAGCCACCGAAATTCATCCCGAAGTGGCCGGTAGAATCACCGGCATTTATTTTTCCGAAGGTTCCAATGTAGGCCGGGGCGCCTTGCTCTTTAAGCTGAATGACGAAGACCTGCGGGCGCAACTGCAAAAACTGGAGGTGCAACAGCGCATTGCCCGGCAAAACGAAAACCGTTCGTCCGAACTACTAAAGATCGGCGGCATTAGCCGGCAGGACTACGAAACCACCCAACTACAGGTAAGCAACACCGCGGCCGATATTGCCATTACCAGGGCGCAAATAGCCAAGACGGTGGTGCGTGCCCCTTTTAGCGGAAAGGTGGGCCTGCGCATGGTGAGCCTGGGCGCCTATGTAAGCCCCACGTCGGTGCTGACGACCATCAGCCAGACCGGCCAAATGAAGATTGATTTTACCGTTCCGGAAAAATACATTCCGTATATGAAGAACGGCCGGTTTGTCAATTTTTTGGTGGAAGGCAACGACCGCAGTTATGCGGCAAGAGTCATGGCCACCGAATCGAACATTGCTGAAACCACCCGCACCCTGCAGGTACGTGCCATTGTGCAGGGCGATAACTCGGGCCTGATGCCCGGGGCCTTTGCCCGTGTAAAACTGACGTTTGACCCCGATACCGACGCCATTGTATTGCCAACACAGGCTGTGATTCCGCAGGCGAGAGGCAAAAAAGTATATGTCTATAACAACGGTGTGGCGAAGTTTGTGGACGTTACCACTGGTGTCCGCGATTCATCTACCGTGCAAATCACCAGCGGCTTGAAAGTTGGCGACACGGTTCTGACCACCGGTTTGCTAAGCCTCCGGCCCGATGCCAAAGTGTCGCTGGCCGCAGTAAACGGCAAGCCCATCGCACCCCAAAGACCGGCTGCTGATTCTACGAAACCAGTAAAATAAGGAGCACCGCCCGGGTGTTTCGCAAAAGGTGTTATGAATATATCTGAACTGAGTTTACGGCGGCCTGTTTTGGCTATTGTCATGAACATCGTGATTGTGGTGTTTGGTGTGATTGGCTTTAAATTCCTGGGTGTACGCGACTATCCGGCCATTGACCCGCCCAACATCAATGTGTCCACTTCTTACGGCGGCGCCAACCCCGACATCATTGAAACGCAGATCACCGAGCCGCTGGAAAAAGCCATCAACGGTATTGCCGGAGTCAAGAACATTACCTCGAGCAGCAACCAGGGCCGCAGCAATATCAATGTTGAATTTGATTTAAGCATTGACCTGGAAACCGCCGCCAACGATGTGCGGGATAAGGTATCGCAGGCCTCCCGTTCGCTGCCGTCCGACCTGGAAGCGCCGCCGGTGGTGTCGAAAGCCGATGCTTCGTCGGACTGGATCCTTTCCATGACCGTGCAAAGCAACACCCGCAACCAGCTTCAGGTGACCGAATATGCCAATAACTTTTTGGTAGAGCGCCTGCAAACAATTCCGGGCGTTAGCGGTATTCAGATACTCGGCGAAAAGCGGTATGCCATGCGCATCTGGTTCGACCCGCAAAAGCTCAGCGCTTTTGGGCTTACTCCCGGCGATGTGCAAACCGCCCTGCTCCGCGAAAACGTGGAGCTGCCAAGTGGCAAGATCACCGGCAGCAATACAGAGCTCATTGTACGCACGTTTGGCCAGTTGAATACCGAAGAAGAATTTAACAACATAATTGTGCGCAGCGGTGGTGGCAGCGACATCCGCATTAAAGATGTGGGCGAAGCCGTGCTGGGCCCGGAGAACGAAGAAAGCACCCTGAAAGAAAGCGGTGTGCCCATGATTGCCCTGGCCGTAATTCCGCAGCCCGGCGCCAACTACGTGGAAATCGCCAATGAATTTTACAAACGCCTCGATCAACTGAAGCGTGACCTGCCCGAGGACTTTACCCTGAACGTTTCCCTTGACCAAACGGTCTTTATTAAAAACTCGATTTCAGAGGTGGAAGAAACCCTGCTCATCGCCTTCGTGCTGGTGGTGCTGGTGATCTATCTTTTCTTCCGCGACTGGGTCATTGCCTTCCGCCCCCTGATTGACATTCCCGTATCGCTGATTGGCGCCTTTTTTATCATGTACGTCAGCGGGTTTACCATAAATGTGCTGACGCTGCTGGCCATTGTGCTGGCTACCGGCCTGGTGGTGGACGACGGCATTGTCGTGACCGAAAACATTTATAAGAAACTCGAAGGCGGCATGGATAAATGGCGGGCGGCGCTGGAAGGCTCCCGTGAAATTTATTTTGCGGTCATTGCCACTTCCATCACGCTGGCGGTGGTGTTTCTGCCCATCATCTTTTTGCAGGGTTTCGTAGGCAAACTGTTTCGGGAATTTGGTATTGTGGTGGCGGGCGCCGTATTAATATCGGCCTTTGTTTCGCTGACGCTAACGCCGGTGCTTACCGTAAAGCTGTCGAAGGATGTGCACAAGCACTCCTGGTTTTACACCAAAACGGAACCCTTCTTCCGGCGAATGGAAGATGGCTACAAGGCCGCCCTGACACGCTTTATGAAAGTGCGTTGGATAGCGATTGTGCTGGTGGCTGCCTGCGGATTTATCATTTATTTTATCGGCGGTTCGCTGCAATCGGAACTGGCGCCAATGGAAGACCGCAGCCAGTTTCGCATGCAGGTAACGGCACCCGAAGGCGCTTCTTTCGAATACACTGATGCTTTTATTGACAAGCTGGTGAATCTGGTGCTGGATTCGGTGCCCGAAAAAGCCACGGCCATTTCGCTTACGGCGCCCGGTTTTTCGAGTGGAGCGGCCAACACCGGTTTTGTACGGGCCACCCTGGTGCGGCCCAACGAACGCGAACGTTCGCAAAAAGAGATTGTGGAGATGCTCAACCGGAACCTTCCGAAGTATTCGGAAGGGCGTGTGTTTGTTTCCGAGGAACAAACCATTCAGCAAAACCGGCGCGGCGGCCAGGCGGTGCAGTTTGTGGTGCAGAACAACAACTTCAACAAGCTGGCCACCGTGCTGCCGAAGTTTGTAGAAGAAGCCAACCGCAGTGGCGTGCTGATGGCGGCCGATGCGGACCTGAAGTTCAATAAGCCGGAGCTGCGCATTTCGGTTGACCGCCTGAAGGCTTCGCAGTTGGGCATTACCGTACAGGACATTTCCAACACACTGAACCTGGCGCTGAGCAACCGCCGCCTGGGCTATTTTACCAAAGAAGGAAAACAATACCAGGTGCTGGGGCAGGTGGCCCGCAACGACCGCGACGATCCGGCCGACCTGAAGACGATCTATGTCCGCAACAATGCCGGTCAAATGATTTCGCTCGATAACCTAGTGCAGTTTGAAGAAGCCACTACCCCTTCCACCATCTATCATTTCAACCGGTTTAAATCGGCTACTATCTCGGCCAGCCTGGCGCCCGGCAAAACCATCGGCGACGGCATTGTGGCCATGCAGGCGATTGCCGACAAGCTATTGGACGATACCTACTCTACGACCCTTACCGGTTCTTCAAGAGATTATGCCGAAAGTTCGAGCAATATCGGTTTTGCATTTTTCCTGGCGCTGGGCCTCATCTTCCTTATTCTGGCGGCACAGTTCGAAAGCTTTATTGACCCGCTGATCATCATGATCACCGTACCGCTGGCCATTGCCGGCGCCGTGCTTTCGCTTTGGCTTTTCGGGCAAACGCTCAACATCTTTTCGCAGATTGGAATGATTATGCTGATAGGCCTGGTGACGAAGAATGGTATCCTCATTGTGGAATTTGCCAACCAGAACCGGATGAAAGGCATGACAAAGATGGACGCCGCCATCTATTCGGCTGCCCAACGGATGCGACCCATCTTGATGACATCGCTGACCATGGCTTTAGGCGCCCTGCCCATTGCGCTTTCGTTGGGTGCGGCCGCCACCAGCCGTATTCCGCTGGGGATTGTCATCGTGGGTGGAATTTTGTTTTCGCTGGTTTTAACCCTGTTTGTCATTCCGGTAATGTACTCCTACCTTTCTTCGAAGCATAAGAAAAACGAATTGGAGGCCATGGAAGAAGAACATCAACATGCACAACTGGAAAATGCACGGTACTAAAAAGATGAAGAGAGGATTTTTTTTACTTACGCTGATCACCGCTACCGTTTGGAACGCCACGGCGCAAGATTCGCTGACCGTGGAAGATGCGGTTGGCTATGCGCTGCGAAACAACTACGACATTTTGCTGGCAAGGCAGGACTCGGCCATAGCCGCCATCAACTACAGCTACCGCAATGCCGCTTTTTTGCCAAGGGTGAATGCCACCGGGTCGCTCGTCAGCTCCACCAATAATCAAAAGCAAACGCTGGCCGATGGCTCGGACCGGGAACGGAACGGTATTCGCCAAAACAACCTGAACTCGGCGGTAAACCTAAACTGGACGGTGTTCGACGGATTCAGGATGTTTTTGCTGCGGGACCAGCTTGATATTGCCGTTAGCCAGGGAAATCTCGTGATTAAATCGGCCTTGATCAATACTGTGGCCACGGTCATCACCACCTATTTTGATATTGTCAGGCAAAAGCAGCAACTGCGCAACGTGGAAGAACAATTGCAGCTTGCGGCCGACCGTTTGCGCCTGGCGCAATACAAGTTCGACATTGGCGCCGGCATTAAACCCGATGTGCTGCAAGCAAAGATTGACTACAACAACAGTACCGCGGCCAGGCTGAACCAACTGGCCCTTATTGACCAACGGCGCCAAACGCTGAACCAGTTGATGAACGTGGCCCGCAGCGCCGACTATAAAGTGAGCGATACTATTCCGGTAAATCAATACCTGGTGCTGGGCGACCTGATAAACAACCTGACCTTGTCGAGTCCTGAGCTGCAGCTTGCCCGGACGAATATAGAAGCGGCCGCGCTGAATGTAAGGCTGGCAAAGTCGGCCCGTTATCCCACTGTTCAATTCGTATCGGCATATAACTTCAACCGGTCCAGCAATAACCAGGTGATCAATCCATTTTCACCGCTGTTTAACCTGAACCGCGGCTTTAACTACGGCGTCAATATCACGGTGCCGATACTGAACAATTTTACCGTGCGGCAGCAGATAAGGCAGGCCGAGCTGGCGGTGAACTTTCAGGAGCTGCAGTACCGCAACCAGGAGCTGGCACTGAATACAAACCTGATCAACGCCTACCGCAACTACGATGCGCAAAAACAGATTCTGGCTACCCTTGACACGAGTGTAACGCTGGCCCGCGAGAATTTATTTATTGAGCAGGAGCGCTACCGCCTTGGCCGCACAACCTACATTGAACTGCGCCAGGCCGAAGAAAATGTGTCCACCATCCTCACCAACCTGATTAATGCCCGCTATAACCTGAAGGTGGCGGAAACGGAGTTGCTGCGATTGAGAGGTGAGTTGGTGCGATAGAATAGTTTAGGGGTTGTAGAGTCGGGGGTTTGGAGTTGTCTATTTTCGCAGCAATACATGTTAATGCAGGCTTCCCATCTTTCAAATTTTTGAGACGTAAAATACGAAGACGAAAACTGACCATGGAACAACCATCAACCACCAACCACCAATCACCAACTCCCCTCGTTGGCATCATTATGGGCAGCGACAGTGACCTTTCGGTTATGCAGGCGGCAGCCGATGTTTTAAAGTCTTTTGAGGTACCGTTTGAGCTGACGGTGGTGTCGGCGCACCGCACGCCGCAGCGTATGTTTCAGTATGCGCAATCGGCAAAAGAAAGAGGTTTGAAGGCGATTATTGCCGGCGCTGGCGGCGCGGCCCATCTACCTGGCAT
Source organism: uncultured Flavisolibacter sp. (assembly GCA_965365435.1). Lineage (GTDB taxonomy): Bacteria > Bacteroidota > Bacteroidia > Chitinophagales > Chitinophagaceae > Flavisolibacter. The sequence continues at coordinate 124,649 of CBDUBQ010000002.1, forward strand.
GGTGGCCTCGCTTACGCCCCTGCCGGTGATTGGTGTGCCGGTGAAAAGCAGCAATTCCATTGATGGCTGGGACTCGGTGCTTTCTATTTTACAAATGCCCAATGGCGTACCGGTGGCCACGGTGGCCCTGAATGCAGCAAAAAATGCCGGCATTCTGGCGGCCCAAATCATTGGTGCGTTCGATACGGCCGTTGCACAAAAAGTAGCCGCCTACAAAGAAAAAATGGTTCATGAAGTGGAGGATAAAATTCAGCACATTCGCAGCGCTGGCTGGCCTAACGGGTTTGATCAATAGCGGCTGCCAACACCCGCCCAACCTGGAACTGTTGGCCGCAACAACCATTAATTTTCCGGCTGCCTCCGGCCTTGCTTTTCTTCATGATACGCTCTATGTTTTTGGCGACAATTCCCCGTCGCTGCTGGCGCTTACCGCCAACTGGCAACCGGCAGGTGAGCATCGCTTTTGGAAAGGCAACGCAGCCATCATCAATAAAGAAGAAAAACCCGACATCGAATCGGCGCTTGTGTTGAAGCAAGACGGAGCCCCGGTTCTGATGGGTATCGGCTCCATGTCAACCGCCAATCGCTGGATGAGTTATACCTACCGGCCGGGCACCGACAGCGTGGAACCCGTTCAACTGTTCAGCCAAGGCGCAAGGTTCAACGGAATCGAAGAAATCAATATAGAAGGCAGCACCGCCTACGGCCGCGACATCCTGCTTGGCAACCGGGCCAACCTGGCTACAAAGCGCAATCATCTTTTGTGGTGGCAGGGCCGGCAAAAGGTGGTAGTAAAACTGTTCACACTTCCGGAGGGCGACTATGTGGCCGGGCTATCGGGCCTGCATTATGTGGAGAAGGATGACTTGCTGCTGTTTACTGCTTCGGAAGAGGCAACGGCCAGCGCCTACGAAGACGGTGCCATTGGCCATAGCTACCTCGGGTGGATCGCCCAATTCTCAAAAGCCATTCAACAAACCGAACTAACGCCAACCGGCGTGTTGAAACTGGCCTCATTCAGTCAAAAGTTCCGCCACCAAAAGATCGAATCGGTTTGCGTGGAAGGCCAAACCGGGCGGCGTTTTGTCCTGCACCTGGCTGCCGATAACGACGACGGCAAAACCACACTGTTTAAAGTGGCGCTGACACTGTGAGGATGGTAAACTGCTGCTCCAGCGCCAGCGAATGGCGCAATAGTTCTGCCAGGAAATTCTGCCCCCATTTGGCATAAAAGCCACTAAAGTTCTCCACTCTTTCCTGCAGTCCGTTGTTGGGGAAAAGAACATTTTTAATGGCGGTGATTTGCCGCTGCTGGTCACTATATTTCCGCTTCTCGGCCCGCAGCATTTTTTTCTCCAGCTCCTGCAATTCTTTTACAGACCGGGCCTTCATGGCCAGCACGTATTGCGATAGCGTTTGATCAATTTTCTCGGCCTGCAACCGGATTTGCTCATACAGGGCCTCCGCTTTTTCAAAGCTGCCATTCAGCGATACGGACTGCCCCGAATATTTTTTTACCAGGCCCTTCATCAACTCATAGTCGCTTTGAAAAAGTTCTTCAGCGGAAAGTTCAATCTTCGCCAGCTTTTCCTGCCATTTCTGATCAATGATAAGAAAGGAATTGCGCAGCACCAGCACCGGGAAGGGCACACCAAAATGATCAAACAGGTCTTTTAATTGCAGCCAGTAAGCCGTTTCGCCGCCACCGCCAATAAAAGCCAGGTTTGGCAGGATGGTTTCCTGGTACATGCCCCGCAAGATCACGTTGGGGCTAAACCGCTCGGGGTGGGCCCGCAGTTCCGCCCGTATTTCTTCGTCGCTAAATCGGATGTCGGTATTCAGCACTGCAAAACCGTCGGCGTTTTTTTCAATGCGTTCGCGGATATTTTCTTTTAGGTAAAACAGGTTAATGGCTCGTGGGTAGGCTTGTGCTTCGTAAGCCGCCTCCAGGCTTTCGGATGTTTCGGCCACAATGGTGGATGACGTGTTTTGAAAAAGCTCTTCTTCAAACAGGTCCTTCATCTGGGCTTTCAGCAGCGGGTGATCGGGAATCAGCACCACCAGTCCCCATTGGCCGTACAGTTCATTCACCAGTTCGAAGGTTGCTTCCTGAATGGTGCGGCCGGTGACATAACATCGCCGCAGCAAGTTGACTACCTCTTTACCAAAAGGCTCATACACCAGCTGTCCTTCCAGTTCGTCTATCAATTGCTGAAGTGTTTTATCCACCACCATCCGGCCCACGGCGCCTTTTTGCTCTTTCTTCCACTCTATTTTTTTGCCGTCCACAAAGGTGTGATTGAGCTCGGCAAAATCAGCATCTTCGGAGCCCATGTAATACACCGGCACAAAGCGGTAGTGCGGCCACTGCTCCTGCAAAGAAGCCGCCAGCTTGATGGTGTGCAACACCTTGTACACGAAATAAAGCGGACCGGTAAATAGATTGGGCTGGTGAGCCGTACATACCGTAAAAGTATTCTCACTGAGAAGGGCTTCGATATTGTGCGCCACCGCCTCATTGGCCGCATGCGTTGCGTATTGCTCCCGCAGCACATGCACCAGCACCTGGCGGTTGGTGGTAAACGATTTTCGTCTTTCGATCAATGCTTTTATCCCTCCGGTATCGGGCCTGTAAGCGTAAAACGGCTTTACGTCTTCGGCATCCTGCAGGTAATCGAGCACAAGGTTGGAAAAGCTGTTGGTTTTTTGGTAAGGGATATGCGCGGAAGCAAACATGCCATAAAAATATAACAGGGCTAAACAAAGAAACCAAAACGGTTTTGGGGGTTAACACATTCTTCACGGTTGCCGGGCAGGAAACAGTTTATTGGCAGGCGCCCGTGGTCATGAAAAAACGTTGCCCATTTGCCGGGCAGTTGCCGGTTGGCATTGCCAAAGGAGGTGAAAGCCGATGATTTTTTTTCCCAAAAAACTATAGGAACCATCAACCGATGACCGGCCGAAAATAAGAAAGGTGAAGTCCGTGGGGAGCTTCACCTTTTTACAACAGGAAATATCACCTGTTTACTTGAAGCAGCTTTCGCTGCCTTTAGGATTGTCAGTTAAAGATAGGAAGAATCAGGAATGCATGCGTTCTTTTTTTGCCAGCAGCTCATCCACGGTTTCGCGGTACATTTCGTCGGGTACGCAGCAGTCAACCGGGCACACCGCGGCACACTGCGGCTCTTCGTGAAAACCCTGGCACTCGGTGCACTTCGTAGGAACAATATAGTAAGTATCCACGGCAATTGGCGCATTGCGCTGCGATGCGTCCACTACGGCGCCGTCAATAAGTGTAAAGCTTCCCTTTACGTCCGTACCGTCGGCAATGGCCCACTCAACGCCTCCCTCATAAATTGCATTGTTAGGGCACTCCGGTTCGCAGGCCCCGCAGTTGATGCATTCTTCTGTAATCTTTATAGCCATAACATTTCTTTGCTGGTTAGTGATTTAGTTTTGCGACAAAAATAATCTCCCGCAATGAATTTACAAGAAAGAAAGGAAATCCTGGTGCGGCTGGGAGCTTACATGGTTTCGAACGATGCGGAGTGGCAGGTGGCAGGCGAAAGAGCCTTTGCCGAAAACGGCTGGTTTACCCCGGAATTCATTGCCCTTTCGGCGAACAATATTGCCCGGACTTTTTTAACGGAGGATGCGCTGCAGCAATTGATAGATCGCTATGACCTGCCCGCTGAAAATTCATCGCCGAAAAAGGTGGGCATCGTGATGGCCGGCAACCTTCCAATGGTGGGATTTCACGACCTGCTTTGCACTTTTTTCACCGGACACAAAGCCCATGTGAAACTATCGTCGAAAGACACGGTACTGTTGACGCATCTGGTGAAAAAACTGGCCGCCTGGAACCCCGCTACGGCCCATTACATCGTCATTTCGGAAATGCTGAAAGGTTGCGATGCCTATATTGCCACCGGAAGCAACAACAGCTCGGCGTATTTCGATTATTATTTTGGCCGGTATCCAAACATCATTCGCCGAAACCGTACATCGGCAGCCATCCTCACCGGAAACGAAACGACGGGCGAACTGGAGAGCCTGGCCGATGACGTGTACCAGTTTTTCGGACTGGGATGCCGCAATGTTTCCAAGATCTTTGTGCCGGCGGGTTACAACTTCGAGCCGCTGCTGCATGCATTTAAAAAATACAACTACCTGGCGGAGCATCACAAATACAAGAACAACTACGACTACAATCTGGCCCTTCACCTGCTGAACAAGCGTTATTACATGAGCAACGAAAGCCTTTTGCTGGTAGAAGACACGTCACCGTTTTCGCCCATCGGCCAGTTGCACTACGAGTTTTACCTTAATGCCGAAACCGTGCGGCAAAGCCTGTTGCACAACCAGCACATCCAGTGCGTGGTGGGCGAAAATGACACTGCCTTTGGCCAGGCGCAGCACCCTCGCATCTGCGATTATGCCGATGGGGCCGACACTGTACAATTCTTAGTAAATTTATCCGGTTGAGCGTGGCGCAACAGGTCAAAGAAATCAACATCCGCATCTTTGAACAATGCCTTCCTTTAATCGTTTGATACCGGGAAAAGGCGAAGTACGAAGGTCTTAGTAAATAAATGTTAAAGCGGACAGAAGGTATGGCAGTTCAGAATGACAGAAATTAAGTTTGTTTGGTCAAGGCATATTATTTGTCACTTATCGGTAACGTCTATAATTAACGAACTATGAAATTGAAGCAAATTCTACTGATCGTTGCTGTCAGCGCTGCTTCGGCGGTGGGAAGCGTGGCCGTGTATAATCATTTTACCCATCCGAAAGCGGAGGCGGTGGGTTCGGCGCAGAACGGTTTTCCTGCCAACTATGCAGGCTTCTTCGATGGAAAGGGTTTTATGCCGGCCGATCCGGTGGACCTGACAAAGGCTGCCTCGGCTGCCGCCCCGGCCGTGGTGCACATTAAAACAAAAGTGCCGGCCAAAAAAATATCCAACGACCTGCCCCGGCGCCGCAGCATGCTCGACGACTTCTTTGGTGATATGTTTGGCGAAATGGGGCCAAACGTGATTCCCGAACAGCGGGCTTCGGGCAGTGGAGTCATCATCAGCGAAGATGGTTACATCGTTACCAACAACCACGTGATCTCAAACGAATCGTCGGGTAATGTGGCCGACGAAATAAACGTGACGCTGGCCGACCGCAAAACCTTTAAAGCAAAAGTAATTGGCCGCGACCCCAGCAGCGACCTGGCCGTGCTGAAAATTGACGGCGCTGGCCTTCCTTACCTGGTGTACGGCAATTCCGAAGGGATAAAGCTGGGCCAGTGGGTGCTGGCGATCGGCTATCCGCTCACACTCGATGCCACCGTAACAGCCGGCATTGTTTCAGCCACCGGCCGCACCATCAATATCAACAGCCGCCAAACCCGCGGACGCGACACACCGGTTGAGTCGTTTATCCAAACAGATGCCGCTGTGAACCAGGGCAACAGCGGCGGTGCGCTGGTGAATACCGATGGACAACTCATTGGTATCAATTCCGCAATTCTGGCTCCCACCGGCACTTATGCCGGCTATTCGTTTGCCATCCCGGTAAATATTGTAAAGAAAATAGTAGGCGATATTATCCAGTTTGGCGATGTGCAGAGAGGCTACCTGGGTGTCAGCTATGTGCCTACCGATGGGCTCAACGAAGACCAGATCAAGAGCCTTGGCATTCCGGCCAACGCCAATGGTGTTTATGTTTCGGATGTATCGCCCGATGGCGGCGCATATGCGGCCGGCCTGAAGAAAGGCGATGTTATTACCAAAGTGAATAACACGAACGTGAATTCCGGTTTGCAGATGAGTGCGCAGATTGCCGGCTTCCGGCCGGGCGACAAAGTAGCCGTAACTTACCTGCGCGGCGGAAAGGAATTTAATACGCAGATAACGCTGAAGAAACGTTCGGATGTGGTGAGTAGTAATATCGGTACCCGCCTTGGCGCCGACCTTGCCACCCTTGACAAAGCCAAAGCGGCCCGCTATGGTGTGGACGGCGGTGTGGTTGTAAACCGTATCAATAGCGACGGTGTGCTTAGCCGCTCCCGTATTCAGCCGGGCTTTGTTATTACGGGCGTAAAAACAACTGAAGGTGAGCGCCCTGTGCTGACCCTGGAAGCGCTGACGGAAGCGCTGGCCACGAGGGTAGGAACAGTGCGCCTGACGGGCATCTATCCAGGTTATGGTGAGGCCTACGAGTACCCGATCAATTTGGGACAATAAACAATCTCCACGTTTTTATAAAGGACTGTTGCAAAACGGTCCTTTTTTTATTTGCCGCAATTTTCCTTCTGGACACTTCATCTTCTTGTTCCGGAACCCAAAGGTTCTATTGTCCACCATTTCCCTACCGTTGCTCCAAACAAGCTCTGGTATAAAAATTGTTAATGATGTTAACAATCCGGTACGCCTCTTCCTTTCGTAGGTAGTTTTTCACCTGCCAAACAGTCCACTCCTTTTAAAACCAGCGGTTGCCCTGCAACATCCCTATCCTGCCAACGCTGTTTTTTATCCTTAACCATAAAAATCAACCGTATGATCCGTGTTGTTTACGCAATGCTGTTTTGCTGCCTTTTGTTTTCCGCCAGGGCTCAAAACCTACCCCAACTGAACGGCGTCACCCTAGGACCGGATGTCGAGCGTTTCCGCCACAATTTAAAAGACTCCACCGTGCTAATTCTCACGTTTCAAACGAAAGAAGCGGCAATTGAATCGAGAACCCTGCTACATCAACAAGGTGTGCCTTTTGAGGGGCCAGCCTTCGCCGAACTGCCGATGCAAGGCGTAAAAGCCACTGGCGCCGACGTCGATTGGCTCACCCGCCTGCCCGGCCTCCGCAGCATTTGGCAAAACCGGAAACTGCACGGCGATCTTCACCAGGCGGTGATCGCTTCGCGGGTAAAAGATGCCCGTGAAGACGCTGCGTTCACAACGCTCAACCGCGGCCTTCCGGTTACCGGCCGGGGTGTGGGCGTGTTGGTCAACGATTCCGGCTTCGATGGCGAACTCACCGATATCGAAGCAGCCGATTCGCCTACCCGCCCGCGCCGGATGGTGCAAAACGTAAAGTCGGCCGGTGTTGGCACCTGGTTGGAAGATGCCGGCTCCGATAACCCGCTTGGCGTTCGCGACACCGACCAGGGTGGCGGACACGGCTCGCACTGCATGGGTATTGTGGGTGGCGACGGCCGGTATTCGAACAACAAATATGTAGGCGTTGCCCCCGGCTCTACCCTGATCGGTTATGGCTCGGGCGCCGGGCTAAATATCCTGGATGTGCAGGGCGGATTTGATTATGCGCTTGCCCATGCCAAAGACTACAACATCCGGGTGATGTCGAATTCTTTCGGCTCCACCGGCGATACCACTTTTACCCAGCTCAATGTGAACGACCCAACCAATATCGCCACCAAGCTGCTGACCGAAAGAGGCGTGATCGTCGTGTTTTCAGCGGGCAATTCCGGTCCCGGCAACGGCACCATCACCGGCAATTATAAAACAGCTCCCTGGGTGGTCACCATCGGCAATGGCCTGAAAACAGGGCCGCTGGCGTCTTCCTCATCGCGGGGGCGGCCGCTGAACGGCAACACGGCCCAGGAAGAAGCCATGCAGGGCAGCGTTACCGTCAACGGAACCAATTACCTCTGGGAAAACCGGCCCACCGTTACGGCTCCGGGCACCGACATCGTCTCCGTAAGGGCCACGGCCGGGCCGGTAGCCTACACCGGTGCCGCCGATGAACTGGCCGAGTTAAGTCCGCAGGAATTGCCTTTTTACGCCATCCTCAGCGGCACATCCATGGCCTGCCCGCACGTAGCCGGCGTTGTGGCGCTGATGCTGGAGGCCAATCCAAAACTGGAATGGCGGGCGGTAAAAGCCATTTTGCAACGTACCGCGGTGGATATGACCGAAAAGAAATTCGAAGCCGGCTATGGTTATGTGAATGCCCATGCCGCTGTGGCGGCAGCCTTTTATGGCCTGTGTAATGTGCCCGCCGGCAGCGATTACAATACGAAGTACGGCCTGCCGGCCAATGGCAGCTTTGGCTTTGCCGGAGAAGCCTGGCAAACCTGCCCTCTGAAGGGTGAAGTGGCGAGCCGCATTGCCATGACGATGCCAGCTCTAAATGGGGTGCAGTCGGCCTGCACCAACAATGTGCCACTAACCGACCCTACTGGCCCGAACGATGTGAATGGAGGCACCACGCCGCCCAATCCTCCGCCTTTCTTCGACATCAAGCAGGTATCCATGACCAACGAAACAGCCACCACCTTCGATATTACGCTGGAAGTGGCCGGCGGTTTACTGCTGTCGCCACCCGGCGGGCCTGCTCCTACCCTGCAGCATTTTTACGATGTGCATTTCGTGCTGGATAAAGTGCAGCCGGAGGGAACACCACCGGCGCCGCAGGTAGCCTATATCGTTTCGTCGTGGGATGTTGGCGGCACAAAAAATTTCAGGCTTACCGTACGCACCGGCGACGGCACCACCCGGCCCAATACCAATGCGCTGCATTACGAAACGATCAACGGCACCTGGAATTTAGTGAATAACACCATTACCTGGACGGTGCCGAAGGCCAGCCTGAACGTATCGGAAATCCCTGCTTCAACCAGCACGGCAGGTGCCCGCAGCGGCCGTCCTGCCGCCGCCGGCGACCGGCTGAAAAACTGGGAAGCTTACACCTATGAAAGGGCAGCCACGGTAACACCCGACGGGCCCGGCGTGTATAATGACAAGGCCACGGGTCAATGCTTTAAAATCCTGGCAGTAAAATAAACATCACCCTAAAACCAATGAATGATGAAAAAGATTTTTAGCCTTCTGTTGATGGTTTGCGGGGTGGCGGCCATGGCCCAGCCCTCCACCAATGATATCTGGATTAATGAGTTTCATTATGATGGTGTTACCACTTTTGGCCAGTCGGACCAGAACGAATTTGTGGAAGTGGTCGTAAAGCGGTCGCTCTACGACAATGCACCGGAATTTGCCAAGATGAAGCTGGTGCTTTATACCGGCGGGGCCATTGACCAGGCCGGGCTAAATGCCGGCCGCGGATTACCGTACAATGAATCGAGCTTCTTGTACTCACTTGCCGAAACAGAGTTTTTGTTGTCGTCATTTACGGCATGCCTCATTGCTTCAAGCGAGTATGTACTGCTGAGCAGAAGCATGGAACTGCAGGATGTGCCGGCCGGCTTTGCCTTAGTGTACAATAACTCGGCGGTGGTCCAACTGCTTTCGTACGAAAAACAATTCACCATTGCCCCCGCGGCTGCCGGTGGTGGCGCCGCATCGGGCCTTACCACCACCGTTATTCGTACAGCCGCCGGCGACACGGCAAGGGAAACCGCTCAAACGCTGAATAATCATTCCATCAGCCTGGTAGGCGCCGGTGTTTCTTATAACAACTTTACCTGGAGCGACGCCATTACGCAAACGGCCACACCCTGTGCGGTAAACGCGGGGCAGACGCTGGCGAGTTCGGCTCCCCTGCCTCTTCGCTGGCTCCACTTCAGGGCCAGCGCTTCCGGCGACCGTATCATCACTAACTGGCTCGTAGCCGAGGACGAAGCCACGGTTCGTTATGAAGTGGAGGTGAAAGGCGTTTCTTTCCATCAGTTCAGCCAACAAGCAATGCTGACGCGGCAGGCCGCAAGCGGCGGAAAGTATGGACAGGTGATTGGCGGCCTTGCGCCCGGTATTTACCTGGTGAGGGTGAAGGCCATTGAATCGGACGGACGTTTTTATTATTCTGCAGAACGGAAAGTGCAGATCGGCAAAGGTGCCAGCAGTCTAACCATTTATCCGAACCCGGTGCGGACCATGACGGCCATGCTGCAGTTTGCCGCCCGAGAACGCAGTGCTTATCAGCTTCAGTTGATTGATGCCACCGGACGTGTAGTGAAGCAACAAGCATTGGGTACAATGCAGGCAAATCAAGTGAACAACCTGACGCTTGATCTCCGAGGCATACTGCCGGGAACCTACCAGATAAAAATTCGTGGAGCGAACGAAGAGATGAATGCAAAGTTGGTGATTGCACGGTAAAATCATCGGTGATTTTTATTTGCAAAACGCCTCCGTCAACAATTGATGGAGGCGTTTTTATGCTATCGGTTATGACTGTTTATTGCAAAGCTTTTTCCACCCAGTCAACCATTTCACCAATCTTGTTTGGCTCCAGCCAACGGGTCACTATCACCAGATCGTTCTTGCTATCAACCACAATAAAATTTCCGCCGAATCCTTCGGCTGCATACACGGTTTTGGAAAGTTTGCCCAGGTGACCGTCGGTATTCACCCACCAAAGAAGCCCGTAGTTTTTATTCGCCACCGAGGGTTCTGTCACGGAGCCTACCCACCGTTCGGACAGGAGCTGCTTATCCTGCCATTTGCCGCGGCGGGCAAAGAGCAATCCAAAGCGGGCATGGTCATAGGTATTGATGAAAAGGCCGCCGCCAAAGTGCCCGCCGCCGCTGACTGATTGCATCATCAGTCCATCTACGTTGACAAACGAATTTTCGTAGCCGTACCAGCGCCAGGTAGTGGAGGCGCCAATGGGGTCCATGATTTTTTCTTTAAAAACCACCGGCAGCGGTTTGCGCCAAACCTGAAGCAACGCATACGCAAGGGCATTTACCCGCACGTCGTTGTATTTATAAACCGTGCCCGGTTCGTTTAGCTTGCGTGCCCGCCATTCGTCAATGCCGCCGGTGCGGGGAGGCCGGTCGGCCCAATCGCAAATGCCAAACAGGCAACCCGACCAATCGGAGGATTGGTTGAGCAAATGCCGCCAGGTAATTTTCCGGTTGTGTTCTCCTTCGAATGTTTCGTCCCAAACATAGTGGGCCACCGTGTCGTCAATCGTTTTGATCAGCTTTGCATCTATGGCCAAACCGGCAACCGTGGAAAGATAACTTTTTGCCACACTAAAGGTCATGTCCACCCGGTCCACATCGCCCCATTTTGCTACGATATAACCGTTCTTAATAATGAGCCCTGCGGGTCTGCCACGGTCTTTCATGGGTCCGAGAATGCGATAACCCGGCTCGCGGGCATACGATTTCATATTAGCAATGCGAAGGTCCGTTTCCATCTTCACTTCATTGCGCAAGGCAAACTGAATGGCGCTGTCAATAAAAGCGGTGTTGAGTTTTAGTTCTTCCGGGCCTTTGGACTGCCATTGGTTATCCGGATAGTAAAGCTTTTGGCAGAAGACTGTGCCGCTAAACAACAAAAGAAAAGCAATGCACAGGCAGCTCTTTGAAATTTGAATGGCCATAAAAATAATGATTGGGGCAAGGTTGAAAAGCTAATATAAATGCTTTGCGCCGAGCGATAAAAAGGGGATGGTTGCCCATCCCCTTTACGATCAATTCAACCGGCCGGCAAATTAGAATGCTGCCGGTGTTGAATACTTCTTTTTATACTTATCAAACAACTGCGTTTGTTTGTTGCCCAGGTTGATCTCACGGCCCTGGATAAACGCATTCGTTACCAGGTTGGTTTTCATGTCCAGGATATCACCTTCCGAGATCACGAGATTGGCATCTTTTCCCACTTCGATGCTGCCGGTTTTATCGGCCACGCCAAGAATTTTGGCAGCATTCAGCGTAATGGCCGCAAGTGCCTGCTCTTTTGTTAAACCATACGCCACCGCCGTGCCGGCCTGGAAAGGCAGGTTGCGGCCGCGGGTTTGCCCGTCTTCGTCATTGATGGCAAACATCACCCCGGCTTTTTGCAGCATGGCCGGCGTTTTGTAGGGTTGGTCCACATCATCGTCGGGCAGCAGTGGCAGGCTATGGGGCTGGCTCAGGATAACGGGCATATTGGCTTGCTTCAGCAGGTCGGCTACCTGCCAGCTGTCATCGCCGCCTACCAGTACCGCATCCAGGTCAAATTCCTTTGCCAGATCTATGGCAACGAGAATTTGTTTCACCGTAGCGGCATGGATATACAGTTTTTTGCTTTTGTCAAATAACCCTTTCACGGCCTCATATTTCAGGTTCACCTCATCGGGTTTGCCAACGCTGCTGTAGGCTTTTGCCTGGCGCAAAAACGATTTGAACTCATCAATCTTATCCAGCCCTTCTTTCACCGGGTCCGATGGCTGGTCACCACGGCCGCCAAAACCGCCAAAACGGTTGGGACGGGCCATCAGCATGGGCACACGAAAATGAATGCCATTGTCCATTTTATAGGCAGCGTCTTCCCAGTTCCAGGCGTCGAGTTGCACCACCGACGACTGACCACTCACCATGCCGCCCTCCGGCACAATACCGGCCAGCAGCACACCGTTTGGCCGCAGCGTGTTGATTACTTTCGAATCAGTATTGTAAGCAATGATAGACCGCACGTTGGGGTTCATTTCGCCAATTTCACGGGCATCAGACGTGGCCCGTATGCTATTTACTTCAACCAAACCAAGATTAGAACTGGAAAGGATCAGACCAGGGTAAACATGTTTCCCCTGCGCATTGACGGTTTTGGCGCCGGCTGGCGCTGCTATGTTTGTGCCTACGGCAGAAATTTTCCCGTTGGTAACAACAATGGTAGCATTGTTCAACACTTGACCATTGCCAACATGCACCGTAGCGCCGGTGATGACAACTGGCTGTACCTGTTTGGGTGCCGGAATGATGGTTTCCTGAGAACGGGCAGTGATCAGAAAACAAATAGCAGCAAAATTTAAAATTATCTTTTTCATGACTAGTTTTTTAGTTTACAAGTTCACCTGTTCACAAGTTCACAAGTTGCAGTTTGCAAAGTTCAACAGTTAATTTATCTGTCTTTGTATTTGACTCCCTTCATTGCCGAGGTTTCTAAATAGGCGATCAGTTTTTGCAGCATTACGATAACCTCCTTTACTAAGGAGAATAGTTCATCAAACTCGACTTTCTGAATATAGGTTCTATCCATTGCCCGGTAAAGCTGCGAACGGAATTCGCCACAAGACCCTTTTGAAATGTAGAGGAATTGTAAAAACTCTTTGTTTCCGCTCCGTTCAAACCCTTCTGCTATATTATCCATGATCGACCCCGCTGAACCTTCGATTTGCGCTATCAGCCGGTAGTTTTGTTTAAATCTTCCTGAATCAATATAGCTTCCGACCTTCTGGTTCAGCTCTCTTGCTTTTTGCCAGGCATGGATTTCTTCAAAATATTTAAAACTTGCCATACGAAGGACAGAACTTGTAAACGAGTGAACTTGTAAACTTGTGAACAATTAGTTATCCGCATCAATCACAAGCAACCCGTGCTTATGAAAATGTTCGCCGCAGCTTTGCATCAACTGGTAGCTGGGTTCTGCCGGACGAACGGGGCGGCCGCTGGCTTTCTCATTGTTCATTTTACGAACAATGCGCATACGCTCCGAAGCAATAGACTTCTCCATTTGCTGGTCTTTTTCGCGATCGAAATAAACGGTACCATCCACAATCGTATAAAGCGATTTGGCGTAGATGCTCAGCGGGTTGTCGTTCCACACCACCACATCCGCATCTTTACCCAGTTTCAGGCTGCCCACCTTGTCGTCAACATGCAGCATTTTCGCCGGGTTGATGGTGACCATCTGTAAGGCTTCTTCTTCGCTCATGCCACCGTATTTCACGCTTTTAGCAGCTTCCTGGTTCAGGCGGCGGGCCATCTCCGCATCATCCGAATTGATGGCGACGTTAAGTCCGGCCATCTTCATCAGGTAGGCATTGAACGGAATGGCATCGGTCACCTCCATTTTATAATTCCACCAGTCCGAAAAAGTAGAGGCGTTGGCACCATGCAGCTTCATTTTGTCGGCCACTTTGTAGCCTTCCAAAATGTGCGTAAAGGTGTTGTATTTGTAGCCCATTTTCTCGCCCATATGCAAGGCCATGTTAATCTCGCTTTGTACATAGGAGTGGCAGGTGATATGGCGCTTGTTGTTCAGGATTTCAACCAGTGCATCCAGCTCCAGGTCCTTTCTTGGCGCCACTCCCTTGCGGTTGCCGGCATCGTAAGCCTTCCATTCCCTCTCGTATTGCCGGGCACGGGTAAAGGCATCTTCCAGCACCTGCTCCACGCCCATCCGCGTATCCGGATAACGGATCTGCGCCTGTGGCTGGGCAGAGGAACGTTTTACGTTTTCGCCCAGGGCAAATTTGATTTGGCCGGTCCAGTCTTTGAACTTAAGACCTTCGTCGTTGGCACCCCACCGCAGCTTGATCAGTTGTGTTTGTCCGCCGATGGTGTTGGCCGAACCATGCAGGATATGCGAGGTGGTAACACCGCCGCTGAGCTGGCGGTAAATATTGATGTCATCGGGGTTCAGGTTATCGGCGATACGCACTTCCGAGGTGACGCTTTGTCCGCCCTCGTTGATGGAAGCCGCCGCAATGTGCGAGTGCTCGTCAATGATCCCCGGCGTCACATGCTTGCCAGTGGCGTCAATCACCCGGGCACCGGCCTCCGAAAGGTTTTTGCCGATAGCGGCCACCTTTCCACCCTTCAGCAGCACATCGGTGTTTTGCAGCACGCCCTCTTTTTCGCTCGTCCACACTGTACCATTTTTTATCAGGATAGTTTCCTGCTTTGGCGCCCTGCCGGCCTCCCAGCCATACGGCAAAAACGGAAAGGTCACATTGCCCAAAACCATTGGCCGCCTGCGGGCACTGTCCATCCGGCGACCGGCGCTATCGGCCGAAGCAAAAGCAGCCGTCCAGGTAATGCGGTTGCCGGCGCTGTCTTCGCCATAGCCGCGCCATTCGTTGCCGCTAACGGTACCGGTCAGGCGAAGGCTGGTTTCGCCTCTCCGCTCCGGCGCCACGTTGATGCGAACGCTGCGGCCGTCGTAATAAAACCGCGAGGTCACCGTGTCTTTTCCGCGGGTGGCCACGGCCGATGAAGGCGATTTGAAATCGAGTGTATAGTTGACAGGGCCCGAAGGCGTGTTGACCACCACATTGTACTTGCCCCGCATTTCGTTATACACCTCATCTTTTACATTGTATTTGTTGCCCTGCACCCAGTTTTGAAACACGGTGGTGCGTTCGTCAAACAGCGGGCCACTGGTTACCAGAAAATTGGCAAATTTGCCAGCGTCCAGTGTGCCTACCATGTTGCCCATGCCCAGCACCTCGGCCGGCACTTTGGTGAGGGCATTCAGCGCCGCTTTTTCCGAAAGACCGTAATTCATAGCCGTGCGCAATGCCGTCCAAAATGTTTTGGGATCACGCAGGTCGGCAGTGGTGAGGCAAAAAGGAATGCCGGCTTTTTCAAAGGCTGCCGCATTTGTGGGCGCCAGTTCCCAGTGCTTCATGTCGGACAGTGATACAAACCGGGCATTGGCCGGGTCTTCCACGTCTTGCGCCTGCGGAAAATTCAGCGACAGAATAAACGTGGCTTTTGTCGCCTTCATGTCTTCTATCCGCTGGTACTCATTGCCACCGGCTTTGATGACGTATTGCACACCAGCTTCGTCGCCAATGCGGTCGGCCCGGAGCGCATTCCATTTATCGTTGGCTTCAAAAATTTGCGGCAAGTCCTGAATGTCGTTCCAGGCTGCCAGGCTGATATTTACGCCTTCTTCCCTGGGTTTGTTTTTGTACCATTTGGCGTCGAGGTAGGTCTGCCGCAGCAGGGCAATGCTGCCCATCATGGAGCTGGGATAGTTTTGGGTGGATGAGCCCCTTTCGAACGAATAATGCGCCGACGCCCTGTCTTTCAGGATCGAAAGATTTTCGTTATCGCTGCCAAGCGATACCACCGTACCTGTGCCGCGGGCAATGCCGTCTTTTACATGGGTGAGCACGGCGCCGAAACCAAGGTCGCGGAGCGTTTTTGCTTTTGCCGCATCAGCGGCAAACAGCTTGTACGTTTCCACCTCCGGCCGAACGGCCTGGTTCCAGCCATAAGCGCCCTTTGTGTTGGACGAAAGCTGCGGCTGGGCGCCAAAATTGAATCCGCCCTGGCGGGGTTGCTGGGCAGGCGTGCCGTAATCGGTGTAGATGTCAATCAGCGAGGGATAAATGTACTTGCCCCTGGCATTGATCTCAATGGCGCCGGCGGGCACCTTCAGGCCCTGCCCCACCGCCACAATACGGCCGTCTTTCACCACCAGTGTGCCGTTGGTGATGGTGGTGTTGGCGTCTTTGACAATGGTGGCGTTGGTCAACGCGTAATGCGAATACTTTGGATCCGCCACATCGTTGAGCGGAAACGTCGTTTGCGCATACCCCACTGCCGAAAACAGCCAGACACTACAGAAAAATAGAAAATGTCCGGTTCTTCTCATGTTTAATGGCATTTAGATTACTTTGTAAAATTGAGGAATTAGAAAGCGTTAAAAATAAACTGTTTTTCCCATGCAGCTTGCCGCGCTTATTGACCATACCACGTTAAAAAACGTTACAACCGTAGCCGACATCAGCCGCCTGTGCAACGAAGCAAGCCACTATCGCTTTGCAGCGGTTTGCGTGCCGCCCTATTTTGTTGCCGATGCCAGAAAGCTGGTTGCAGGAACAGAAGTCAAAGTGGCCACCGTCATCGGCTTTCCGTTTGGCTATCACCATTACAAAACAAAAACCGAAGAAGCCCGGTTGGCCCTGGCCGAAGGCGCCGATGAGCTGGATATGGTGATGAACCTGGCGGCCTTCCGCAGCAATGACCTGGCTTATGTGGAAACGGAAGTGGAACATCTATCGGCGTTGACGCAGGCAGCCGGCAAAACGCTGAAAGTGATCATTGAAAGCGGGGTGCTGACCGACGAAGAGATAGTGAAATGCTGCCAGCTTTACCGGCATTTTCCGGTGCAGTTTTTGAAGACCTCAACCGGCTACGCCGAACAGGGCGCAACAGTGGCGGCCGTAAGGCTGATGCGGGAACAGCTGCCTGCGAGCATCCAAATAAAGGCAAGCGGGGGCATTAAAACAGCACCATTTGCCCGCCAACTGGTGGAGGCCGGTGCCACCCGCCTGGGCTGCAGCGCTTCTGTTGCCATTGTAAACGATGAAACCGGCGCCGGCAGCTATTAACAGTACAAAAACAGTGAGGCTGCTATTTTTGCAGCCAACCGTAATCGGGAATGTACATGAAAAAACTTTTGCTTGTCATCGGCCTTTTTTTCGTAAAGTCTTCTTTTTCGCAGGATGCCGTGGCAGTGGACGGCCCGGGACTGGTGGTGCACAAAGACCCCCGGATGGATGCGCTGGTGAAAAAACAGGCTTCCATCAACGAACGCTCCAAAAAAATTACCGGGCGTTATATGCGTGGTTATCGCCTGCTGGTGCTCAACACCAACAGCCGGGATGAAGCGATTGACGCCAAAACAAAAATTTACAAACACTTTCCCGATCAAAAAGCCTATCTCACGTACCAGTCGCCCTTCTTCCGGCTGAAAGCCGGGAATTTTCAAACGCGGGATGAAGCCAAACGTTACCAGTCGCTGATGAATTCTATTTTTCCGAAAGGGGTGTTTATCGTCAGCGAAACGATAGAAGTAAAGCCGGCAGCCGATCCGGAGGATTAAATCCCCCGGTGCCCCCGAAGGGGAGACTTAGGTCAATCAACTTGCCTTATTCTTAAAGCGTTGCTTGTTGAACCTTTTTTTTGAGCCCGGCACCGGTGCTACTATGGGGCGTCTGTTGCGTCGCACTCTTATACGTCCGGCAATTCTATTCATCATCATTTCGAACCAACCAGGTATGGAGCAAACACATCGGCCATAGCAAGCAGAGATGATTTTTTTCCTTTGGCGAATGCCCTATGCAAAACCTCGGTTTCCTTTCCTCCTTATGTGGTGAAATCTAACTTCCGGAAAAAAGGCCAGTAACAAAGAAAAACCTCACTGGTCTAAGTCTCGCCTTTAGGGGGACAGCGAGATCACGGCGCCAGCGGGTTCAGCTCATGCCCCAGTTTATCCCGTTTAGTTTGCAGGTAGCGTTCGTTGTGCGGGTTGGGATCAACATGAATGGCCAGGTTTTCCATAATTTCCAAACCATAACCAATCAGGCCCACCCGCTTTTTCGGGTTGTTGGAAATAAGGCGGATTTTGCAAACACCAAGGTGCCGCAGAATCTGTGCGCCCACACCATAATCCCGCTGATCGGTTTGAAAGCCCAGGTGCAGATTTGCCTCCACCGTGTCCATACCTTCTTCCTGCAGGCGGTAAGCCTTCAGTTTGTTCAGCAGGCCTATGCCGCGGCCTTCCTGGTTCATGTAAAGAATCACACCTTTCCCCTCGTCTTCTACCATCTGCATGGCCTGGTGAAGCTGGTCGCCGCAATCGCAGCGAAGCGAACCCAAAATATCGCCGGTAAAGCACGAAGAATGCACCCGTACCATCACCGGCTCGCCCGGCTGCCACGAACCTTTGATCAGCGCCAGGTGTTCGTTAGCCGAATTTTTTTCCTGAAAAGCGATCAACTTAAAATGGCCCCACTGCGTGGGCATATCCACTCTTACAATTTCGTCAATCAGCGAGTCGCGTTTGATGCGGTACTCGATCAGGTCTTTTATGGAAATAATACGGAAGTCAAATTTTTGGGCAATCTCCCTTAGTTCGGGCAGGCGGGCCATGGAGCCATCGTCGTTCATGATCTCCACCAGCACGCCGGCCGGCGCAAAGCCCGCCAGCCTGGCGAGGTCCACGGCTGCCTCGGTATGGCCGGCCCGGCGCAGCACGCCGCCCTTTTTAGCTATCAGCGGAAATATATGCCCGGGCTTTCCCAGCTCCGCCGGATTTGTAGCCGGGTCTATCAGGGCCTGCACTGTTTTGGCCCGGTCGTGCGCCGAAATGCCGGTGGTGCAGCCATGCCCAAGCAGGTCCACCGAAACGGTAAAAGCGGTTTCGTGCAGGGCTGTATTATTATTCACCATCAGCTCCAGGCCCAGTTCGCGGCAGCGCTCTTCCAGCATGGGAACGCAAATCAGGCCGCGTCCGTGCTTGCTCATAAAATTGATGACCTCCGGCGTTACGTTGTGAGCCGCCGTGATAAAATCGCCTTCATTCTCGCGGTCTTCGTCGTCCACCACAATCACCATCTTGCCCGCCTTGATGTCTTCAATGGCACTTTCGATGCTGTCTAACATAGAGAAATTCTTTGCGCAAAGATAACACCGGCCCCGGGTCGCCCGGTGGGGGAACTTCGGTCGAAAGGAATAGTTTTCTGTTTAATGTTCTGATGGGTGGTTGCCAATTAACCAAGGAGAAAGGGAAAACCAGGGCTAAACGAAGGCTCTCTGCGATCTATTCCTTCCAGCCTATCCGCGTTGTATAGAAAAGCCGCGTAGCGATAAGAAAGTAGAAGTGTGCGACGCAACAAAAGTTTACTATGTTTCCTGTCGCCCGTAACAAAAACAAACTTGCCTTTTTGGCGAAACCATTTTCAAAAGGCGTAAAAACGTATTGCTAAGCGACAATTAAAGACCACAGGTGCCTTGGGACTACGTTCCGCGACCCGGGGAGGGGCTTAGCCACAACAAAAACTGCGGCAAGGCTTTCCCCCAGGTAGGCACATCGTGCCGGCCTTTGTCATCGTTGACATAAACGATTGCCGACTCGCGGTCGTAGCCCACCGCTTCCAGTTCCTTTATCAGGTCCAGGGTATCATCTATCGAATCAATGACGCCGTTGTTGTTCCGGTCGGCCGTTTCATCAAGGGAACCCGTCATAAAATAAAAGCGCTTGCCGGGCTTGTGGCCGCCGTTCCGGATCTGCCGGTGCATAATACGGTCGGTGTTGTCGTTATAGCCATCGCCCAGGTCTTTCGAGCGCCACCACAACGAACCCGAAAACACGCCGGCAGTGGAGAATACATCGGGGTAATTCCACAAGGTATCAATTGCCGATAAGCCGCCCATGGAAAAACCTGCAATGGCTTTATCCGAAAAACTGTCAATGCCGTATTCGGTGTGAAGAAAAGGCAACAATTCGTCAACGATAAACTGTTGGTAGGCGGCGGCCTTTTTTCCCCGCCCGGCAAAATCGGTTTGCACAGCGGTGCCGTATTCGTCTATGCGGTCTTTGTTGCAATGAAGCCCCACACAAAACAGGGGCCGTATCTGGCCCGATTCAACGAGCCCGTTCAGGATGCTGCCAAAAGCAATTTCATCCAGGTTTTGGCCATCGTTAATGACCAGTAAAGGCAGGGAAGAATAGGCACCGGCGTCGCGGGGCCGAAAGATGTCAACGATAACATAACGCATTAAAAAATGCGACGCAATGGCTCTTTGTTCCATCAGGATAGTGGATAGTTCGGTCAATAGCATAGCGCCAAATATAACAGGCGTTCGGGCTTTTGTTTTCAAGAACAAGGCCGGGAAAATATTTTTTTTGGCTTCATTTTATATTGTACTTTGAAACCAACGATTAGGACATTAAAACTACAAGCATGAAAAAGATCGGAATCCTCTTTGGCCAGGAGCGCAGCTTTCCTATGGCTTTTATTGAAAGAGTGAACAGCAAAGGCGTGGAAGGTGTGACCGCCGAACCGGTACGGATTGACAAGGTGGTGCAGGGCGAGGGCACCGGTTACGCCGTCATGATTGACCGGATTTCGCAAGATGTACCCTTTTACCGCACTTATCTGAAAAACGCAGGGATGACCGGTACGGCAGTCATCAACAACCCTTTTTGGTGGAGTGCCGATGACAAGTTTTTCAACAACTGCCTGATGGTAAAAGAGGGCGTGCCGGTACCCAAAACAGTGATTTTGCCTTCTTACGAAATGCCCACCGATACAAAGGGAGAATCGTTCTCGAACCTGGCCTACCCGCTCGACTGGGAAGGGATCTTCAACTACGTGGGTTTTCCGGCCTACATGAAACCTTACGCCGGTGGCGGCTGGAAGAACGTTTATAAGCTCAACAGCCTGGAAGAGTTTTACGAAAAACACGCCGAAACCGGCCAGTTGGTGATGCTGCTGCAGGAAGAAATTGTTTTCACCGAGTACTATCGTTGCTATTGCATCGGTGGCAAGTACGTACGCATCATGCCGTATGAGCCCCGCAATCCGCACCACCTGCGGTACCAGGCCAGCTTTTCGCCTTCGCAGGAAATGCTGCAGAAAATGGAAGACATCGTACTGCGCATCAACCATGCATTGGGTTATGATTTTAATACGGTGGAACTGGCCATTCGCGACGGTGTGCCCTACGCCATTGACTTTGGCAACCCGGCGCCCGATGCCGAAAGGGCCGGCGTGGGCGAAGAGAATTTTGAATGGGTGGTGGAAACAGCGGCCAACTATGCCATTGAAAGAGCCCTGGCCCAAAAAGAAGGACAGGACAACCTTACCTGGGGCGAGTGGGTCAAGGAAAGTGCCAAGGCCGAAATTCCCTACGGGAAAAAGCTTTAACCGGCGCCACCCAACCGGCGCGGACTACCGGGATTTTTCAACATTTATTTTTTCCGCAAAAAACGGTTCTACGGACAACGTTCGCTTCTTTGCCCCGTGCCCCTTTGCAGGAGGGGCCGGGGGAGGCTAAAACAATTCATATGGCAAACATCAACTACAAATCATTCACACTGGGCGTTGAAGAAGAATACATGGTTATGGATCCTGCCTCGAAGGAGCTGAAAAGCCATGAGCAAAAGATTGTGCATGAGGGGCAAAAGATGATCAAGGATAAAGTAAAGGCGGAGATGCACCAGGCCGTAGTGGAAGTGGGCACCGACATTTGCGCCGATATTGAGGAGGCACACAAAGATGTTTCTACGCTCCGCCGCGTTATTTCCGACATTGCCGGGGGCCTGGGTTTTGCCATGGGGGCCGCCGGCACCCATCCGTTCAGCCATTGGGAAAGCCAGTTGATCACCGACCATGTGCGGTACAATGAAATCGTAAACGAATTACAGGAGGCGGCCCGCAGCAACCTTATTTTCGGCCTGCATGTGCACGTGGGCATGGAAACAAGGGAAATGGCTAACCACATTGCCAACTCCACCCGCTATTTTTTGCCCCATATTTACGCCCTCAGCACCAACTCGCCGTTTTGGGAAGGTCGCAAAACGGGATATAAATCGTTTCGCACAAAAGTGTTTGATAAATTTCCCCGCACCGGCATACCTGAGGCGTTTGAAAGCATTGAAGCGTACGACAATTACGTGAAGCTGCTGATGAAAACGAATTGCATTGACAATGCGAAAAAAATCTGGTGGGACTTAAGGGTACACCCGTTTTTCAACACGGTGGAATTTCGCATTTGCGATGTGCCGTTGACGGTTGATGAAACCATCACCATTGCCGCGCTGTTTCAGGCGGTTTGTGCCAAAATTTATAAGCTGAGGCAGCAGAACCTCAACTTTATTCAATATCCAAGGCCGCTCATCAACGAAAACAAATGGCGGGCCGGCCGGTATGGTATTGATGGCTACCTCATTGATTTTGGCAAGGAAGAAGAAGTGAATACCCGTGTTTTGATCTACGAGTTGCTGGACTTTGTGGACGACGTGGTGGACCATCTTGGCTCCCGCGACCGCATTAAACATTTGCACAAAATTTTGGAGCAGGGCACCGGCGCCGACCGGCAACTCGGCGTGTTTGAGCAAACCAATGACCTCGGTGTGGTAGCCGAATACATTCATTCGCAGTTTTTAGAGGGCGTGGCCAGAGGTTGAGGGAACGTGGCCGGAAAGGGAAATCCATTTTCCCGGAACTACCCAACCGCAAGATCTTCGTGGCCCGTTTGGCATCGCAACGAAACAAACGGCCGGAGATCTTCTCAGAAAAGACAGCCCAGCACATTGGCGAACCCGCCCTTTTTATCGCTTCAGCGAACACGCTATTATTCCTCCTGTAAGCAAAGGAAAAAGAAAGGAAAATTGTTGACGGATGCTACGGTCGCCTGCGGCGGCTCATGCCCACTGCGCAAATCTTCCTAAAATTTGGCAGAACGGGTGGAGCCCTGGAAAAAATGAATTTTTCTCCGCCTGAGCCGGCAAATTAATTTGCAAAGAGCGGAGGATTTTTTTATCTTGTTAGTGGCAGTAGATTAGCAGACTAATTTTATTTCGCACAAAGCGGCTTTGCTCTTTTTTTATTCAAAACCGAAAATGCAATGGCCCGCTTATTCACTATTTCTTTCGAGTACAACAACGACCAATACAATTTATTGGTGACGGTAAAGACCACACCTTATTACATGGAGTACACGCTGGCGAATCTTACCGACGAGCTGCAGGCGCTACTACCGGGCAACAAACTCATTTCGCCCTCGCCAAAGGCGTTCATATTTCCAAATGCCACTGCCGCGCATTCCAGAAGCCTGATGAATGCCATCAGCCAAGCGGTGTCGCAACACTTACAAACCATTAGCCAGTGAGCAGGCAGCTTTTGCCGGCACTACGTTCTTAGTTTTGTTTTGCACTCGCATCCACTTCTTTTATCCACTTCATCACGCCATTCATAAATACCTCCTGGTCGTCCCACATGGCCAGGTGGCTTCCGTTGGGGCAATACAGGTAGCTGCCGTTCTTTACCATTTTGCTTTGGGCCTCCATAGCTGCGGGGTCCATCGTGTCGTGTTTGGCGCCAATCATCAGCGTGGGCACGCCAATTTCTTTCAGCCGGTTGGTAATGTCCCAGGCCGCCAGCCGGCCCCGGATTCCAAATTCCGACGGCCCTTGCATCAGTGTGTAAATGCCGGCGTTGACATGTTTCATGGAACGATTTACCGGGTCGGGCCATTCTTCGAGGCGGCAAAGGTGTTGCCGGTAAAAATTTGGCAGCAGCAACTCCATGTACCGCGGGTTTTGAAAATCGTTGGCTGCCTCGATAGCCCGTACTTCCGCCAGCACTTTGGGGTCCATTTGTTTGGCCAGCACACTGTCCGCATACCGGCCGTAAGCCGGGGCACTGGCCATCATATTGGCGACAATCAATCCTTTCAGGTGCTGTTGGTATTTCAGGGCATATTCCATGGCCAGGATACCGCCCCAGGAATTGCCCAGCAGGTAGAAGTTTTTTTGGTCGGCACCAATGGCCTGCCGCACCTGGTCCACTTCTTCTACAAAACGTTCGGTTGTCCACAGCGAGCTGTCGGTGGGCTGATCGGAATAATACGAACCCAGTTGGTCATACTCATAAAACTCAAAACCCTGGCCCGGGAAAAAACTTTCGAAACATTCCATGTACTCGTGCGTCATGGCGGGCCCGCCGTGGAGCAGCAGCACCTTTATGCGGGGGTTGTTGCCAAAACGTTTGGTCCAAACCTCAAATTCGCCGGCCGGCGTTTGCACCGGTATCATCCTGATGCCGGCGGTCTTTACGCCGGTTTCGCCGTAGTTGAAATATTGCTTCACCGAAACAGCATCGGCCGACTCGATGCGCTTCACTTTTGTATCGCAGGCGTACAAAAGCAGCAGGCCCAAAAAAATGACGGGATAATTTTTCATGCAGCAGCATTTGAAGCGCAGAAGTTAGGCAACTTTTCACGTATTTTGACCCACTTCGGAAAGTAACCTTCACGGCATGAAAAAACTGTTTGTTCTTTTCTTTTTACTACCCGGCCTGGCTCTTTTTTCGCAACCGCACAAAGACTCTTTACGGTTTTTGCGCCAGGTAGCCACCCTTTACGACCTCGATTTTACCGAGGCCGAAGCCGATTCGATGCAGAGCAATATCGTTGGCATGAAGAGCGTGCTGGTACAATTGCACAAAGAGCTGCCGAAAAACGACCTGCTGTTTCCGTTTGCCTTTAACCCGGCGCCGCCGGGAATGAAGGTGCCGGTCAATCAACAGAAAATAACCTGGCTGCTGCCGGCAAATGTTCCGCTGCCGCAAAACCGCAATGACCTGGCTTTTTACTCGGTGGCCCAACTGGCCTCGCTCATCAAAAGCAAAAAGATCACATCGGTAGAGCTCACCCGTTTTTTTCTGGCCCGGTTAAAAAAATGGGGCGACACCCTGGAATGCGTTGTTACGCTTACCGAAGAACTGGCCCTGCAGGAAGCCCGCCAGGCCGATGCCGACCTGAAAAAGGGCATTTACCGGGGACCGCTACACGGCATTCCTTACGGGCTAAAGGATTTGTTTGCCGTAAAAGGCTACAAAACCAGCTGGGGCGCCATGCCGTACAAAGACCAGCAGTTAGACGAAAACGCCTATGTTTATACAAAACTGAAAGCTGCCGGCGCAGTGTTGTGTGCCAAGCTAACGCTGGGCGCCCTGGCCATGGGCGAACGCTGGTATGGCGGCTACACCCGCAATCCCTGGAACCTGCAGCAGGGTTCCAGCGGCTCGTCGGCGGGCAGTGCTGCGGCGGTGGCAGCGGGCCTGCTGCCGTTTGCCATTGGCACCGAAACGCTTGGCTCTATCGTCTCTCCTTCTACCCGCTGCGGCGTTACCGGCCTGCGGCCCACTTTTGGAACGGTTAGCCGCAGCGGCGGCATGGTGCTTTGCTGGAGCCTCGACAAGGCCGGCCCCATATGCCGCAGCGCCGAAGACAACGCCATCGTGTATTCCTATCTGAAAGGCACCGATGGCAAAGACCCCGGTTCGGTAGATCATGCCTTCAACTTCAATCAAAAGCGGGACATTAAAAAGCTGCGCATTGCTTACGTAGAAAATTATTTCCGGCGCCTGGCGAAAGATGCGCCTGAATGGGCAGTGCTGGAAACCTTTAAACGCATGGGGGCCGAAGCGAAACCGGTTCTGTTTCCCGACTCCGCCCTCTACCCTACCAACTATATCAACCTCATTCTTGGGGCCGAAGCATCGGCAGCTTTTGATGAGCTGACACGGTCGGGCCGCGACTCCCTGCTGGTGCGCCAGGATAAATTTGCCTGGCCCACTACTTTCCGTGCCGGACGGTACATCCCGGCAGCGGAATATATCAATGCCAACCGCTACCGCTCCCGCCTGTCGCAGCAGGTGCAGGCTTTTTTGAAAGACTATGATGTGGTGATTGCCCCGTCGTTTGCCGGCCGTCAATTAGCTATCACCAACCTAACCGGCAACCCGGTGGTGTGTGTGCCCATGGGCTTTAATCAACGCGGCCAGCCGCAAAGCATTACGTTTATCGGCAACCTTTACGACGAGGCCTCCATCCTGGAAGCGGCCAAAGCCTACCAATCGGCAACCGACCATGATGAGAAACACCCGGAGAAATTCAAACAATAAACCTTCTGTTTTTACGAATCACAACACATGAGACAAGTTTTATTCCTGACAGCCAGCCTGCTATCCATGGCGGTGGCTGCCCAAAAGAAAAAAGCCGACCTGCTGGTGCACAATGGCCGCATTTACACAGTGGATGCCCGCTTCTCGGTGGCGTCGGCCATGGCTATAAAAGATGGGAAAGTGGTTGAAACCGGCGATAGCAAAAAGCTGCTGTCGCTTTACGACGCAACAGAAAAAGTAGATGCCGGTGGCAAGGCCGTTTACCCCGGTTTTATTGATGCCCATGCCCATTTCCTGCGTTACGGACTGGAACTGCAAAACGCTGACCTGGTGGAAACAGAAAGTTGGGAAGACATCATCGGTCGCCTGCAAGCTTTTGCGAAGCAAAAAAATATTCAACCCGGGCAATGGATCCTGGGCCGTGGCTGGGACCAGAACGACTGGCAAGTGAAAGAGTTTCCATCTAAAGCAAGACTCGACGAAGTATTTCCGGCTAACCCGGTTTTACTGACCCGCGTAGATGGCCATGCGGCAGTTGCCAACCAAAAAGCACTGGATCTGGCGGGTGTAACAACTGCTTCGAAAATTACAGGTGGTGATGTGGAAGTGAAAGAGGGCAAACTGACCGGCGTTCTTATAGATAACGCCGTGGATTTGGTTGCTGAAAAAATCCCCGGTCCCACCAAACAACAAACGGCATCGGCGCTGATGGAAGCGCAGGAGAACTGTTTTGCTGTAGGCCTCACTACTGTTGACGATTGTGGTGTAAGCTACCAGTCGGCGCAACTGTTCAATGAAATGCAGAAGAGTGGCCAGTTAAAAATGCGCATCTACGCTATGTTGAGCGATGCCGGTCCAAATTATGATTTTGCCGTTCGCAATGGAAAGATCAAAACGCCCTATCTCAACGTGTCGTCGTTTAAAGTATATGCCGATGGTGCCCTGGGCTCCCGCGGCGCCTGTTTGCTGCACCCCTACGCCGACCGGCCTAATTGGCAAGGCTTTTTGCTAAGTCCCCTGCAACATTTCGATTCGGTAGCCCGAGTGCTGCACAAGCTGGGCTGGCAAATGAACACCCATGCCATTGGCGACTCCGGCAACCGGGCCATCTTAAACACCTATGCCAAATACCTCGGGGGAAAGAACAACCGCCGCTGGCGCATTGAGCATGCGCAGGTGGTAAACAAGGCCGATTTTGCCTTGTTTGGAAAACACAGCATTGTCCCCTCAGTGCAGCCCACCCATGCCACTTCGGACATGTACTGGGCCGAGCAACGCCTGGGCGCCGACCGGGTGAAGGGTGCCTATGCGTTTCGACAGCTTATGCAGCAGAACGGCTGGATACCGCTGGGAACCGATTTCCCGGTAGAAGATATTTCACCGTTTAAAACCTTCTTGGCCGCCGTATTCCGTGTGGATGCAAAAGGCTACCCGGCTGGCGGCTACCAAATGGAAAATGCCCTCACCCGGCAGTATGCCATTCGCGGCATGACCATCTGGGCGGCCCGAAGCAATTTTGAAGAAGCGGAGAAAGGTTCGCTGGAGCGGGGCAAATGGGCCGATTTTATTATCCTCGACAGAGACCTGATGACCGCAGCCGGTCCGGACGTTTTAAAAACAACGGTGTTGGCAACCTATATCGGCGGCCAAAAAGTTTATGGCAAACAGCAGGGCTTTTAGGACCTGATTTTTTTGTAATCGTTTTACGCCCAGGTAATGTCGCCGGGGTTGAGGCGGGCCGCAAAATCATTGGCTACGCCGTTACCAATTGCCAGCATCCGGCTCATTTCCACCGGGTCAAAAACGAGCCCGCCGGGGCCGCCACCCAATGGCTTTTCGGGCCGGATGATAAAAACTTTTACCCCGGTGGCCGCCTCCAGCGGATTGGCGCTGCCACTGATGCGGAAGTAATCGTCAATCTTGCTTTGGGGCACACCATCGGCCTTCATCTTTTGTTTTACCGCCTGCAGGTAGTTGAGCGTATTGGCGTATTGCTCCGGAATGTAAACGTCATTCTTTTTCACATCTTCAATCATCAGGCTCATGCTGCGCTGCAAAATGGGAAACAGCGATTTGAACTCCGTATTGACCACGCTCCCCTGATTGTCGGACAGAAGAATCGTAAAAATTTCAGTAGCACCCTGGTCAATGGCCATTTGAATGCCGGCGTATTCCCTTACGCCACCGTCAACATACTGAAAATCTTTTTCGGGACCGGTGGCCACCTGCAAGTCCACTTTGATAGGCGTCATAAACACCGGCTGGCAGGCCGATGCCAGCACGGCAAAACGCAGGTGATCGGCATCCATCAAGGTCCTGGTTTTGTACAACGCAGAAGCTGCCGGCGCTTTGTTATTGGTAAAAGCCACCACATCCTGGGTTTGCAAACAGGTGGTAACGATGTACAGCATTTTGCCATTGGCGTTAATCGCATTGAACCGGTCGGCGGTAACGTGGGTCTTGAGCAGGCGGTTGAGCGGATCTACCGTGAAAATAGATTTTTCGTTGAGGCGGTCGGCCAGGCGGTGCGCCTCGATTATGTCCTCTGTTCGCACCGACGTATATAATTCAGCCAGCAGGTCAAGGTCGCCGGTAGCGGCCAGGGGCATAATGAGGGCGCCGGTGCTGGTGCCCACCAACAGGTCGAATTTCAGCAACGGAAACAGCAAGCGAAGTTGCTGCATTACGCCTACGGCAAAGGCCCCTTTCGAACCGCCGCCGCTGATCACCAAAGCTCTTTTCATATTTGTGTTTTAATGGGGAATGTCGGTTTCGGTTTTGCTTTTCACCCTTGAAAGTCGCACGGCGAGCGAAGAGGTCCACCACCAGTTGGCCAGTGCATAATCGCGGTGGCCGGCAAAGCCAATCACGATGCGATTGCCAAGATCGAGGTTGAGGCCGAGGCCCGCCAGCCGCTGCTCTTTGGTGCCCCACAGATGGTCGGCCGAGAGGTGCAGGTTGCCGATAGAGCCGAAATAGCCGGCTTTAAATTCGGTCAGCTTCACCGAGGCCGTGAGGCCGCCTAAACCATTCACTCTTCTGCCCGAATAAAAGCCACCGGCTACCAAGCCGCCCCGCACCCGGAAGGGAACCAGCGTCCACTGCGGCCGCAGGTCAAGGCTGCCGACAAACAGCTCCGGGCCCGATGGAATGGCCACCAGCCCGGACCCTAGCTTCAAGTGCATAATAAACTCTTTTGGAAATTCGGCAGGCCTTTGCTGCGCCGGTGCCGGCAATAGTAGTCCAAGAAAAAAAGCGAAGAGGCAGGCGTGGCGGGCAAACATAAGATTTGTTTTGGGGAAGGTGATGCTTTTTAAAAATAGACAACTTCGGTCAGATCGTAGCCTTTTCCTGAACGGGTAACCGGCCGGCAGAAGCCGCCGCCCCGGGGCGACAACAGCCTTACTTGCCGGGGAGCGTTGCACAACGGCAGAACCGGCTTATTTTAGCGGCGTTTTATGGCAAACGTCTTGCTATACCAAACACGATTTTTTACGCAATGGTACGTGTAGCAATTTTAGACTTATACGAGGGACAAGCCAATCAGGGCATGCGCTGTATCCGGCAAATTTTGCAGGAATGGAGTGAATTTCATGGCATCCCCCTTCATTACGATGAATTTGAAGTGCGCCTCGAAAACAGGGTACCCGACCTTCGTTACGATATCTATATTTCTTCAGGAGGTCCGGGCTCGCCGCTCGAAAGCAAAGGCTCGGATTGGGAAAAAGCTTATTTCGGCTGGCTCGAAAGCGTAGAGGTGTACAACAACAATCCGGCCCACGAAAACAAAAAGCATGTGTTTTTTGTTTGCCACTCGTTTCAGCTGGTTTGCCGGCATTTCGCCATTGGCAACATCAGCCGGCGCAACAAAACTTCCTTTGGCGTGTACCCGGTGCATGTGACACTGGAGGGCCAGCAGGATGGTGTGTTCCGTGGCCTGGCCGATCCCTTCTACGTGGTGGACAGCCGCGATTACCAGGTGACCTCGCCGGATTTTGAAAAAATTGACCTTTTGGGCGGCAAAATCCTTTGCATTGAAAAATACCGGCCGCATGTGCCTTTCGACCAGGCACTGATGGGTATCCGGTTCAATGATTACATGGTTGGTACACAGTTTCATCCCGAAGCCGATGCCATTGGCATGAGCATGTACCTGCAGCGGGACGATAAAAAACAAACAGTGATTGAAAACCATGGCGAGGAAAAATGGAGCTCGATGATTGAGCAGCTCAATGACCCCGACAAGATTATGTGGACCTATGCCCATGTATTGCCCAACTTTCTAAGCGAGGCCATGAAAACACTGAAACCGGTGCTGATAGAAGTAGCTTAAAGTCAAAGGACTAATAAAAAAGAGCCCCGCAAAAAATTGCGGGGCTCTTTTTTATTCAAATAAATTTTTGAACTGGCCATCAATTACATCCCAGCAGCTCACATAGTTTTTTATCCAGGTCTTCGCCGCGCAGGTCTTTGGCTACAATTTTCCCGTTGGGGTCAATGAGAAAATTTTGCGGAATAGACTGCACATGGTACAACTGGGCTACGGCATTGTTCCAGAACTGCAAGTCGCTTACCTGGGTCCAGGTCAGTTTATCGGTGTCAATGGCCCGCAACCAGGGCTCTTTCTGTTGATCGAGCGAAACGCCAAGGACGGTGAAATTTTTGTCCTTGAACCGTTGATAGCTTTTTACCACATTGGGGTTTTCCATGCGGCAGGGTTTGCACCAGCTTGCCCAAAAATCTATCAGTACATATTTGCCCCGGTAATCTTTCAGCGATACGGGTTTGCCGTTTACATCGTTCTGCGTAAAATCAACCGCGTCGGAGCCAACCGCCCCCACCTTGGCTATGGCAATATAACCTGCCAGCTCCTTGCCGGCAACGGATGCCTGCAAGGCCGGATTGAGCACCGCAAACCGCTTTTCCAGCTCCACCACGTCCTCGCTCATCTGCCTTGTTACCGTTAGCAAAAACACCGACACATACGACGACGGGTTGGCCGCGATAAACTGGTCCACATTTTTGCTCATGGCGCCAATGGCATCGGTGTATTTTTCCATGATGGCCGGTTTTTTATCGGCTTCGGCCCGCTGCAGTTCCATACTAATGGCGTTGAGGTTGGCAAACAGCGGATCGAATGTTTTGCGAAAAAGCAAAAAGTCGTTGTGGGACTGTGAGCCCTCTATTTGAATGTTCTTAATGTCTGCTTTTTTCCCGGTAATGCGGATGGGCGCATTTTCCAGGAACAGATACTGGGGTTGCTCTTTACCCAATATAAGCCAATAGAGGCCCGGCTCCTCCACGGAGCCATTCACGGTAAAAGCGCCGCCCTTCAGTGCCCCTTTCACCACCGGCACGTTTTGCGTATTGGCAATGACCACCTCACCGTCCTCAAGCCCCTGCACCGTGCCCGAAACCACAAAGGCGTTGGCCGGCGCAGCAGCCGTTTTCGATGGTTTTACCGGTTCGGCCTTTTTCATGGCCGTTTGGCCAAACGAAAGGGCCGGAAGGAGCAAAAAGACAAAAAGCTGTTTCATGATTTATTTGTGTTGATGACGCTCTTTCAATACCTGAATAACATCATTCAGCGAGCAATCCTTGGCTTGCAATAATACAATGTAATGGAATAAAAGGTCAGCCGCTTCGCCCAAAAATAACTCCCGGTTAACGTCTTTTGCCTCAATGACCAGTTCCACGGCTTCCTCTCCTACCTTCTGCGCCATTTTGTTAATTCCTTTGCCAAACAGCTTCCGTACGTACGAGGATTCGTCGGTGCTGTACCGGCGCAGCTTAATAATGTCTTCCAAATAAAAAAGGAAATCTTCTTTGTGGTTGCGTTCGCTCCAGCAGGTATCGGCACCGGTATGGCAAACCGGGCCGGTCGGCTCTGCTTTGATCAACAGTGTGTCTTTGTCACAGTCCACCAGCATTTGCCGCAGTTGCAGGTGGTTTCCGCTTTCTTCGCCCTTTGTCCAAAGCCGGCCTTTGCTGCGGCTGAAAAATGTCACTAAGCCTGTTTCTTCTGTTTTTTTCAGCGCCTCTTCGTTCATAAAACCCAGCATCAGAACCTTCTGGGTGGTAAAGTCCTGCACCACAGCCGGCACCAGACCATCGGCATATTTGGCAAAGTCAATGTTCATAGCGGGCAAAAATAAGGTTTGGCGTGCGGGTTTGGAGTCTGCGGTTTGGGGTTGTGCTGGCTGTGTATAAAGTATTCCCCGGCGCGGGCATACCTCTATCCTAAACAGTGGGTTGTACCGATGGTGATGTCGTGCAAGAAAAAAGACGTCCATTCGGGACGTCTTGCAATCAGTTATGTTTACAAAAAAAGTTACACGATAGAACCCCAAACCCCAAACGCCAAACCCCAAACTTTTAAGCCACCGCTTTATTCACCAGATCAGCCGCTTCGCTTAATTGAATGGCCGACTGCACTTTCAGGCCGCTTTCGTCAATCAGCTTTTTGGCTTCTTCGGCATTGGTGCCCTGCAGGCGCACAATAATGGGAATATCAATGTTGCCCATGTTCTTATAGGCATCTATCACGCCCTGCGCCACACGGTCGCAACGGACGATACCACCGAAAATATTGATCAGGATAGCCTTTACTTTTGGGTCCTTCATAATAATGCGAAAACCGGCTTCCACTGTTTGCGCATTGGCAGTACCACCTACGTCCAGGAAGTTGGCCGGCTCGCCGCCGCTTAATTTAATCATGTCCATGGTAGCCATGGCCAGGCCGGCGCCATTTACCATACAACCCACGTTGCCGTCCAGCTTTACAAAATTCAGGTTGTATTTGCCAGCTTCCACTTCGGTCGGATCTTCTTCGGAAATGTCCCGCATATTGGCCAGGTCGGGGTGGCGCATCAGGGCGTTGTCGTCCAGGTTCATTTTGCAATCCACTGCCACCACCTTATCGTCAGAAGCTTTAAACAGGGGGTTGATCTCGAGCATGGAGCAATCGAGACCCACATAAGCATTGTACAAATTGGTTACAAACTTCACCATGTTTTTAAAGGCATCGCCTTTCAGTCCCAGGTTAAACGCAATCTTGCGGGCCTGGTAGCCTTGCAATCCGCTGCCCGGCCACACCCATTCTTTAAATATCTTTTCGGGCGTTGAATGGGCCACCTCTTCGATATCCATTCCGCCTTCGGTGCTATACATGATCACGTTTTGCCCTTTGGAACGGTCGAGCAGGATAGACAGGTAAAACTCCCTGCGGTCGCTGGGACCATCGTAGTACATATCCTGTGCAATCAGGATTTTATTCACCACTTTACCGGCTTCCCCGGTCTGAATGGTGACCAGAGTACCGCCCAGCAGCTTCGATGAAACATCCAGCAACTCGTCCATGTTCTTCACCACCTTTACGCCATTGATGCCGGTTTCCCGCACTTTGCCCTTTCCTCTGCCGCCGGCGTGAATCTGGGCTTTAATAACGGCAAAGGGGCTGCCGTAATCCGTTTTGATCTGGCGATAGGCTTCCTCCGCTTCGTGCGGTGTACTGGCGGCAATGCCTTCCTGAACCGGAACGCCGTATTTTTTCAACAGCTCTTTGGCCTGGTACTCGTGCAAGTTCATGTAGTAAAAAATTTGGGGGCAAAGATAGGGAATCAAGTATCGTACGGATGAACAAGGAATGCAGAAGTGGTGCTTTCTGCATGGCCTTTTCTGCGATAAAGGGAGGGTGCTGTATCCGAAAGGGTTCTGACATCCTTTCTCCAACATTCCTTAGTCGCTATTCATCTTTTCTTCTTGTCAAAAGAAATTATCCAGCGATTTCAGGCTGATGGGTTTTTCCCAGATGGTTAGTTTGGCGCCGTCCAGCTCTTCGGGCATGGAGGGACGGAAAGCACTAATGAGATGATACTGCACCTCCGGGTGTTTCTGGTACATTTCCGGAAGCTTGTCCCATCCCAGTCCGTCGGGCAGGTTATAGTCAATAAAAAGAAAATCGGGCGTCATGGCATGCAGCCGCGACATACCCTCGTTGAGAGTATGGGCGATATACACTTCATAATTTTTCCGGAGAAAATAGGTTTTCATCAGCAGACATAAGTCCACTTCGTCGTCAATGATCAGAACTTTTTTCCTTGTCGTCATAGCTCTTCAGCAATGCTTTACTTCTGTAATTATCATACCAATCCGTACCAGACCTGCCCGGTTCGTAAAAATAGGGCTTCGGCTACATTTCTGCCCCAATCAATTTTTTTTAGGGCCAAAGTGCAACACGGTGCAGCCGGGCCGGCAGCCTGCGAAGTTTGCTTTTGGTTTGGCAATCGGCCAGCCCCATTGCCTTGCGCAGCCCCAGGCCTCGTTAATCGTTTAGAAACGGCGCATTGAGTTGGCAACCGATCATTGTGGTACGATTATTTAATTTATAGGGACAGTTTTCAATCTTTAAAAACCATTCAATATGAGCGACAAAACAAAATTGATTTTAGGCCTGGTGGGTGCGGCAGCCGTTGGTGTTGCCATTGGTATATTACTGGCGCCGGAAACCGGGGCAAATACGCGGCAGAAGCTGGCCAGTACAGCCGGTGGCTGGGGCAGTTCTCTCAGCGATCTTTTTGACAATGCAAAAGAAAGTGTGGGCAACCTTCGCCGCAAGGGAAGCAACCTGGCCTCAGAAACGGCAGAAAGCTACAGCGACTTGCGGGAGAACTACAGCTAAGACATGCAGCAGGTCAACCGACCTGCTTCTTTTTTCCCTAATTTTCTACACGTATGGATGATTTGAAGACCAAAACCGGCCAACTGAAGGAGCATGTCAACGACTATGCAAAAACCACCATTGACCTGGTTAAGGCAAAGGCCACAAAGGGAGCTTCCAATGCCGCCGCAGGCGCCGCTATCGGCGTCGTGGCGTTTTTGCTCCTCCTGTTTTTTCTCATCTTTCTTTTTATTGGCGTGGCCTGGTGGCTGGCCGGTATCTTCAACAGCCCGGCGCTGGGCTTTTTTGCCGTAGCAGTTTTTTTCCTGCTGTTGTTGATCCTCATTTTTGCCCTGCGCAAAAAAGTGATAGTGCCCGCCATTCGTAATGCCATCATAAGTAAGGTATATGAACAACAAAGCCAATAGCATCAGAACATACGAAGACCTGGAAAGGGAAGAACAGCGACTTACCGCCCATTTGACTGCACTTAAAGTAACGATGAGTGAAGACGTGACCGGCGTGAAGTCGGCACTGAAAGACAAGCTGAACCCACTCAAGAAAATTAAAGAAACGGTGCGAAACCTGTTTGTCCGCGACGACCAAAACGGACCGGTGATCAACTTTGCCCTCAATTTTGTGCTGGACTTTATTATCCGCCTTTTTATTCCTAGCCGCACCAATGTATTTACGAAAACGATCATCCCCTTCCTGTCCAAAAATTATGTATCCAACCTTATTACAGATGAGCAGCGGCAGGCGGTTATGAAAGCTGTAAACGGCGCACTGGCCAAGTTTGACCAGTTTATTGGCAAGACGATGAAAAAGAAGAAAGAGGCAGCCAACGAGGAGCCCGAAAGCTACCGGGTAACGCCGCAATTTACGCCGGCGCCCAATGTTGATACCAATCCTATGGGACTTTAAGCAATGGCTGTAGAAGGAATTCCATTAACCGGCCTGTTTGAGGAAAACCTGCTGCTATTGTTGTTTCAATTAAAGCGAAAAAAAAAGGTACAATTTTCGCCTTAGTCAACACCGAACAATAAAAAAATATTCCTGTATGCATCAACCACAAAACGGACCCAAAAACAAGGAAGACAATACCGCGTCAACCTTTGAAACGCGGGCCGATGAAACACCCCGGCGCGAAGGCGGTGATGATGCCCTGGCAGAAACGAATCCTTCAGACAGCCGGATGGATGAAAAGGTGGTGGTGAATACGCAAAGCGAACAAAAGATTGTCAATGCACCTTCGCAAACCGAGGCGCACCCGAGCGAAGGCGAAAACAGCGTGGACGAATTATAGACAGGCAGAGAACCGGAGAAGAAAAAAAGTAAAACTGGCCGGCAGCACGATTGTTGACCTCCTGGTAGTGATAAGAAAGCGGCGGATGTGATGATTGAATTCCAGGAGGTTTTTTTAATTTTTGCAAAGCACCCCGGCGCGACTGGGGTGCTTTTTTTTCACTAATGCCTTATGGCAACTCCCCAATCGTTCGCTCCGCTATTGGGACGGATGCGGCAACGAAGCAAGCTGTTGAGGAAATAATTCTACTAAAAAATGGTGCCTGGACCTTTCAGCAGAAGCTGTAAACGTAAGTGTTTTTGGTACACTTTTTTGCCTTACCCAAGAAACCTTGCAACCGAAATGACAAACGATAAAATTCCCCAACCAGCCGGCAATAAAGCTACCCTTGCCTTTTTAATGGCCGCAAGGCCCACGGTGCCATTGCAGTCAAAACAAAGGTATTCCGACCGGTTGTTTGACCCGTCGGCTGCCACACCGTCCGGGCGGTCTTATCCAATTCCTGCTTCTTTTGAATACCGGGTGAGGCCCGGTGAGGAAGTTATCCGATAAACTGATCTTTGTTTTCTCCAATAAGAGGAAAGTGCAACCGGCGTTGCACTTTTTTTATTGGCAAAGAACGTGTGACAAAAAGGTTTCGGGGAAAACATTCCACACTAACTGCCGGGCTTGCTTTCATTTTGCAATGGATGGGTTTACCATAGCTGAAATTGCCATAAATAAATGGCTGATAGTCAGCCGAAAAAAAGATTGTTTTTGCCGGCCTCCACTTTGGAGCCACAGTTGTCATATGTCGGGTGCGCCAAATTCAGCACCATGATCAATCAGCATTTAGCACAGAAACAGCGGCTGAAAATTTTGCCGCAGCAAATTCAGTTGCTCAACTTCTTCCACCTGAACACACTGGAGTTGGAACAACGAATTCAGCAGGAGGTAGAAGAAAATCCCTTGTTAGAAGACCAGAAGAATGATTTTGAGACAGACGTTGATAAGTTCAACAAAGAAACAGTACAGGATTACCAGGACTGGGAGGAGTTTATTTATGACGATATTCCCGATTACAAAGCCGAGTACGGCTCTTTCCTGCACAACGACAAACTGCCCGAGCGTCCGATCGTCAGCAGCTTTGATTACCGGGCATCCCTGAAAGAACAATTTCAGTTGATCTCTGAGGATCAGCAGGAAATTGAAATGGCCGGATTTATCATTGATTCGCTGAACGATTGCGGATTGATGGAACAGTCGCTGGAAGCCCTGGCCGAAGATATTTCATTTAAAAAGAACAAGTGGGTGGAACCCGAAAGCCTGGCACCGGTCATTGAAAAAATACAAACCCTGGAACCGGTGGGCATCGGTGCCCGCAGCATTAAAGAATGTTTACTCATCCAGCTTTACCGCCTTAACACCCGGCGCCCCGATGTAAAGACAGCCATCCGGCTGCTGGAGGAGCATTTCGCCGACCTGCATCACCGCAACATGGACAAAATCAAAAATCAGTTGAAGATTGACGAGGAAGAACTGAAAATCGTTCTTACGCTGATTGCGACACTGAAAATGCGGCCGGTTTGCGAACTGCAGGAAGGGGTGAATACCAATCAGAATATTCTGCCCGATTTTATTGTTACCCGCAATGCCGACAATATAGAAGTGCAGCTTTACCGGCAGCGTTCTGAAAGCCTTAACATCAACTCGACCTGGAAAGAGATGGCCGAGAATAACGCCAAGGTCACCACCGATAAATCGGCTGTTCAGTACATCAAAAACAAGCTGCAATCGGCCCAATGGTTTATCCATGCAGTACAGCAGCGGGAATCCACCATGCTGAAAATTATGCGGTCTATTGTGCAGCTTCAGCACGACTATTTTATTACGGGTGATATCAACTCGCTGAAGCCAATGATCCTGAAAAACATAGCCGAGATGGTAGGCGTTGATATTTCCACAGTGTCTCGCATTACCTGTAACAAATACGCCGAAACGCCATTTGGCCTTATTCTGCTGAAAGATCTTTTCACCGAGGGCATTGCCAACGAAAAAGGCCAGGTGATCTCAAACCGTGTTATCCAGTCGGCCATTGAAGAAGTAATACAAAGCGAAGACAAACACAATCCCTACACCGACCAGCAATTGGTAAAGATCCTGTCGCAAAAAGGGTTTTCGGTAGCAAGGCGCACAGTAGCCAAGTACCGCGAGCAGTTGCAGATACCGGTGTCGCATGTGCGTGGATTGTGGGCCTGAGAACGGAGGCAGAACAGTGCCATCTGATTACCCCTTACCACAACATCCAGTACTAGGCGACAACAAATCCAAAGCGGGCTCTGGCATCGGTTTTTCAAGACAAGAATTAGCTATTTTCACACACACAAAAAACAATACACTTTATTCGCATGCAAACCATCCTGATTGTTGACGACGACCGCGATATTTGTTTATTGCTGAAGCGTTTTCTTACCCGTCATGGCTTTGATGTCCTGGAGGCCTACACCGGCAAAAAAGCCCTTGAACTGCTTGACGAAACTCAGCCCGACCTCGTGATGTGCGATTTTCGGCTCGAAGACATGGAAGGCAATACGTTACTCGGTAAAATCAAGGAACGTTATTTCCATGTGCCGGTGATTATCATGACCGGCTACAGCGATATCAAAATTGCCGTGGAAGTAATGAAGATGGGCGCCTTCGATTATATCACCAAGCCGCTTTTCCCCGACGAAATTCTGGTGACCATCAAGAAAGCGCTGGAAACGCCGGCCGAAGAAAGAGACCCTGTTCGGCAGGAACGGATCAATACGGATGCGCCCCGGAGCAGCACGGCAAATGCGGCTACATCGGCGCCGGCAGCGGCAAAAGAAAAAGGGCCGGTCATCACCATCAGCGGCGATTATATTTTTGGCGATACCCCGGTTTTCAAGCAGTTACTGCAACAGATTGACCTGGTAGCCCCCACTAACTATACCGTCATCATTCATGGCGAAAGCGGCAGTGGCAAAGAAGCCATTGCCCAGGAAATTCACAAGCGCAGCAAACGTAAAAACAAACCGTTTGTGGCTATTGATTGTGGCGCCTTGTCGAAGGAGCTGGCCGGCAGCGAACTGTTTGGTCACGAAAAAGGTTCGTTTACCGGCGCCCTGAACCAAAAGGTAGGTTCTTTTGAAACAGCCAATGGCGGCACCATCTTTCTTGATGAAATTGCCAACCTTTCTTACGATATCCAGGTATCGTTGCTAAGGGTGGTGCAGGAGCGGAAAATGCGCCGCGTGGGCGGGTTGAAAGACATTGAGCTCGACGTTCGTATTATCATTGCCTCTAACGAACGCTTGTGGGACGCCGTGCGCAAAGGCAAGTTCCGCGAAGACCTTTACCATCGCTTCAACGAATTCAGCATTGATATCCCGCCACTGAGGCAACGGCCCGACGACGTGCTGCTGTTTGCCAACCATTTTTTGCACCAAACCAACCGGGAGCTGGGCAAAAACGTTCGGCGATTGAGCAATGAAGTGGAGCAGATTTTCCGGAACTACGTGTGGTACGGCAACCTCCGCGAACTGCGTAACGTTATTAAACGGGCAACGCTACTGAGCGATGGGGAAGAGATAGAAGCCAGCGCACTTCCGTTCGAAATTTCCAACTTCAACAAATTGCAGTTCGACCGGCAAATGCAGCCCGAACCGGTGACCAATTCGTTTATGCCGGCGCCGGCAGCCATGGCACCCGCCAGTGTGGAGGAAGAGGAACCGCAGCGAGGCCTGTCGGAAACCTCATTGAAAGGCGCCAGCATTGATGCCGAGTACGAAATGATCCTGAAAGCACTGAAAAAGGTGAACTTTAATAAAAGCAAAGCGGCCAAGCTGCTCAATATAGACCGGAAGACGCTTTACAATAAAATGAAGCAATACCAGGAATTTAACAACCAGTAGCGCTTCATTGATTACTTATGTTGGAATTAAACGCTCCAGTGCCGGTCGTTCCACAGCCTCTGCAACAGGAACCAACCCTACCGTGTACCGATGCCGGTGCCGTGATGCAGCGCCTGCTGCAGCGCATAACAGCTAACGAACGGCAACTGGTGACATTACGGTGCGATGAGTTGCCCGAAGTGGCCGTGCCGGAAGCGGACCTGTCGCTACTGTTTTCGTCGCTGCTGCGGCTGATTCTGGAAAAAAAGGCAGGGTTAAGCCGGCTTTACCTCCACATCAGTTGCCGAAAGGTGCAAACGGGCAGGGCCGGTGGTACAACCCTTCACCAAATTCAGTTTGCTACAAATCTTTTTGGCATGAACCCGGTGGATGAATACAGCCGGCGGATGAGCCGTTTCGGTTCTGTATTAAGCCAGTGCAACGGCAGCTTTGCCATTTCGCAAGAGCAACGGCAGGGCTGCGTTTTTCTTTTTTCCTTACCCGGCAAAACACCTGAGCTTTATGGCGTTGAGTGAACAGATTAAGAAAGTGTTGATCATAGACGATGATGAAGATGATTTCTTCATTACGTCCGATTACATGAAAGGCATAGAAGAATATAA
Source organism: uncultured Flavisolibacter sp. (assembly GCA_965365435.1). GTDB lineage: Bacteria > Bacteroidota > Bacteroidia > Chitinophagales > Chitinophagaceae > Flavisolibacter. Next base: position 165,236 of record CBDUBQ010000002.1, read on the forward strand.
GCTGAAAATTGACTGGTCGTATAAATTCAACGAGGCCGTACAACTTCTGGAAAAAAGGGCCTACGACATTTATTTTGTTGATTACCGGCTGGGAGCCAAAACAGGCCTCGACTTTTTGCGTGAGGCAGTGCGCCTGGGCGCCGAAGAGCCCATTGTACTCCTCACCGGCAAGGGTAATAAAACGGTAGATGTGGAAGCCATGCAAATGGGCGCCACCGACTATCTGATAAAGACCGAGCTGACCACCGAAAAGCTGGAACGGTGCATCCGGTATTCGCTGGAGCGCACCGATTACCTGAAGGCGCTTCGGGCAAATGAAATGAAATACCGCAGCATTTTTGAGCTGTCGAAAGATGCGGTGTTCGTATCGGACAAAAACCTTCGCTTCCAGGATTGCAACCCGGCTACTTCTACCCTGCTTGGCTATACCAAAGAAGAGCTGCGGCAGCTTTCGCTTTACGACCTGATTGAAGATGAAAGCGACCAGGCTATGTTGCAGTCGCGCCTCGAAAGCGAAGGGCAGGTGGCCGACATTGAAGTCGAGATCAAAACCAAAGAAGGCGATAAACGGTCCTGTGTGTTTTCGGTAACGGCGACGGCCGAAAAAGACGAAAATTTTTACCAGGGGCTCATCCACGACATCACAAATCTGCGCCGGGCCGAAAAGGCGAATCTGATGGTGGAAAAACTGGGCGCCACCGGACGCCTGGTGCGTACCCTTGCCCACGAAGTGCGAAATCCGCTCAACAATATCAACATGTCGGTAGAGCAACTGGCGCACAGCGGATCGGAGAATGAAGAGAACTCACTTTTCCTCGATATCATTCAACGCAACAGCAAACGAATAGGTGATATCATTACCGAACTGCTGGACACGGCAAGGCCTACCGAACTGACCTTCGAGAAACATTCGTTGCAGGAAATTATGGACGATGCCCGGAACGAAGCCCTCGACAGGATTACGCTGCAACAAATAAACCTGCAGGTGCGGTACCAGGCCAGCCCCTGCATGATCATGGCCAACCGCGAAAAGCTGCGCATTGCATTTTTAAACATTATCATCAATGCCGTAGAGGCAATGGAGCCAGGCAAGGGTGTGCTGACGATTGTGGTAGAAAGCCAGAAAAACCAGCATGTGGCTACTATTCGCGACACGGGCTGCGGTATTCCCGAAGAAAATATATCCCGCCTGTTTGAACCCTACTTTACATCAAAGCGAAACGGAATGGGATTGGGCCTGGCGGCAACGCTGAACATTCTGCAGTCGCACCGCGCCAATATTGACGTCAGTTCGGTGCTAAAACAAGGAACAACGTTCACCATCGGTTTTCCATCGGCGGCCTAAGCTAATCAACAATCGTGTTGCGCCGGCTGTGCATCATATGGTAGAACATGGCGCCCACAAATGGAATGGCGATGGTGGCAATCAGCCAAAATTTTTTCTGGCTGCCCTGGAGCGTATCGGTGGAGGCCACTTCTATGATTCCCCAAACCCAGCATACGGCCATCAGCGCAAAACCGGCAATGGCGAAGATGTCAGCCGTTTCGTGGTTGGCCGATGTACGCAGGGAAATGGCGATGATATGCAAGAGAATGGATGCAATTCCGGTAATAAAAAGGGGGTGACGAATGTTTGCCATAACCAAAATTTTCTGCTGTTTCTCAAATCAACGTATCACTCCAAACGGCTTAAATTCTATGCCATTTTCGCTCTTGTTAACGTATTGTCTCCGCTCCCAGCAAAAAAGCTGATCACATGATCCGCGATTGCGGAATTTCTTTTTCCTCGCGTTTAATGATAAACACGGCTGTTGATTTGGCGCGGATGCCGTGGCCGCTTTCTAACGCAAACGCTTTGGTAAACTCGGCGCCGAAGTAGAGGATAATGGAGGTATAATACACCCAGGTGAGAATAATGATAATAGAGGCGGCCGTGCCATAGGTAACACCAAGGCTTGATTTGCCCAGGTAAAGACCAATGAGGTACCGGCCACCCATAAACAAAAGCGAAGTAAAAAGGGCACCCACCAGCGCATCACGCCACGAGATGATGGCATCGGGCAGCACCTTGTAGATGACCATAAAAAGCCCGGTAATGGAAACAAGAAGCAGGATCAGGTTGAGCGTATTGAGGAGGTACACGGTATAAACAGGGAAATGGATAGTGAGCTTGTTGCCTAAAACCGACAACAGCGTGCTGGCGATAAGCGAAACAATTAGAAGAAAGCCCAGCGCCAGCACCAGCAAAAAAGAAAGCGCCCGGTTCACAAGGTACTTCACCCATCCTTTTTTGGGCTTTGCCTTTACCGACCAGATATAGTTGATGGAACTCTGTATTTCAGTAAACACACCGGTGGCGCCCACAAAGAGAATGATGACCCCAATGATGGTACCCAGTGCCGTATTGTGGGTCAGCTGCAAATTGGCAATGATACTCTGAATTTGTAGGGCGGCATCGCTGCCTACCAGCTCCCGTATTTGCTCATACACTTTCCCCTGCACGGCATCTCGGCCAAAGAGCGAGCCCACCAGTGAAATAATAACGATCAGGAGAGGCGCCACCGCAAAGATGGTATAGTAACTAAGCGAGGCGGCCAGCTTCATGCACCCGTCGTCCGAAAAGCCCTCCCATGCCTGCCATAAAATCGTTCTTGCCTTTTTTACAAACCTCATTCGCATGCCTTCATTCTTTAGCGTGGCCATGGCCAGCGGGTACAAAAAAACGTCAATCGGCCCGATTGGCAAAGGGCGTAGCCGGGTACCGCAAGGGTTGCCTCCGCCTGCGGCCGGTAGCGTCTGGTAGGGCCCATCAACAAAAACGCCCTGACAGATCAGGGCGCTTTCGACAAAAAACTTCCAATGTATGGTTGTTGTTCCAACACTAAAAAATCAGGCCAGTGTAAAGTCGCTGAGCTTGTTGGCACAGTCGCGGCAAATGCGGGCACATTCTTTAAAGGCACTGCCATGATGGTCTTCGCATAACTCGGCGCATTCTTCACAAATGCCCACGCAAAGCAGGGCCATGTTTTTACTGTTTACCGAACCGGTCTTCAGCGCATGGAAAGTTCCCAGGCAAATGAGAGCGCATTCATCCAGCACTTTCACCACTTTCTTTGAAAGAAAAGTTCTTATTTCCTGTACTTCAGTCAACAGATTTTCGCAGTTGATCCAGGCATCGAAGCACGCATTGGTGTGGAGACTTTTGATTGTCAGCATTCTACTTTTTAAAAAATTGGTGGATAAAAGAGGGTATGCCGGATTGCAGAAGAACAGGCGGCCGGGCGAGCCGCACTGAGCATCGGACAATACACAAGAAAATAACCTGCCAATTTTTAGGTAACCAGAAATAAAATGCCGGCACCGTTCGCTGAGTAGCGATTTCCACACAAATGAATAATGATGCCCGGAAAAATTCCACCATTGCTGGTGTGTTAGCTATTGGCCGCCTGCAAGTCGCGAAGCCGCTTAACTTCATCGTGCCCTGTTTTCAGCACTGCCTTTTGGCGAACAATCAGGTCGCGGAGCGAGGGCTCAAGGTCGGCATCGGAGTTAAGCGCCAGGTCGTATGCCTTTTGGGCGGCATCTTCGCCAAATTCGCAATTATCCAAAATCACCTTGCGGTCTTTGCCCGAAATGGCTGCTTTCAGGTCCATCCATACACGGTAAATCTTGCCCGAATTGGTAGTTCCATCGGCAGGGTCGGCGCCCAGTCTTTCTACTTCCTGTGTCAGTTCGTGTGCAAATTGCCGGCTTTCGGTAATGTAGCGCTGAAAAAGAGCCTTCAGGTCGGCATCGGTATCTTTCAGCTCGTCAATTGCTTTTTCGTAGCCCACCACACGGTCGTGGTTAATGCGAATAAGATCGTTCAGGATGTTTGCTACTTTTTCCATGGTTTGTTTTAGCCTGCAATGAAAAAAAATCATACCTGTGCCATACAGGTCCGGTCACCGGCCTAAAATCAGGCAGGGTATCGTCATTTCACCGGCCCACGGGAAGGCTTCTGCAGCTCTTCAATTGGTTTCTGGTACGGAAGTTTCAGGTGTTGAAAGGTGACACAATTATTAACCCAAAATTCTTCACAATGGCAACGTATTCTAAAGGTGCGGGCAAGAAAGTAAAAGAAGCCATGCACGAAATGAAAGAAGGCAAATTAAAAAGTGGCCGCAGTGGAAAAAAAGTGACGTCGCGGAAGCAGGCGATCGCTATCGGTTTGTCCGAAGCAAGGGAAAGTGGTGCAAAGGTTCCGGCTAAACGCACTGTAACGAAAAAAGCCGCTGCGAAAAAATCGGCTGCCAAAAAGGGCAGCACAAAAAAAGGGGCGTCCAAAAAAAGCGGTGCGAAAAAAGCCGCCAGCAAAAAAAGCAGCCGTTCTTAAAAATTCATTACCCGCACAAAGGCCCGTTGGGGCCTTTTTCTTGCCAGCTACACCAACTCTTTCAGGATCTTCATCAGCACCCGTTCGGCCGACGTCAGGCCGCTAAGGTGGTCGTCTTTTTCTATCGCATCTAGTTCTTTCAGGTATTTGTGCAGCGATTGCTCTTCGTACAACCGAAGGATGCCGGGATGCACATAATATTTTTTGCAAACGGTGCGGGTGTTGCCCAATTTGTGGCTCACCTCGTCGAGCGCCGCCAGGATATTTTTTTTGCAGTCGGCCTCCGATTGCGGGTGATCCATGCCGCAGAATGTTTCGAGCGTATGCAGGGTGCCGGCCCAGGTGCGAAAATCTTTCGCGGTGAAATCGCCGCCGCTGGCGTCTTTTATGTAGCGGTTTACCATGCCCGAATCTATGGTGCGGCGCTCCCCGTTGCCATCGAAATACTGAAACAGTTCTTTGCCGGGAATATCGCGGCACATTTGCACCATGCGGGCCAGTTTGCGGTTGCGCAGGGTAATGTTGTGGTTAATGCCTTTTTTGCCGCGAAACGAAAACTGCACCGTGCCGCCTTCCACTTTTACATGCTTGTCTTTAAGCGTAGTGAGGCCGTAAGAGCCGTATAATTTTTCGTAGTCGTCGCTGCCGATACGGATAAATGTGCGCTCCATGATGCTCACCACCGTGGCAAGCACTTTTTCTTCGCTCAGCTCTTTTTTGGCCAGGTCCTCCTCTACCCGCAGGCGTATAGACGGCAGCACTTTCCCAAATTCGAACAGCCGGTGAAATTTTGTTTCGTTGCGCAGTACCTGCCACTGCGGATGATAGCGATACTGCTTTCTGCCCCTGGCATCAGTGCCGGTGGCCTGAATGTGGCCCGCTTCCTTTTTACAAATCCAAACATTCGTCCAGGCTGGCGGTATTGCCAGCTTTTTTATACGCTGCAGTGTATCGTCGTCGTTGATGCGTTTTTCGCCGTCGAAATAAGCAAAACCGGTCCCTTTTTTTTGGCGCGAAATGCCGTCGTCGCGGTCACTCACGTAAACCAGGTCGGCCATTTTTGCGGCTTTACTGTAATCTTTGTCCAGCTTCAGCATTTCCTTGTGCGATAGCTCTGCAATCTTTTCCATAGTACTGTTTTGAAAGCTCTTTTCATCAGCCGATCCCTTTCCCAATCCGGCTTTGCTCCGGCTACTGGCGCCTGTCAAGTCTTGTCCCTGCACGCAACCTTGTACAACGAAAAAGCCGGACCACAACAGTGCCCGGCTTTTCAATTCATCTATACATTCTTACCGCCTTAGTCCATTTCACTGGCGTCTTCTTCGCCGGCGGCTATATTGATGCCGCTTTCGGCCAGTTGGGTCAGCAACTCATCGGTGCGTTTTTCTTCCTGCAGCGTTTGCGCCAGCAATTCGGCCACATCGCTTTTTCCCATTGTTTTAGCCAACTGCACCAGGCTGCCATAAGCAGCAATTTCGTAGTGCTCTACTTTTTGCGCCGCAATGATCATCCCGGCGTCACGAACCATGGTGCCCTTCGGCAACTCATCCATCAGGCCCTGTGCTTCTTTTATCAGGCCCTCCATTGCTTCGCACTTTACCGCCCTTGCTTTTTCGCCCAACAATTCAAACACCTGCTCAATACGTCCGATCTGCCCTTCCGTTTCGGCCAGGTGATTTTCAAAAGCCGCGGCCAGCTCCTGCGAGGTTGCGGCTTTACGCATTTTCGGCAATGCTTTCGTCAAATGTTTTTCTGCCCAATAAATGTCTTTCAGCTCATCCAGGAATAACTCGTTCAACATGGTTTCGTCGCTTTTTTGCGCTACGGCACCCGTACGTTTCGAGGAGGTTGCACCGGCTGATCTGTTGGCGGTTTTGCCGGCCGATCCGGCAGGTTTTGCTGCCGCTTTTGTCGCTGTATTTCTTGGCATAAATAAAAATGGTTTTGATTAAAAAATGGGTTCGGTAAAGTCATTAAAATAGCATGCCATCGTTAAATGTACAGTGGCAACCTGATAGCCGGGTTTGTAGAGTTTTGTACACAAAGGCAGGCCGGGCAGTAGATGGTTGCCGATGCAATTTTATGGTACTTAATTTGGACTACTTCCGTACGTTCTCTTTGATTACTGAATAAAATAAACCGTTATGGACGCTAATCATCAACTCAGTTTTTTGCAGAAACGGATTGAGGAGATTGGAAGTGCGATTTTTTACAACTTAAGTGAATCCGTACTGAAATTACCCACCGCTGTTGTGTCAACGCTAAAAGTTGACGAGTATGGTTTTGTCTGGTTTTTCGTGGAAAAGCCGCGGCAGCAGCTCAGCCAGTTCGAGCAGGAGTTTCCCGTTAAGCTGGATTTTTACAAAAAAGGTGTTGGCTATTTTTTACAGGTGTCGGGGCAGGGTTTTGTTGTGGCCGACCCAGAAGAAATGAACAACTACGTTGACCTGCCGGAAGAGGTAAAGGGGCTGGCCGGCGGTAAAATGGCACTGGTGAAAGTAAAGATTCAGAAAGCCGATTATTACGAAACCCGATCCCTTCAAAAAGCACATTGGTGGCAAAATGCCTGGCAATCAATCAGCACCTGGTTCCGCCATCACAGCTATCGCAGCAACAACAGTTACTCCCCGGCGTCGTAAGGATTTTACGGGATCAGTAGCGAAGGTGCCGTACTAACCGGCATTTTACCGCGCCGCTTTGTATAACCTGCCCCAAACGGTTAACCGCCTTTCACGCATAAGCTGCCGGCAGCCGCAACTGCCTTTCCGAACGGCGTTAACCCTTGCGGATGCACCCATCCTAATGGCAATCCGAAAAAGTCTTTGTGGTTAATAATTTTCTTCAGGCCGGCAACCACCGGCAAATGCCTTGCATTTGCCGGTGGTTGCCTCAAAAATCGAAACGCCTAATCCCGTTCGTTTTTCACAAACAAAAATATTCCCGTTAAACACCACGAAATTTTGCGTTTACCGTCGAGATGCATTTCGGAACTACGAACCACAACCGATCAACCACCCATTACCAACTATTCGTCCTCTCTTGCTCTTGCCGGAGCGTTTGCTTCCGAATTGCCATTATAGTCCATGTAGCTTTCTTTTTCGTCTTTGTGTTCTTTTACATCTTCCACACTGCCTTCGCGGTTATCGGGGCGGTTGTTGAACGAAGCCATTGAACCTGGCTGCTGCTGTTGCTCCTGCGAGCCGCTGCTGTTTTTATTGTCCATTGTTTTTTGCATAGGTAAAAGCAAATCCATGCCAGTTCCCGTGGAACAAATGGCACTCTTTTTTTCCATTCACTCAACATGAGTCTTACCCGGTATAATCAGAAGCGTGACTTTCGAAAAACCACGGAACCCGCTGGCGAAGAAAAGCGCAGCCGCGGTCCGCTTCGCTTTGTGGTGCAAAAACACGACGCGTCAAGTCTTCATTACGACTTCCGGCTGGAGATGGATGGCGTGCTGAAAAGCTGGGCCGTACCAAAAGGCCCTTCCTTGAATCCGTCTGATAAAAGGCTGGCGATGATGGTAGAAGACCATCCGTTCAGCTACCGGAATTTTGAAGGCGTCATTCCCCAGGGAGAATATGGCGGCGGTACGGTCATCGTTTGGGACGAAGGAACCTACCATCCACCGGCTGTCGAAAAAATGACCCGCAGCGAACAGGAAGCGTTGCTAGTGCGCCAGCTCGAAAGCGGCAAACTTTCGTTTGTACTAAAGGGCCAGAAACTCGCTGGCGAATTCACTCTTTTCAAAATGAAAGGCCGCGGCGAAAGTACCTGGATGCTGATTAAGAAAAAGGACGATTGGGCGGCTGCCGATGATGTGTTGGCTAACGAAGCTTCCATTAAATCTGGTAAAACCCTGGAAGAGGTGGCGCTCGAAAACGGCACTGCTATTCGCCACTCAGCAGCAAAAGCTCAAAAAGCCGCAAAGGCGGTTCCGCCTAAGAAGATGGCAAATACTGCTTCGGGAAAAAAGCCGGCAGCAAAATCCACCAACCAGCGTCTGCCCGCTGCCGTAAAAACATTGCTTGGCGATTTTGCGCAATTGGCAGTGGCTGCGGAAGGGCCACGAAAACAATCGCCGATGTTGGCCACGTTAATTGATGAACCATTCAATGCGAAAGACTGGCTGTTTGAAATTAAATGGGATGGCTATCGTGCCGTGGCGGAATGCTGCGGAAAAAAGGTGGAATTGATTTCCCGAAACCTGAAGCCGTTTACACAAAAATATGCGCCGGTGGCCGCCGCGCTGTCGGCTCTGAACCTGAATGCCGTTTTCGATGGCGAGATCGTGGCCGTTGATGAACATGGGCTGGCTGATTTTCAGGCTTTGCAGAACTGGCAAAACACGCCGGTGAAGCTGCACTATTTTGTGTTTGATGTGATGTGGCTGAACGGCTTTGACCTCACGGCCGTGCCACTGTTGCAGCGAAAAAAGGTGCTGCAACAACTGATACCAGCCAACCACGACACCCTGCGACACAGCGATCATGTGGAAGAAAAGGGAAAAGATTTTTTCAAGAGGGCAGTGAAGAAGGGCCTCGAAGGCATTATGGCCAAACGGAGTGACAGCCTTTATCAGTGGAATGCCCGTACACCCGATTGGGCAAAAATCAAAGCGGCCCTGCGGCAGGAAGTTGTTATTGCCGGCTACACCGAGCCGCGGCGCACACGCAAGTTCTTTGGTTCGTTACTGCTTGGTGTCTATGATGGAAAAGAGTTGGTATATGTGGGCCATACCGGCAGCGGCTTCAATACCCGAACGCTGGAACAGATTTACCAACGGCTGCAAACGTTGAAAATAACAAAGCCAGCATTTGCCACCACTCCTAAAACAAACATGCCTGCAACCTGGGTGAAGCCTGAACTTGTTTGCGAAATAAAGTTCACCGAATGGACGAAACACCGCATGGCACGCCACGCCATTTTTATGGGCCTTCGCGAGGACAAAATAGCTGCTGATGTAACCTTTGAAAAAAGCACAACCATGACAAAGTTGACGACGGCCGCAGCCAAAAAAGCAGATTCTAAAGCCGGTGCAGGCATATCACCTACACCCGGCAAAAAAGCGGCGGCAAAAACTGCCACTAAACGGGCATCGGCCAGTAAGGCAGCCGGACAAAAGGTGAATGCCGATGCCGAAAACGAAAAGTTGCTGAAGCTGAATGGAAAACATCTCACGGTTACCAACCTGCAGAAAATCTACTGGCCCAACGAAGGCTTTCGCAAGGGCGACATGGTGAATTATTACCTGCAGATGGCACCGTATATCTTGCCCTATCTTTTAAACCGGCCCCATTCGCTCAACCGCCATCCCAACGGCATTGCCGCACCCAATTTTTTCCAAAAAGACATGCGGGGAAAGCTGCCGGAATGGTTGGAGACGTTTGAAGAGTTTAGCGAATCAACCGGCAAAGTGGTGAATTACCTGGTGTGCAGCAATGAGGCTTCGCTTATTTACATGGCCAATCTTGGCTGCATTGAGATCAATCCCTGGCATGCCCGCACAAAAGATTACCTGAAGCCTGACTGGTGCCTGATAGACATTGACCCCGACAAAGGAAACAGCTTTGACCAGGTGGTGGAAGTGGCCAGGACGGTAAAGAAGGTCCTCGACAGTATTGGCGCTAGGTCCTGTGTAAAAACTTCCGGTTCCACCGGCATTCATATTTACATTCCGCTGGCGGCCAGGTGCGGTTTCGAAGAATCGAAACAACTGGCCGAAGGTGTGGTAACGGTGGTGAACCGGGAGCTGCCGGCACTAACCTCGGTGGAGCGGACACCGGCGAAACGCAAGGGAAAGATTTATCTCGACTTTTTGCAGAACAAAGAAACGCAGACTGCGGCGGCGCCGTACTCGCTGCGGCCCAAGCCGGGCGTGCCAGTGTCCACGCCGCTGCATTGGAGCGAAGTAAAAAAAGGGCTAACGCCCACTACCTGGAATGCCTACAATATCTTCGACCGCTTAAAAACCGAAGGCGACCTTTTTGCCCCCACCCTGGGAAAAGGGATAGCTTTAAAGACGGTTTTGAAAAAATTACAAAGCCTAATCTGATCCACCATGCATGGTTCTTTACAGCTATTTGACGATGAGGCCCTGCAGGCCATCAATACCAATTTTGAAATAGAAACGCTGGCCGGCGATTGCCTTTTTACCGAAGGGCCGGTTTGGCATGCCGACGGCTATTATATCTTCAGCGACATCACTGCCAATACCGTGTACCGCCTTACACCGGGGCAGGAGCGAACGGCGCTGATTGAGAAAAGCGGAACGACGAGCACCGACGATCCGGACATTAAAAAAGACCAGGCCGGCGCCAATGGCCTCACCTGGACTGCCGACGGAACGCTGTTGGTTTGCCGCCACGGCAGTCATATGGTGGCATCCTGGAACGGGTCGGAATTACGGCCCTTTCTTACTCATTTCAACGGCAGGCCTTTCAACAGTCCCAATGATATTATTGCTGACAAAACCGGCCGCATCTTTTTTTCCGACCCGCCGTATGGATTAAAGGATGGCCAGTTAAACCCCGGAAAATTTCAGCCACTGGCCGGTGTGTATTGTTACAACCACGGTGAACTAACGCTGATTTGCGATAGATACAATTATCCCAACGGCGTTTGTATTGCTACCGGCGGCCAGGAACTTTATATCTGCTCCAACAAACCCACCGAAAAATTTATTTCTGTTTACAACCTCGCCACCCTTCAATTCAGCCGCATACTGGCCGAGGAAAACAGCGATGGCATTAAATGCGATGCCCAAGGCAATGTTTTCCTGAGCAACCGCGACGGCATCCTGATTTTGAACAAGGAAGGAAAGCGTCTGGCCCTGATTTCTTTTCCTGCCATTCCCGCCAACCATTGTTTTGGCGGCCCGGAAAAAAAGGATTTGTTTATCGCCGCACGGGAAAATGTTTTTCTCATTAGAAACCTGTTGAAATAAGCAAGGCGGTTTGCCGCAAGGAACGACAAACCATCAACCACAAACCACAAACCTTCTCCTAATTTTGCCACATGCTACAGATCAGCGACCGCGGACAGCAAATGCCCCCCTCTCCCATTCGGAAACTGGTGCCCTATGCCGAAGCCGCCAAAAAGAAAGGACTGAACGTTTTTCACCTAAATATTGGCCAGCCCGATATTGAAACGCCGCCTTCGATCCTCGACGCGGTGCGCAAGGCTGACATCCCGGTGCTGGCCTACAGCCACAGCGCCGGCAACGAAAGCTACCGCCGCAAGCTGGTGAGCTATTACCGGTCGGTAGGCATTCAGGTTGACTACGACCAGATACTCATTACCACGGGTGGTTCCGAAGCGATTATGTTCGGCTTTTTTAGCTGCCTCAATGCCGGCGACGAAGTGATTATTCCGGAACCTTATTATGCCAACTACAACGGTTTTGCCGTGCAGGCCGGCGTAAAAGTGGTGCCCATCACATCGCACATCGAAAACGGCTTTGCGCTGCCGCCGATTGCTGATTTTGAAACTGTCAATACGCCGCGTACAAAAGCCATTGTGGTGTGCAGCCCAAACAACCCCACCGGCTACCTGTACAGCCGGCAGGAAATGGAAGACCTGAAATCCATTTGCCTGAAGCATGGCCTTTATCTTTTTTCGGATGAGGCCTACCGCGAGTTCAGCTACTCAGGTGAATACGTAAGCGCCCTGCAGCTTACCGGCATGGACGAGCATGTGGTGGTGATGGACACCATCAGCAAACGGTACAGCGCCTGCGGGGCCAGGCTGGGAGCCTTCGTCACCAAAAACAAAGCCGTGTATGAGGCAGCGATGAAGTTTGCACAGGCAAGGCTGAGCCCGCCGGGCCTGGCCCAGATCCTGGGCGAAGCGGCAGTAGATCTGCCACCCTCCTATTTCGATAAACCAAAAGCCGAGTACATTGAACGGCGCAACTTGCTGGTAAGCCGGCTTAATAAAATGCCCGGTGTGTTTTGCCCCAATCCCGGTGGCGCCTTTTATGCCATGGCCCGCTTGCCGATTGATGATTCGGACCGGTTTTGCCAATGGTTGCTGGAGGCGTTTTCGTACGAGGGCAATACGGTAATGCTGGCGCCGGCCACCGGTTTTTATGGTACACCCGGGCTGGGGAAAAACGAGGTGCGGCTGGCCTATGTGCTGAATGTAAAAGACCTGGCCGATGCCATGGACTGCCTTGAAAAAGCCTTGGAAGCTTACCCGGGCCGCACTGAAGTTGCCAGGCCGTTAGTGGCAATCGGCAATGAGCAATAAGCAATTGGTAAAAACCCTTCTTTAACCCCTGGAAAACGCTTCGGGGGTTTTTTATTGCCTGTTGCAGCTTGCTGATAGCTCACTGGCCCAAGGGGCATAATAATTGCAAAATAGTTTGGCTGAAACAGCTATTTGTTTCACCGATAAAAACAACACTATGGCAAATACAGAAAATTTGGGAAACTGGCAGTCGGAAAATGCACCGCAGCCGCACGGCGGCACGCTGAATGTAGGACAAACAGAACGAATGGTGAGTGTTGGATTGGGCGCCTTCCTGCTGTCGTCGGGACTGAATAACCTGACCAGCCACCCGATCAAAGGACTGATCCGGACCATGTTGGGCGGGGTATTGTTGTACCGCGGCGTATCGGGCCATTGCCCGGTGTACGACAGCCTTGGTAAAACTAAGGGGGTTGGGCACACGCCGGCCATCAACATCCGCACCGGCCTTATTGTCAATAAGCCAAAAGAAGAAGTGTATGCGTTCTGGCGCCGGCTGGAGAACCTTCCATTGTTTATGAAGCACCTGGCGGCCGTGACGGAGATTGATGAAAAACATTCCCATTGGGAAGCGGAAATACCCGGCGGTATCGGTAAGGTGAAGTGGAACGCCGAGATTGTAAAAGAAGAAGAAGGCAGTTTGATTGCCTGGCAGTCTATCCCCAACTCGATGGTGAACAACGCTGGCAAAGTGCAGTTTCGCGAAGCGCTGGGCGGCGAAGGTACCGAGCTTGATGTGGTGATAACCTACCATGCGCCGGCCGGCGAACTTGGGGCAGCCATTGCCAAACCCCTTAATCCGGTATTGGAAAAAATTGTGCGGCAGGACATCATGAATTTTAAGGAGTACATTGAAACAAAGCATGTGTCGTCGTCGAACTACCATACCCGCAGCGGCGAAAGCAGCCGCCAGGGCGACCCGAATATTTTGCGTACCGAAACCCAAAGCGTGGCGGCCGGCAGCGGCAACAACCCCGGCTCCGGCGGTGCCAATGGCTCGCAGGGCGCTAACATTTAATGTGATGGCGGAACAAAGAAAAAGCGGCAGCACACCTGCCGCTTTTTCTTTGCTGTTAAATCAAAAAAATCCTTTTTGCAGAACGGGCCGATGCCTTATTTTTGCAGCCCTCGCCGAGGTAGCTCAGCTGGTTAGAGCATCGGATTCATAACCCGAAGGTCGGCAGTTCAAGTCTGCTCCTCGGTACGCTTTAGAAGGCCCTCAGAAATGGGGGTTTTTCTTTTTTATGCTCTCGCTGCCTGCCCTGCACTCAATTTAGCTTGCGATCGAGTCCCGGTTTGTTGCCAGCAACGAACCTTCATTTTCCATAGAATGGTGGTGTTTTTTTGCGGTTCCCGGCCGGGCTGCTGGCGCATTTTTTAAACAGCGGGGCAAAAACGCGAAGTTTCCATTCAAACCAAAAGGTGAAAATACTGCCGCAGTTTATTTCGAACATTTTGGGCGGTTTACCGAGAGGAACCACGTTCATGGCGGCAAGCCTTTCATTAACCACTTTAAAAACTGTCAGTGCCCGAAAAGGGAGCTACTGCCCACGCCATTTACTTTGACCACAATCCCTGTCCGCTTGTTCTGCACAAATTTCAGGTGGTGCAAAAGGCCCATAACTGGCGCTTACAGAACGATGCGGATAGGTACATTCTACCCTTTGCAATTATTTAATATGGTATCGTTTACTTGTGTGCTACTCTGGCTCCGGAGAAGCTGCGTGTTACGGCGGCGTAGAACACGGGGCTCCTTCTGGAGCGAAGGCATACAACTATCCCTAACGACCTGAATAACTAAAAACAGCATGACACCGTACCACAAAGGATTGCTTACTCCTTTTCTGCATGACTCCCTAACAGGATTTGGTGCCGTGCGACTATGGTCATGCTGGCGACGCTGTGCGCCGGTGCACGGATTCTGCTCATGTTGCAGATGTTTTCATTTAAGTACGCTGTACACGGATGGCAACCGGGCCAACCAAAAAGCTTTGGTACGAGCCGGCCCTTCTCGTTCCTACAATTTTTCAAAAGACAGCACTATCGGGCCTGGAGAATTTCGGTTGCACTTACCCAATTGGAGAACCTCCTGCCACCATGTTTTTAGCGGCTCTTTAATGAAAACGTTCTTACAATTAAGCGGCCGAAGAAGTCCGCCGAACCGTTGTCCGTTTCAACCATTTTCTTTAACGCTTACTACCAGCCTTTGTTTTATATAGCAGTCAGTCACCTGATCCGGAAACAAGTGTTACCTGAAGCAAAACATTCTTGTAAGCGAACCTGAAACAACTAGTCGACTGCCCACGGCCAGCTGTTTATAAACCAATACAGGCGATAGAAAATTTAATTTACGGGTACGGAAGCTGGATAGTGTTTATATCCTATATTTAATCAGTTTAATAAACCGCCAACTCCCTTTCCCCTAAAAAGCATTCAGAATGATCGACGAAGTTCTTGTCATGCTAAAGGAAAAGCTAAACAATTATCTAAAGCTGAAAGCAAATGTTCAGGAGGATAAAGTGGCTTTCCTGGATGGCAGTAAATCCGATCCGCTTACGCTGCCCCTGAATAATGTGGTGCCCATTCTGATTAACATTGAAGAGGAAAAAACCTTGCGTCCTCCGAACCGTTACGAGGGCGTTATTATAGATGGCATACAGTCAAAAATCCATCCCCCGCTAAACCTTAATGTCTCGGTGCTTTTCGTCAGCCGGTTTGCCGACTATCAGCAGGCGTTAAAATTTTTATCGCTTACCATTCGCTTTTTTCAGCGCAACCCGATCTTCGATCATTTTAATACGCCCACGCTTAATCCGGATATTGAACGGCTGAGGATTGAGCTGGCTACCCTGGCCATGCCGCAACAACACGAGCTATGGAGTTTGCTCCGCACAACCTACATGCCGTCGGTACTTTATAAGCTCGGTATTCTTGTGTTTGAAGATAATGAGGCTTTGGAAGTGGTCAGCGAAACAAACAGCATTGGAGTGACATTTTCAAACACCCTGGCATGAGAGTGGAAAGTTTTTTTACGGTTACCCTCACCCATGAATTTTTGGAAAACCGGTTTTCCGTTCCCCTCCTTTTTGACCCCACGCCAGATTGTAGTGCCTTGTTAAAAAAACATTCGCTCTTACTGAACAGCAGTCAACAGGGCCGGTTGGAAGTGGTGGCCCTGCAAAAAGAAAACGGCTCGCCGATGGCGGCAGTGCCCCAACCATTGCTCTTTCGATTTTTTGTTTCGGTCGCGGAAAAAGATTTTTTAATTTACACTCAGTTGCCCGCCAAAAAGCGTGGCGAGACCTACCTTTTCCGCAACGATCCTTCGGACCGGAACCAACCACTGAAAATAACACCAACCGTTGCCCAAACAGCCAGACCAGCGAACAACGCCTGCATAGGCGTGTTGGAAATCAGTAAAACCAATGCATCGCCGGTAGCCTTTACCTGGCATTTTGAGGCTGCCGCTGTCACCTGGCGGTACTATTTGATTGCGGCACAAAATGCCTCCAATTTTATAGTTGACGGAAAGCTGAGCGACATTACGTTTAAGAAACCAAGTGCATCTGCTGCGGCTGATGACAGCATTGCCAAAGCAATTTTGCAAAATAATCCGGGCACCAATCTTTTCGTTTTCGAATCCGACAAAGCAATACCCTATCGGCAAACAGGAAGAAAAAATATTCAGTTGATTAATGGCACCAACAATACGGTCATCATCAATCACCTTCCTAATCCTGACTTTACTGACAACGGCATTAAGATCATCAGGGCCACCGCCTGAACCGGCGGTTGATACCTGGTGAAAAAGGCAAGCGATTTTATCGAATGGACGTAAACTCCCTCTCCCGCAGGTGATTTCTTTGCACCCATTTCATGCTCCGCTTTGTCTTCTCCGCTTCTTAACGGACCAATCCTACTCTCTGCAACGGTGTGCATCAGGCGAAAACATTTTTTCATTCAAATAAAGCTCAGACATGCCTAATTATTTAACACCCGATGTGTATGTAGAGGAAATTTCGACGCTGCCTCCCTCCATTGCCCAGGTATCTACGGCCATCCCGGTTTTTTTCGGACACACCGGAATAGCCGAACGCAACGGCGGCAGCCTGGTAAACGTACCAGTCAGGATTAACACCTTCCTGGAGTTTAAGACCATTTTCGGCGGTCCCGACCGGGTAAAGTTTACCATTGCCCTGGACAGCGCAAAGGCCATCAGTACCATTACCCCCGAAGCGGCCGATAAAAATCACCGGCTTTATTATGCCATGGACCATTTTTTTAAAAATGGCGGAAGCACCTGCTATGTCGTGTCAACCGGCACCTATGATCAGGCTAAATCGAAAGACGCCTTTGCGGCAGCGCTGGATGCCATAGCAAAGGAAGACGAGCCCACGCTCATTGTTTTATCGGAAGCCACAACACTCGATTCCGATGATTATTATGAACTGTGCCAGCAGGCATTGCAGCAGTGCGAAAAACTGGGCGACCGCTTCTGTATTATTGATGTACTGGCCGAAGACAAAACCGCCGATACCGCTAATGTGCAGCGTTTTCGCAACAGCATTGGCACGAACAGCCTGAAGTACGGCGCAGCTTATTACCCCTATCTGAATACCACGCTCAATTATGTGTTTGACGAGGCAGATGTGGTGGTGACCGGCCTGCCGAACGAAACAACCCCAGTGAACAACACACCAGCGCCGCAGCCGGCCAGTTTGGTTTTTACCAAAGACCTTGTTGGCGTACGGGTTGGCTTCACCGGCACGGCTGCCGATGCGCCGGCAGTGGAAGTTTTGGCCGGCAAAGGAACATCGGCTCCGGCCATTACAGTGGCCAACAGAAAACTGACAATCACCAACGTGGGCCAAAATGGAAAAGCCGGTACCGCGATTGCGGAAGCCTGGAGCGCCGTGCAGGAAAAAGGCAATTTTACCTTGCAACTGATTGGAGACGGCAGCCAACCGGTGCCGGCAACCCCCGAAACCGCTCTCACAGCGCCCATGCCGAGTACCACGCCAAGCCCGTCACAACCGGCCGGGAAAACCTTGCAAACGCTGCAGCAATCACAAACGGCCTTGTACAACACCATTAAACTGGAGCTGGGCAAACTGCGGCTGACACTGCCGCCTTCACCCGCTGTGGCAGGGGTGTATGCTTCGGTTGACCGCGAACGGGGCGTGTGGAAGGCGCCTGCCAACGTTAGCCTGAATGCCGTTATCGGTACAGGGAGCAAAATTTCGGCAAGCGACCAGGAAAACCTGAATGTTGACCCGAACGGCGGCAAATCCATTAACGCCATTCGAAGCTTTTTTGGCAAGGGAACCATGATCTGGGGGGCCCGCACCCTGGCCGGCAACGACAACGAATGGCGTTACATACCTGTCCGTCGCTTGTTCAACATGATGGAAGAGTCGGCGAAAAAGGCCTCCTACTTTGCCGTGTTTGAACCCAACAATGCCGTGACCTGGCTGAAGGTGAAAGGCATGATCGAAAGTTATTTGTATGGCTTGTGGCAGCAGGGTGCGCTGGCCGGATCTACGCCAAAATCGGCCTATTACGTCAACATTGGCCTGGGCACCACCATGACCACACAAGACATACTGGAAGGACGCATGATCATCGAAATTGGGATTGCCGCCGTACGTCCGGCCGAATTTATTATTCTCCGCTTCTCGCATAAACTACAGGAAGCCTGATCATCCTCAAATTAAAACACTTCCGTTATGGCACTCAACAAAGAACAGATAAAAGCCGATTATCCACTGCCGGTTTATAATTACCGGGTTGATATTGGTTCGGATACAATTGCTTTTTCCGAAGTATCCGGATTGGACTATGCCCTGGAAACCATCACCTATAAGGAAAGCCAGGTGGACGCCAACAAGGTAGGACCCAACACCATGTACATGCCAAGCTGGCAAAAGCCATTGAACATTACCCTTAAAAAAGGGTTTGTAAAACGCAAAAGCATTGCAGCCCTGTACAGTTGGATCAACGATACCGAACTGAATGCGGTAAACAAAAAAGACATTACGGTTCATCTCTGCGACGAAAAGGGTGCCTCTGTAGTGCAATGGAAAGTCATTGATGCCTTTCCCACCAAATTATCGGCGCCAAGCTTCAATGCCGGTGGCAACGATGCAGCCATTGAGTCGCTGGAGCTGATGGCCAGCGGGTTGCTAATCAGTGAAAGTTAGGTGGGATAAACCAACGATTGAGACGAACCCCATTCTTTCCACCTGAAATGCAAACAAATGGCGCTGACGAAGCAGGAATTGCTGACCAGCTATCCGCTGCCGGCTTATAACTACAAAGTCACGATTGAGACCGATATCCTGGCGTTCTCGGAAATATCCGGCCTTACCATCGGGTACGACAAGATCATTTACAAACATGGCTTCAGCCATGTCACCGGCCCTACCATCGTCAGGGCGCAGCGGAATGAGATTAATGTAACGCTGAAACGTGGCGTGGGCAAAAAGCGGGATCAGTTGTATCGCTGGCTTACCACCAAAATTGCAAAGGACTTGTGGATTGACCTCTGCGATGAAAAGGGATCGGCTGTGGTGCGCTGGAAAGTGATCAAGGCAGTACCGTACAGGCTGGAGGCTTCTGATTTTACTGCGGTTGGCAACGACATTGTTATTGAAAGCCTGGTGTTGGCCGCTACCAACCTGACCATCGAATATTTATAACGGTTTCTATGAATGTAATGGATGTCCTCAATGCGGCACCGCCGCTGAGTCACCGCTTTGGTGTTTTTTTCTTTGCCGGCGGACTTATTCCCAACCCAATTGATGTGCGCTTCCAGAAAGTTTCGGGCCTGGGTGCCACCATTGATACGGTGCCGGTGGAAGAAGGCGGCCAGAACCTGTATTCGCAACAATTGCCAACGAAGATTAAATACGACAACCTTGTGCTGGAACGGGGTATGATCATGGGCTCACCACTTTTCGCTGAATTCAACACCACGTTTTCACTGTTTAAATTTTCACCATCCAACGTGTTGGTCACACTGCTCAGCGAAGAGCACCTTCCGCTGGCCGGATGGCTCTTTATGAAAGCCTACCCCGTCAAGTGGTCCTTGTCGAACCTTGACGCCGGCGCCAGTTCACTGATGATAGAAAACATGGAGCTGGCCTATACCCGTTTTCAAACCATTAGCCTGTAACTCATGCCAGTCGAAATACGAGAACTAATCATCCGGGCAACGATCATAGACGACGCCAATGTGCAGCCCGACGACGCCAGCACGGACAAAACGCCTGACCGCCAGGCTCTGATACAAGAATGTGTGGACCAGGTACTGAAGGTGTTGAAAAAAGCCAAAAACCGCTGACCATGGGCCTGATGAACCTGTTTAAGCTCGAACGGCTGAAGATCCACGTGTACCGGAAACGGATGCGCACCGGAAAGCCGCAGAACACCCTCACGGTGATGTTTAACCCGGAATCGTATGCTCTTTCTTATGAAAACGTGTTTGCCAAAACGCAGGGCATCAACACCAGCAGCAAAAGCGCAAAATATGCCATGAGCAAGCCATCGGAGCTTGCCCTGAAACTGATCATTGACGGCACCGGGGTTTCCTCCATTGGCCTGGCGGGAAAAACCGACGTGTACAAAGAAGTGCAAAAATTTCTGGAGCAGACTGCCTATATGGATGGCGAAATTCACGAGCCACGCTTTTTACGCATCAACTGGGGAGACCTCAATTTTAAATGCCGCCTGAAGAAAGTGGATGTCACCTACACGCTTTTTGACAAAAGCGGCATACCGCTCCGGGCCGAACTGGAAACGGTTTTTGTGGGCGATCTGGACGATTCGGAGCGGCTGAAGAAAGAGAAAAAAAGCTCGCCGGACCTGACGCACCTCCGGCTGGTGAAAGAACACGATACCCTTCCGCTGTTATGCGAGGAAATCTACGGTACGCCGCTGTATTATATCAAAGTGGCGATGGTAAACAAATTAGATGACTTCCGGAATTTAAAGCCTGGCCAGGAGCTTTATTTTCCGCCAATAGCAAAATAAAATGAGCCTGGTAAGCTACACCATAACAAGCAATGGAAAACAGGTTCCGCAGGACTTCCAGGTGCTGTCCATAGAAACGACCAATGAGTTCAATCGCATACCGTATGCGGAAATCGCTTTTCTTGACGGCGATCCGGCCAGCAATGAATTCCGCATCGCCGACAGTGATTTTTTTGAGCCGGGCCGCGAGATCGAAATCAAACTCCGGTACGAAGATGATGCGTCATCTGAAGAAACGGTGTTCAGCGGAGTGGTGGTGCGCATGGAATTAAAGGCAGGCTTGTCGGGATCCGTCTTCGTGGTAGAAGCTGCTCACAAAGCCGTGAAGATGACCACCGTGCGAAAGAGTGCCAGGTTTGAAGAAGCAGCGGACAGCGATGTCATTAAAAAAATTACCAGTGATCAGGGCCTGCAAACAGGTTCTGTTGCAGCCACCGGCTTCAAACACAAACAACTTGTGCAATACCAGGCCACCGATTGGGATTTTGTGTTGAGCAGGGCCGATGCAAACGGCTTGCTCATGGTATGCAACAAGGCAGGGGTTTCGGCCGTTGTTCCCACTACAGATGGTGCGCCGGTATTGTCTTTCCGGTTCGGCATTGATCAAATTTTCGGTTTTGAAGTGGAAGCCGATGCCCGCCATCAACACCAGGTGGTGGAAAGCCGCTCATGGGACGTGAAAAAGCAGGAGCTGATCAATTCACAAAAAGCAAAGGAGGTGCAACTGTCGCCCGGAAATCTTTTGCCAAAGAAAGCCGGCGGCGACATTGCCGGCCATACACAAATGCTCCTATCAGCCGTGGGCCTCGATGTTAAAGAAGCAAGAGCATGGGCCGACGCCAAAATGGCCAGGAACCGGATGTCATTTGTAAAAGGGCGGTTGAGTGTGCAGGGTACGGCCCTGGCTACCACCGGGTCGGTCGTAGAATTAGAAGGGATCAGCAAGCGCTTTTCCGGTCCTGTTCTTTTAAGCGGCGTACGCCACCGGGTGAGCGAAGGTGGCTGGACCACGGATATCCAGTTCGGGCTGCCGGCCAACCAGTTTTCCGCCACTGCCGACATTGTTGATGCCGGCGCGGCCGGGCTGCTGCCGGGCGTCAACGGCCTGCAAATTGGCAAGGTGGTTACCATTATCGAAGACCCGGAAAAAGAAGCCCGCATAAAAGTAAAGGTGCCGGCATTGAACGACGAAAGCAACGGCTTTCTGTGGTCAAGAATAGCCACGCCTGATGCGGGAAATGAAAGAGGCATGTGCTTCTGGCCCGAAGTGGATGACGAAGTGGTGATGGGCTTTTTAAACGACGATCCGCGGCAGGCAGTTATCCTTGGCGCACTGCATAGTTCAGCCAAAAAGCCACCGATTGCGCCACACGAAAAAAATCCGGTAAAGGGCTTTACTACCCGGGCGGGCCTACAGCTGATTTTTGATGATGAAAAAAAACTGGTCACCATTCTCACCTCCGAAAAAAACAGCATCACCGTCAATGAAAAAGACAAGCTCATTGAAATAAAAGACGTGAACAACAACGTCATCAAGCTCGATAGCAGCGGCATCACCATCGAAAGCGCTAAAGATGTAACGATAAAATCGAAAGGCGACATGACCTTGGACGCGAAAGGGAATGTTGCTATCAACGGAAAGAAAATAGACATTACCTGAACCGGCTAAAAATCAAAACCAACATATGAAAGAACTCAGCATTTCGCTCAGCATTAATGACCTGAACCTGATCCTGGAAGCCCTCGGCCAGCAGCCGTACGTAAGGGTGTATGAGCTAATTGAAAAAGTTCAGGTGCAGGCAAAGGCCCAACTGAATGGTTCGGCAGGCAGCGTGGATCTGAACAAAGCAGTTTCGCCGCAGGACTTCAAAACAAAAGCAATAGCGTCCACCACGGCAGAACAGGCCGGCTGAAAAAATCACCAATCAAAAATGGCGTCAGTACATGGAAGAAAACAATGCTTTCCTGGGGAAAGGATGGAGCTTTCCGCCGCAGTTTTTTATGAATGGCAGCGAGGTGGAGATGGTGGGCGGCGAAGAAGACATCCGCCAAAGCCTGCACATTTTACTGGCCACCTCGCTGGGCGAACGGACCATGTTCTCGTCGTACGGCTGCGACCTGTCGAATTACGTGTTTGAGGAAGTTGACCAAAGCCTGATCAACGGTTTGCGGGGCCTTGTATCGGATGCCATCCTGAACAACGAACCGCGGATTACCGTTGACGAAGTGGAGATTGGTGCCGGACCCGCAGAGGGCCTGGTGCTGATAGCCGTTGACTATACCGTGCAGAGCACCAATAACCGGTACAACCTGGTTTATCCATTTTACATCAATGAGGCATCGGTACCTATCGCCGGCGGCAACTGATTTTTATGGCGGATTATAGTATCATCGAAGGCGATCTGGCCCTGTTTATTCCGGCATTTGGCGCCGCCACGGTGGTGGTACGCCCAGGCACCATGCAGGGCTCCGGCAAAACAGCCCTCAACGGAAAAAAGCTTTGCCTGGAAGGCGATGAAAAAGACCTGGCGGTCATGGGCTGCTTGTACATCACACCGCAATTTTCAGTGCCCGGATCGGGCACGCTGAAAATTGATAAACTGGGCAGCGACCAATTATCGAAAAAAACGAAAAGCGGACGTAAACCGATCATCGTAAAAGGCAGCACGTTTACGGCAAAGTTTGAAGTGATGGCGCCGGCCGTTGACCCGCTCGGCATACCCGATGCCACGCCGTCTTATTCCGGCAGCGGCAATTTTTTTACAAACAATATGAAGTTCACGGTAAGCTGAGGCATTTATAAAACAAACAATGGCCATTGGATTAAAACCAGTACGACTATTATTCCGCGACGGCACAGCACAGCAACAACGGTTGCTGGCGGCGCTCAGTCCCGGTTATGTGGCCGTGGACGAACGTACCCTCGAAGACCTCCTGTGGCAGGCCCAGGAACTGGCCAAAGAGCTGATCTTTTTTGACGAGAACAACCGGCCGGCCGGCAATTGGGAGGGCTTCCTGGTAGAGGACCTTGAACTTTACAACAGCAGCAGCGAGGAGAAAAAAACAGACCTGCGGAAAAAATGGATCGCCGATATTATTGCCTATACCAACGATCCCGGCCGGTTTGTCCTTTATCCCGAAAAAACAAAGAAGCTTTCCAAACCTCACCTGGCCCTCTTTGTGTCGTTTCTTCAGCTGTTGGGTTTTGTCAAAGAACAGCTCAACGGCTTTACCAAAAAGCACCTTGATTTTTATTACTACGAAGTATTGGGACTAAGCAAGAAAGCCGCGGTGCCCGACCTGGTCAATGTGATCATTGAGCTGGCCGGTGATGTAAAGGATGTGCTGGTGGAAAAAGGCACCTTACTTTCGGCCGGAAAAGACAGCCTCGGGAAAGAGCTTCTATACAAAACGGTCCGGGACACTGTCATCAACAGGGCGCAGGCCGAGACCATTAAAACTTTGTTTGTTGATAAAAAAACAACCGGACTTGCCGCAGCCATCGAAGAGGTAAGAGAAGCAAAGTTCCGGTCGAAGGGCGATGCCGATGCAGCCTTCGGCAGCCTGCTGAAGCTGGCGCTGGGCAAGCCCGCCCCGGGTGATGACTTGCCTCTGTACAACATCATTGACTGCGACATACCGTTCGACCCCGAAAGGCTAATGGCCGATCTGGCCAGCGTTGACCCCGGCTGGGTAAGCAATGCCACCGCCTACCTCAACAACGCCATGCAACTATCGGTTGAAAACTTCTCGTTCGTCCTGAAAACCTACCAAAACGAAAGGGCTACCGCTGCCGACTGGAGCCGTGTTGAAAACATTCTTGACAGCGCCTACAAAGCAGGCTTGAAAAAAAACCGTCGCGAACAACTGAAAAAGCGCCACCGGTCCGATGCCGCCAACGGCTTTTTAACGATGTTGAAAGAAGCGTTGGGCGACCCCGCACCCGGCGACAACCTGCCGGCGTACAAAACCGGCGATAAGACGCTTGACCTGGACGCACTGTTTGCAGATATCAACAGCGGCGACGGCAGCCGCGAAAGGACTGCCGCCGCGTATATCAACGACGAAATGCACTTGTCAGCAGAATCTTTCAAAATCATTTACCGGGCCTACCGGAGCAACACCGAACCAACAGGGGAAGAATGGAACAAAGTGTATAACCTACTGGAAGAAGCCGCAAGAACAAAACGGAAGGAAACGCTGCCATCTCCCATCCTCACCATCTGGCGAAACATTTATGCAGTGGGCGACGCAAGGGCAAGCGCCTTTAACCCTTATGGGCAGGAAGGAAAAAACAACCTGCAGTTCAACACCTTTGGCAAATTTGCCACCGCCGCGGAAAAAACGGCAACAAAACCGGTTTCCATTGGCTTCGCCGTGTCATCGCCGCAATTAGTGCTGACAGAAGGCAAGCGCACCATTACGCTAACAATTGCATTGAAAGAAGATACGCCGGTGGAGGACAAGTCACCGGACGAACTGCAGTCATTTTCGTTTTTTATCAGTCATGAAAAAGGGTGGCGGCAGGCCGCGGCCAAATCCATTGCTGCCGGCCGTTTTATGGCCGGCCCGCCGGTTGCCGAGCTTTCGGCCACCATCAGCAACAGCCGTATTGTTCGCACCGACAAAGGCAGCTTCGACAGCCAGGCTGATAAAAACCGTCTCATTGCCGATACCGATGGGAAGGTGTATCGCATCGCGGCGATCAACGACGCGAAGCAGGCAGCGCTTTCTTTGGTTTATACGCTGAAGAACAAACCCGGTAAGCCGGTGATGCTGGAACCCGCCGCCATCTACGCCAATGCCATACAGGTAGTGCTGGAATTGGACGAAGATTTTCCTCCCGTTAAGGCACCCGGCGCGGACAGTGATCTTATCAGTATCAAAAGTCCCGACCCGGTCGTTTGCATGGTGCTGAACAATGACAGCGACCAAACGGCCTACCCGCTGTATAAAGACTGGAAGTTGGACAAATTAATGGTAAGTGTGTCAGTAGAGGACATCAGGGCCATCCGGCTGCAAAACGATAATGCAACCCTTAACCCCAAAAAGCCCTTCAATCCTTTTGGCGCTTTTCCGCATACCGGCGACACGCTTTATTTCGGGCATTCAGAAATCTGCGAAAAGAAGCTCGACACCTTGCAGTTAAACCTGACCTGGCTGAACCCGCCGGCGAATTTCGGCGTGCATTACGGCAACTACCATCGTGTGCTAAAAAACACGCTGGTGCTAAACGAAAACACACTCACAAATTCCGCGTTCAATGCCGTCATCAGGCTTGTTGACAAAAATGCGCTGATTCCGTTGGCGGAAAAAACATCGCTTTTTTCTGCGGGCGACGCCACTATCGAAAACAGGATTGAGCTTTCGCCCGCAAGAGCGATATCAACATACAACCCCACTTACCGGTACATCCGCCAGGTTTCCGTTGATGCCGACGACGAAGTGGTAAATTGGGATCGTTACTTTTCGCTGGAACTCGGTTCACCCGATTTTCAGCATGAGCTTTATCCTTCGCTGCTTACCAAACAGGCTTTTTCGGATGCGGAAACAAAGGCGCTGACGCTCAATCTGCCGTACACACCGCGGCTCAAAACATTTACCATAGGCTATTCGGCCCATTTTGAAGTGGGTGTGACAACCGGAACGGCTTTACCCGGCGACCGCATTTTTCATATCACGCCGTTTGGCTTTAAGCCGCTTGCCGTTGGCACCGGCGATGGCCCGGTCAAACGCGTTTACTTTTTTCCCTACTTCGAAAACGAAGGAGAGCTGCTGATTGGACTTTCCAGGTTGGCTCCGCCACAAAACCTGACCCTGTTATTTCAAATGGCCGAAGGAAGCGCCAATCCTGACAGGGAACCGGTGCCGGTGGCCTGGAGCTACCTGAGCCAAAATGAATGGAAAGCTTTAAGCGGCACCCGGCTATTGCAGGATACGACAAACGGGCTGTTGAACACGGGGATCATCGAACTAAGCTTGCCCGACGATGCCACCGCCACTGATACCCTGCTCACCGGCGGCCTGCACTGGCTGCGGGCTTCTATTCCGGCCAATGCCGATGCTTTTCCTGACACGGTTGAAATTTGCACACAGGTTGTTGAAGCCATATTCCACAACCAGCAGAACGAGCATACCCATCTTGAAACCCACCTGCCGGCCGGGAGCATTAAATCAACAATTGATACCCTGCCGGAGATCAGTAAAATCGTTCAGCCCTACACCTCGTCGAAAGGAAAGCCGGCCGAAAAAGACACGGTCTTCTACAACCGCGTTAGCGAACGCCTGCGGCATAAGGGCCGGGCTCTTTCCATGTGGGACTACGAACGGCTGGTATTGGAGCAGTTCCCGGAAGTGTACAAGGCGAAGTGCATGCCCGCCGACATAAATGGAAACACCGTGAGCCCCGGGACAGTGGACGTCATTGTGATTCCGGATATAAAAGGAAAACTGCCGTTTAATCCTTTTCAGCCGAAGGTGCCGGCCAATACCGTTCACCAGATTCAGCAATACCTCGATCAGCGCATTCCGGCCTTTGCCACGGTACGGGTAAAAAACCCCGCTTACCGCCAGATAAAAACGCGGTTTGCCGTGAAAATGAAAAAAGGCTGCAATGAAGGTTTTTACCTGCCGCGGCTTCACGAAGAGCTAAAGCGATACCTGGCGCCCTGGGCGTACGACGAAGGCGCCGACATAGTGCTGGGCGGAAAAGTTTATGGCAATGTGATTGTAAACTTTATTGCCGAACGGCCTTACATAGACTATGTGGCCGGCATGAAGCTGTTTCAGAGCGACAACGGTATCCAGTTCGTCAATGCCCGTCTGCTGAACAAAGGCGAAAACCTTATTCAGGCCGATCAACCGGATGTGATACTCGTATCGGCCCTGCAACACGAAATTGATCTGATAAGAGAAAAAAGCTACGAGGAAAAAAGCTACGAAGGTGTAGGCTACCTCAAGATCGGGCTTGACTTTGAGGTGGGGTAGCAAATTAAAAAGCGGTATCGCTGCAATCCATTGTATTCACAACCATAAACCATAAAAAATGAGCAACCGGACCGTCATAAAATCGCATTTCAGAACCGGCGATATTCCCACCCAGGATAATTTTTACGACCTGATTGATTCGGTATTGAACCAGGACGAAGACGGCATCACCAAAAAAGCCGGGAATCCCATTTCCCTGCAAGCCGAAGGTGATGTGACGGGCGTTCAGAATGTGTTGTTTTTATACCGCAAACTAACGGATGAAAGCCCGGGCTGGAAGATCAGCCTGAACCCCCGCTCCGATCCGCAGGCGGCCGCTACCAATAAGCCTGGCCTCAATATCAGCGACGGGCCTTCGGGCGCCAGCCGGTTGTTTATCCGGGGCAGCGACGGCAACGTGGGCCTTGGCACCATTGAACCGGCCGCCAACCTGCATATACGAGGCGCCGGATCGTCGCAGGTACTAATGGGCGATTGGAAAGGCGGCGCCAACTATGCCGGTATCTCCCTTAACGGTACACTGGATGCCAGCAATTATAATGTTCTCAGTGCCCCTACCGATAAGTCGCTTTACCTGAACCGCCCGCCAGGCTCCGACATTCGTTTTCGTATGGCTAACAACGACCAGATGGCATTGAGCACTGCCGGCCATTTGGGCATTGGCACTGAGGCCCCGCTGGCACGGTTACAGGTAGTGGGTGGCGCCATTATGCCGGCGCCAGGCAACGCGGACACGGCCGGCATTCAGTTTCCGAACGATCCGTTTGGTGGCGCTGGTGATAATGCATGGATACGCTATTACGCCAGAGCAGGCGAAGCGTGTACGCTGGAGATTGGCATTGCCAACGATGGCGACGACCACATTGCCCTGATGCCGTCCGGCAATGTGGGCATTGGCACGGTGGCTCCTGCCTACAAACTGCATGTAGCCGGCTCGCTAAGCTTTGGTGGCTTTACCGTAAATGACGCTGACGAGTGGCCGAATGTGGTGTGGTGCCGCGATACTGCAAGAGCCTGGGACGAAGGGCTGATAAAGGGAAACTCTTCTAAAGGTGTTTATAACCGAGCCGGCTTTGGCATTCACATGCACGAAAGCAAACACTTCTGCTTTTACTCCACCAATTGGAATCCGCTGATGGACCTGGAAGGCGGCAGCGGTAATTTGTATGTGAGGGGAAACGTTGGTATTGGAACGGCCACACCCAAGGCCAAGCTCCACGTCAATGGGGCGGTGTTTGCCGGCACTTCTGATATTTATTTTACCGACACTAACCATGGCCATACCGGAATTGGAAACAGCCAGGGTTATGCGGCCATTGAAAATGGCGTGGGTTACAATGCGCTGATGATTTTAGGCAGAATGATGGGCAACCGGCGAAAAGTGAACGTTTATGATGACCTGGTGGTGGCGGGTCTCATCACACCCAATTCCGACGGCCGGATAAAGAAAGACATTGCGGCAAGCAATGCAGCAAGAGACATAACCATTCTTAATAAGCTGAAGGTCCGCGACTATCTCTACAAGGCTGCGCCGCCCGGCGAAGCAATGCTGCAAAAAGGATTTGTTGCGCAGGAAGTAGAAGAGGTTTTTCCGGACGCCGTGGTAAAACATGCTGATTTTGTACCAGACGTTTTTGCGCAGGCAACATCAGTGACAAAAAACGGCGAAGAACTGACGGTGACCATGGCAGCCGACCATGGGCTGGAAACCGGCGACCTTGTTCGCCTCATTACATCTGCCGGAACAAAAGAAGTCACCGTTGCCAGGATCAACGGCACTGAATTTTCGGTCAGCAACTGGACCGGCGAAACCGACAGTGTTTTTGTTTATGGCAAAATGGTGCAAGACTTCCGGTCGTTGAATTACAATGCCATTTTTTCGCTGGGAATAAGTGCTATGCAGGAACTGTACCGCCAGGTGCAACAACTGAAAGCAGATCTAAGCTGGGCAAAAGAAAAGCTGGTACAGTATAGCCTTTAACGAACCCGTCAAGTAAAGAGAGAAAACCCGGTGATACATGGAAAAAAACACCGCTTCTGTAACCATCTCCAACGAGCCGCTGGAACACCCGGCCCTGGATTTTAACTTTCTGCGACAGGAAGGTATCCGGCATATTCAACGGCTGGCCGGCGCCACCTGGACCGATTACAATACCCACGACCCGGGTGTTACCATTCTTGACTTGCTCTGTTATGCCATCACAGACCTGGGCTATCGCATCAACTACGATATAAAAGACCTGCTGGCGGAAAAAGAGGGCAGTGCCTACGACAGTTTGTACAGCCCTTCCAAAATCCTGACCGTGAATCCCGTAACGGTACTGGACCTGCGTAAAATTGTGCTGGACGTGGAAGGTGTAAAAAACGGCTGGGTGGAGAAACAAACGCAGGCAAAGCCGGACATCTACTTCAACCCGCACGACAAAACGCTGACGCTTTCGAAAGAAACCGAAAGCGTGGAAATGCGGGCCCTCAGCGGTTTGTACCGGGTACTGATAGAGCAGAAAGAAGATACGCAAACAGATGCGCAAACGCTGGAAACCGAAGTAAAAAAACGCCTGCAGGCCTGCCGGGGTTTGTGCGAAGACTTTGCCGAAATAAAAGTTCTTGTGCCGCAGCCCATCACCATGGCCGGCCAGATAGAAGTCGGACAGGTAACAGACGTAGACAAGCTGGCCGCCGACGTCTTGTTTGCCGTAGCCTGTTTCATCTCACCGCCCATCGCTTTTCATTCGCTCGACTCACTGCTGAAGAAAGGAAAGCGTATTGATGAAATATTTGAAGGGCCGGTGCTTTCCCGCGGATTTATCGAAGATGACGACCTGCTTCGGGCCAGCCGCAAAACAGAACTTCACACCTCCGACATTATCCGCGAAATCATGGATGTGCCGGGCGTGCTGGCTGTCAATTCCATTCAGCTTTGGCCGGATGATAGGGCCAATGCCGAAGAATGGTTGCTGCCCCTCGACACCGAAAAAACGCCAGCGTTGAAAATTCGGTGGAACAACGATACCATCGCCTCCGACCTGACCTTTACCCGCAACGGCTTTGCGCTGCGGATAGACCCGGTAAAACTCACCCGCTATTACCGCGAGTTGATGCAGGCCAACAATCACCAGCCGCTGGATGTGAAAGAACGAGATCTTACGCCACCGCCTACTTCCTATCGCCATATTGACAATTACTATTCTGTACAAAATCATTTTCAGCAGGTGTATGGGGTGGGCCAGACCGGCTTGCCCGGTTCGGCGCCGCCGAAAAGAATGGCACAGGCAAAGCAGCTAAAAGCCTATTTGTTTTTCTTTGAACAGGTGCTGGCCGACTATTTTAAACAGACCGCCCACGCAAAAGACCTGTTTTCGTTTTACAACAACAATGGCACCTACTTCCGGCAGTCGCTGCGCCACGCTCTGCCCGGCGCCGAAGAAATTATGACACCGCCGATGGAAGCGGAAGCCGGTGCGACCGAAGAAACGGCCGCTGGTAGCGGCGACGATTTACCCGGCCGCAAAAACCGTTTTCTCGATCACCTGCTGGCACGATTCAGCGAAAATTTTACCGAATATTCCCTTCTTCTCTTCGATCAGTTGACGCAAACGACGACACTAAAGCAGGTGTTTTTGCAGAACTACCCGGCAGTAAGCAATGAACGCGGAAAAGCCTTCAACTACACGCTCCCGGGCTGGAACACCGATAATATTTCGGGACTGGAAAAACGCGTTGCCGCCAAACTGGGCATCACCAATTTTACGCGGCGCAGCCTTTCGGGCGATGGCAGCGAAGGCTTTCACTTGCTGGAGCATATCCTGCTTCGGCCCGTGCCCGAAGATTACGCTTCCTTCAGCCGGTACTTGATACCCAAAGAAATTACGGGTTTTGATGCAGTGGAAAGAAAGGCCGTGCGATGTTATTCGGAAAAACACGGGCTGCAAACTGGCAACAATATACAGATCACCGGCTCGGCCGGCTATGATGGCCGCTACACGGTGGATCAGGTATTGCCGGACAGCTTTCAACTAGCCATCCCGTACAAAGGTGCCGGCACCACGATTGTGGAGGGTGACCGGCAGATTGCATTACGTCCAACCTGGACGAGGACAGACCTGAACACGAAGATTCTGATCTTCACCAAACCGGTAATTTCGTTTGCGGCATCAAACACGCCCGGGCGCACACGGTGCGAATCGCCGCGGCACAACCTGGCCGAAGGTGAACTGATCGAGATCGTTGGCACCACCATCTACAATGGCATTGGCAAGGTCGTTGCCGTTACCAGTCCGGACTCTTTCGAAGTGGACAAACCCTACGCCGATGCGGCAACAGAAAGCGGCGGCCGGTGGATCAGAGCTAACCAGGCAACCGATCCCTACTCGCTTCAGCTCACGTTTGTGTTTCCGGCCCAAAGGCAGCGTTTTGCCACCGACGCCTTTAAAACATTTGCCGAAACCATCGTTCGCGAGGAAACACCGGTGCACCTTACGCCCTACATCCGTTGGCTCGATGATAACGAACTGCAGGCTTTTGAAGCCTCGTTTCAAACACTCCTTACGCAGCTATTTGTCAATGGATAAATGATGGAAAACGACCTCCGATACGAGTTTCGCACCGCCAGGGATATTCTTACCGACCTGCTGCTGAATGGGCAAGCCACCAGCTTTCCCATCACCGATCAACCAGTGTCGGCAGAGCAAGGAACGGTGATGTATGATAATCCCGCCACAGTCATAATTGGCTTTAGCCAGACTGACGTTCGTTATGTTGTGTATGATGACAGCCAGGCAAAAATGAGCGCAGTGGTGGAAGGCAACGGTGGCGAATTGCGGCTTGAAACCGTTCAGCTAACAAAGCAGGATCACACGTTCAATATACTGGCCACGAAAAAAGTTTCGGGCAACAAACGGCAACTGCTTCAGACCACAACAGTGAAAGTGGGTGCCAGGCTGAACCTGCCGGTGACACCCGAAAAAGAATTTTTCGAATATGGCAGCGCGGCCACTGTTATTATCGGCGATGCGCAAAACGGGGCCGTGTATCAACTTTTTAACCTGGATGATCAACCCATAAGTGCTGCCGCCAGCAGTGGCAGTAGCGGCGACCTTGCGCTGGTCACCACCGATGGGGTAACGGAAGACATTACTGTGAAAGTAAGGGTCACCAATACCAAAACCGGTTTGACCGGGATTCTCGAAACACAGCCGGTTTTGAAAGTTGCACCCAACACCCTTTTGCATGCGGCGTTGAAAGAGCCTGTAACCGACTACAACGGTACCGCCACGGTGCTGCTGACTAATTCGCAGGAAACCGTCACCTATCAACTGTTGTTCGACGATATTGATGACGATAACCCGGAAAAAAAGCTGCCGGCCGGCACCGCCATTGGCAGGGCCAAAAAGGGAACCGGCAAAACCATTGAACTACCGGTAAAGCCGGTTTTCGAGGACTTAACCGTTTCTATCCTTGCCACTAAAACGGCCACCGGCATTTCCGTTGTGCTAAAGGAAAAAATCGTTATCCCGGTGCGGCCCGATCCGGACAAAATACTCTCGGTGGTGGAAGAAACCGTGGACCCGGTTATTGGTGCTACCATCAGGGTGAGCCAGACACAAAAAGGAATTCTTTACCAACTCCGCACCGGCGCCGCTGACACACCGGTGGGCCGGCCCGAATACCATCACAAAAACTACGGCATTGGAAAGGCAAGAATCGGTGTTGAATTTGCGCTCGATGAGTTTACCTCCGATGCGGTGTACCTCCCAACGGAGCCGCTCACCCGCACCACCACTTTTTCGGTACTTGCCATAAAAGCCACCACCCGGCACAGCGTCGTGATAGGCACCATCACCGTCAACATAAAAGAACCTACTTGACCCGGCAAAAACATATCATCAGGCGGCAGGTGGTAGAGCTGCAGATGACGTCGAAAATGGATCGTCATCAACTGCAGGACCGGGTGGCAACCCTGTGTTACCAGCAAATCATTCCGCTGATGGACGAAGTGTTCAGCCGGTTGAATATTGACGACGAAACGGCCAGGATTGATTCGCTTGAATTGAATCTCGGGACCATCCGGCTAGAGCAGTTGGAAGCGCATGTGATGGAGAGAATGGAAACCGAATTAAAGAAAAAATTTCCAACCCATCTTCAGCCGAAAAAAGAACCGGCGCAGGCAGCAGCAAGACCGGAAGCAAAGGCAGGATCGGAACTTGACCTGGTGACCTGGTATTTACAAACCGGACTGCTGCCCTGGTGGGCTGCGGCTGATACCCGCGATGTAGCAGAGAAAGCATTGGAACAGGCGCTGGCGCAACACCCGGTACTGCTAAAAAAACAGTTGCGCCTTTTGCTGAACGACACATCACAAGCAAAGCGGTTTATTTACAGCTTCCGGGCCAGCCTGCGGCAGCAGGTGGTAAACCTTTACCTGCCCGGCTCTGCACCTGCCATCAGCGCCATTGAAAAACAGTTTTTAGAATTGGTTAGGCGGTACACTGCCGCGGCAGATTTATCTACAAGATTTTGGCTGGCTGTTCTTCAAACAAGCATACAAGAACAGGTCAACCCCGGCAACTATCATCTGTCTATCGGCTTGAAGCTGTTCAGGACTTTCAGCGAAGAAACAGCAAGTCGAAACGTCTTTTCGTCGGGGGAAAAAAGAGAGTTGGCATTGCTTGAGTGGTTAAGCCTTGCTTTCAAACTTCCGCCTTCTTCTGCCAACCTGGATCAGGCACTGAAAATGATCCGCGAGGTAAAAGACGAACGGTCCCTGACACGGGCTTCGGGAAGCAATACCGGTAGCGGTTCAACTGCAACACAAACACTTCGTTCGAAAACAACTGCGCTTAGCCTGTTCCTGAGCGAATGGCTTCGCCGGCAAAGCGCCGTTTTTTCCCAAGATCTTGAAGCAGCAACCACCTTCCTGGCCGGCCTGAACGAGCCATATGGGCAGACGGCAGTCAACGAAAAAAATAGCTTCGTCAACGCCTTAAAAAACCAAACCGGCACCGTCGTGCAGGAGGAAGAACATCTGCCCTTTCCGGCAAATGCTTTTGATGCCGCCAATAAATTGTACATACAAAATGCAGGGCTTGTGCTGCTTTGGCCTGTTCTTGGGCGTTTTTTTATCAATACCGGTTTGGCCAATGAGAAAAATTTTTTTGATGCCGCTGCTGCCGAAAAAGGCAGCCTGTTGCTGCAACACCTGGCAGAAGGCGACGGCCATGATTTTTTTGAAGCTCAACTGCCACTAAACAAAGTTTTGTGTGGGCTTCCGCTAACGTGGCCCCTGAATACTGGCATCACCATCACACCCGCCGAAGCAACGGCCGGCACGCATTTTATCGAGGCGGTGATCGGGCATGGGCCGCTGTGGAAAGATCTTTCTGTCGGCGGCTTTAGAACAGCCTACCTGCAGCGGGAAGCGGCGCTAAGCACAAGAGACGGCAACTGGTTATTGCAGGTTAAAAGAGAGACCTACGATATCATCGTTGACCGCCTGCCCTGGTCTGTGCAGGTGGTCAAATTGCCCTGGATGAAAAACCTGCTTTTTGTGGAATGGCAGCAAACATGATAGTGCTTATTTCCCGACATCACAAACAAAACATCGCACCCAATGGCAATGCCTCCCGACAATAATGCTACTATTCTGACCAACGAACTGGATTGGTTGCGCCAGGTTATTGAACGCCGGCTGCGACTGTATTTTACCAATCAGCTTCCGGGCAAAGACGCCGTTTTTCCGCCACCACCGGCTATGAAAAAAACCAGCACCGCGTATGGCGATTTCGTCCGTAATCAGAAACTAAATCCTGCCGAACGGCTGATTTTAATCTTAAGCCTTGCGCCGTCTCTCCAGCCCGAACTGCTCGATGCGTTTTTTGCAAAGAACACGACCTACGATAAAAAGTTTGCGGAGTTCGGCGGCATTACCCATCAGGGTACCAGCTTTTTGCCCACGGTGGAAACGGCGCTTTTTCTCCTGGGCGGCACCAACCTTGGGGAGCGGTTTGCCTTTTACCCTTTATTTGGCGACGATAATTTGCTTCTCCGCACCAGGGCGATAAAACTGGTGGCGGCAGATAAAGATGACCCTCTTGTCAAACGGCGCCTGACCGTGCCGCCCGATTATGCCGGTTTTTTTGTAACGGGTGAATTCACAAGGCCCGATTTTAACCAGGAGTTCCCGGCAAGGCCGGTAAGTACAGCCATGGATTGGGCAGATATGGTGTTGCCGGCGCACACGTTCAACGATGTAATGGAAATTAAAGACTGGATCGAGCACGGAGAAGCGCTGTTGCAAATGGCCGAGTTAGGCAAACGGTTGAAGCCGGGCTACAAATCGCTTTTTTATGGGCCACCGGGCACCGGCAAAACGCTTACGGCCTCTTTACTTGGCAAAAGCACCGGGCGGGACGTTTATAAAATTGACCTTTCGCTGATTGTGTCGAAGTACATTGGTGAAACGGAAAAAAACCTGGCGAATGTGTTTGACCAGGCCGAAAGCAAAGGCTGGATCTTGTTCTTTGATGAAGCTGATGCGCTTTTTGGTAAGCGAACCGAGATTGGCGACTCGCACGACCGGTATGCCAACCAAGAAGTTGCTTACCTGCTCCAGCGGATTGATGACCACAACGGCGTTGTTATCCTGGCGTCTAACCTCAAAGAAAACATTGACCAGGCTTTTACCCGCCGGTTTCAATCCATCATTTATTTCCCGATGCCGGGCGTGGAAGAAAGGCTCAGTTTATGGAAGCAGGCCTTTTCGCCCAAACTGAAACCGGCGAAAGACGTGGACCTAAGGGCGCTGGCTGAAAAATACAACTTGTCGGGCGGCCTGATGATGAATGCCGTGCGAACCTGCAGCCTGAAAGCGATCAAAAACAAGCAGGCTACCATCTCACTCAGCGAGATCGAAACAGCCATTCGTAAAGAATTGCTGAAAGACGGAATTATTTTAACCTAAGGATTTATTGGTTTATGAAAGCCTCGAAAGCAATCCCGGTAAAAAGCAGCGCCGCACTGTCATACAGTTGCGACCACACATCGGCCCCCGGTCCTGTTCAATGCAAAGGCTACGCAGCCAGGACGGCTTATCCCCTGCCCGTTTTACAAGCGGCGAAAAACAACACCGGCCTGCCCGACGACCTGAAAGCCGGTATGGAGCGCCTGTCCGGTCTTTCCATGGACGGTGTAAACGTACATTACAACTCACCTGCGCCAGCCTCTATCGGCGCACATGCCTATGCCCAGGGCACCGATATTCACCTGGCACCCGGCCAGGAAAAACATTTGCCGCACGAAGCCTGGCATGTGGTGCAGCAACTGCAGAGCAGGGTAAAGCCCACCCTGCAAATGAAAGGTATGTCCGTGAATGCCGATGCTGCGTTGGAACAGGAAGCTGACGCTATGGGAAAACGGGCCGTTCAGGCAACATCAACGATGCAGGCACCTCTTACCGAAAACGGCCCGGGTGCACAGCGCAACGGCCCACCAGTGCAGCGAAAAAAAACAACCAGCAATGTGGTGCAGGCCGATATTGGTTTTGAATTTGAAACCCAGGGAGTGGAAACAAAACGGTCGCACACCAACAACCTGCCGGCCGGTGGGTTTCCCAATGCTATTGCCGGCCAGGCTGCCTGGAATAGCGCCAAAAGCACAAGGGTAAAAAAAGGAGCTGCCCTGCTGTCACAACCTGATATTGAGGTGCAGGCAGACGACCGGGGAGCTGACAAGTCTGACCTGGAGGTCGTGACGACGCATTTTCCGCTCAACGCTGGCGGAAGAAACCGGTTGGCAAATGCCATGACCGACCTGGATGCGCTCATCACGGCCCACCAGGCACTGGCTGCTACCGCCGGTAGTATTGTCCCGGCAAAGGCGCTGGATAATACGGCCAACTTTACCACAACATTGAAAGACGGCATGAT
This sequence comes from uncultured Flavisolibacter sp., assembly GCA_965365435.1. GTDB lineage: Bacteria > Bacteroidota > Bacteroidia > Chitinophagales > Chitinophagaceae > Flavisolibacter. The sequence continues at coordinate 202,802 of CBDUBQ010000002.1, forward strand.
GAGCGGACCATGGCAAACCGCCACTACAGCGCCGCAGGTGACATTTGGCACGAGGGTGCAAAATGTGGCGGATATTGTTCGCGACCTGCATGGCGACCCCACAGAAACCCTTCCTCAAAAAACGGCAAGGGATCCGGGCCGCCTGCACATGCGCCGCGCAAACGCCGCCGTTGCAACGGAGCCAAGAGCTCTTTCGCCCATTGATGAAGCCCAGACGCTCATCACCGGGCACACCCTGGCACGGGGCGCCGTAGCCGCCTACCAGATGGTGGACAATACCGCCCCCGGCGGACCGGAGCTGGAGGGATTTCTGACGATCATTTTTGCCTATACGGAGTCAATTCAACGGAAAATGGCCTTCCTGAAAAACCATACGCCGCTAATGGCAAAAACAAATCTTGCTACCGTCTTCACCACTTTGCCGGCGAACGTTCAGCAGTACTATTCGCAAAAAGATCCAACGGGCAAGTCGAACCTGGAAAGACTGGTGGAAACCTCGGCCGGTTATGCAGCCAAAATGAATCAGCCTCTTTTCCAGGGCGTTTACGGGCTCCACGAAGATGACAAAGTCGGCCAGTTTGTGCCGCAATGGTATCATAAGCTAACGCTGAGCGAATGGCTTCGGGGACTGGTACTGCGTGACCGGAAAAAAGGAGAAGCGTTCATCCAGTTTTTCCACGATACCTATGGTGGCAGCACCAAGCGTCGGGGCACCGATAAACTAACCACAAAAAATTTCCCCGGCCGGCCCAAAGACCAGGAAGTGGAAGGTTACGGAGCCTTGGGCAATCGAATGGATAAAGATGTCGCCAACCCGGCAACACCGCTGCCGGTATTTGAGCTTCGGTCTGCCAGCAAACCGATCACCTATGCTGCCGCCCGGCAATGGGCCCTTGAATTTTTTGACTACATAGAATCATTGAATGCCAACCCTGGCGGTGGGCATACGCTGATGCCTTAAGCGAGGACGCCATGCTATCTTGGTGAATATTGAATAACTGGCTGGCGCTGGCAAAAAGGCAATTCCTTTTTTCCAACCATGCAGCGTATCATCTTCTATCCCGGACAAGAAAATGGCTCTTATTGATTTTGATCTGGAAACGGGCACCGGCAATAAATGCACCGGTAGCAAACACGACCAAAAGAAACAAACAGCGGGAAAATTCCTAACGCCGGCAAATGCCGCAGAGAATCTCAGTTTCTATCGCATAAGGGAAAAAAGAAAGGCAGGATAAAAATCCCGCCTCGTGTAAAATCCTTATACATTCTTCTTACACTGAGGGTATAACAAACAGCAATCCAACTTTCGTTAAAGCGGAATTGCGGCTATGGCCCCTTTAGCGGCCCAGGCAGTGGGAAAAGCATTGCACAAATTATGTTGAATTTCCACAATGCATCGGCACCGTATCTCCCTGCCGGAAATTCCCTCATTTTCCTTATTAACAATCCTTTCTTTTCTTGCAGCAAACACCGCCGGTATTTTAACGTCCTTGCAACTTTTTAACCGGAAAAAAGCAGGTGCAAGATTTGCGGCAACAACAAACCAAAAACAGGAAGCCATGAATTGGAACGATGTCCTCGATTTCGCTAAGAGCAATCCGACACCCGACCGCGAGGTGCTGAAAACAGATGCTGATTGGAAAGCACAGTTAACGCCGGAACAATACCGGGTAACCCGCCAACACGGTACCGAACCGGCTTTTACCGGCGAATATTGCGAAGCCCATTCACCGGGCATTTATGCCTGCGTGTGTTGCGGTACTCCGTTGTTTGATTCGACCGTAAAATTTGAGTCCGGCACCGGGTGGCCATCGTTTACAGAGCCCTTGAAAGAGAATGTGATTCGCTACGAAAAAGACACGTCGTGGGGAATGACCCGCATTGAGGTGCTTTGCAATGTTTGCCGGGCCCACCTGGGGCACGTGTTTCCCGATGGGCCGCGGCCATCCGGACTGCGGTTTTGTATTAATTCGGCATCGCTAAAAAAACTGGATGCTTAAAGACAAGTCCGTGTTCGCTGGCCCCAGTTGCCGGGTGGGGGGCCTTGCTAACGCGGCACCGGCCGATAGCCCATGCCCGTTCGGCTTCCCGCCGGCTGCAGTCCGTAACAAATGCCGCAGTTTTGCGCCACAAGAAAGAATATGAAACAACGCACTTCTCAATTCCTCTCTTCCGGCTCATTCAGGAACATGGTATTTGCCTTTGCCTGTATATTGGCTTTCGGATTTTTGTTTGTGGCGCTGATAGGGCTGATGATCGTGTTATTGTGAGCCTGCAGCCCGGCCTTGTTTGCCGGATAAGGCGCCAACAGCCACCTTTTCTATCCTGTATAAATCAGCCTTGCCAGAGTTCTTGCCCGGCCGGAGGAAAATGAGAATGGACGGGAAGCCGTTTTTTAAAGGCCAAGCGTTTTTCGCTGTTCAATTACCTCTTTCGCCACTTCACCCTTATTTTTTTTCTGGTTTAAATTTCGCTCCTGCACCTCGCCACCTGGCGCTACCAGGTAAACTTTAAAATCAAGGTTGTTTTCGGTAAAATAGTCGTCCAGCTTTTCGAGTATCTGCCGGTACCGTTGCGTATCCGGCAGCGCCAGCGCCGGCGTTATTTTTTCGCCGCGGAAATAACGGCCAAAATGGATAAACGAAAAAAACAAGCCTTCTGCAACCGACTGGATTGAATGAAGCAGGTGGTCGGTGAGGCCCGTGTGCGCATCTTTAATTTCCGTTACCGGGTAAAACTCCGAAAGGCTTTTTACATCTATCAATTCTTTTTTACCAAAACGGATGGCTGCCAGCACGCCTTCTTTTTTCTCCGGAACGATCATCGCATCATCTTTCAGTAGTTTATAGCCTTTTTGCTTCAGGTAATGCAACAGCACCTCGCGGGCACTAACGGTGTGAGTGGTTTCGGCTGGTTGGGTAGAAGAAGGTGTTTCGGTTGCCATGGGGGCAAGTATAGTAAAACTTTCGGAAGATTACTATCACCGATGCGGAAATTACGGCGCTTTTATTCCCGGCGCCGGCCGGCCTGTTTCCACGCCTTGTCTTGAAAAAAAGGCCCGCCGTAATTCTACTAATGTATTCTTTTTGTCGTATCAGCATTTTGCTGCCGTTGCGATTTTTCGCCCCGGACCTTACTCTCAAAAGTCATTGGCAGCAGCGGTGCAGCAATGAACCGCAAACCGTCAATGCCGGCCGGTAACAGCGCTCCGGCTGCCACTGCCCTGCCGCCGCTGGCAGCTTTGCCTGCGGGCAACAGGTGATTGAGGGGCCTGGTGTTTTTGCGGCAATGATCCGGCAGGCTTTAATGGTGACGTGGCCAAACAGATAGCGGCGAAAATAGGGCAGGCCGTGAGTCCCGCCGTTAGCAGGCAGTGGCGATGAACGGCTAAGGCTTGCACCAACCAATCGCAGAGCCGCAACGGCTCATCAAGCCGCCAGGCCGACCAGCAACCTGCCGGCCCAAAAGCCCGAAATACGCTATCTTGCCGGCCGGTAACCAGGCAATAAAAACAGCGCCTGCCACTTTTCCGCCCCCTCCTGAAAGCTGCTGCCGGTTGTTTGCTGAAACACCTTTTACCCAAGCTGACCTTTTATCAAAACCATGAAACCCATCCTTGCCTTCCTCGCCAATTGCTTACTGGCCCAGGTTTGTTTTTCGCAGCCGGTGCCAACGCTTCCTCCCCGATCGAAAATTATTTTCTTCGGCGACAGCCAAACCTCCTATGGCTTTGGCGTAAAAGACAACAGTGTGCAGTTTCAAAATCATGGTTATGTAGCCTGGGTCAATGCCCTAAGCCCGGGCATACAAATCACGGCTAACGGCATTCAGGCAATGCCCGGCGAAACCACGGTGCAGATGATGGGGCGCCTGCAGGCCGTGCGCAGTTCCGATGCAAAAGTTCTGGTGGTGCTGGCCGGCACCAACGATGTGCTGCTGGCCGTTAATCCGGAAACAACCAAGGCCAATCTCCGCAGCATGATCAATGCCGGCAAGGAGGCCGGCATGCGGGTAATCCTGCTGACCATACTGCCGCAGTTTAATCCGCCGGCTTACCACGACATCGTAGAAGATTTTCGCAACAATGTAAACGGCTGGATCAGGGCGCAAACCGATGTGACGATTGTTGACGCCGAAAGCGACCTGAAAACCAGCAACTGGTACGAAGACGGCCGGCATCTGACACCCGCCGGCGCCCTGGTGCTGGGCCGGAAAGTATCGGAAGTCATCAACCGCTGGGTACCGGCCTGCCTGCCCGGCTCGGGCACGGCGGCGGAATGGAGCGTGGCTGCCAATGCCAATCCTTTTTTGGCGGGCAGCAGGGGCACTACGCCGGGCGCTTCAGGGGCTGTGGCTGATCACTGGCAACTCTCCGGTAGCCAGGCGGGTGGCGCTCTGGTGGTGGGGTCAAAAGAAACGGTGGGCAATGCCGAACAGCAGGTGATCACCGTATCGGGATTGTACACCGGCGCGGCCCGCCGGGTGAGCTTCCTCAACGATGCCGCCACGCCTATTGCTTTGGCGGCGGGCAATATGGCCGAGGGTGTGGCCGAAGTGGAGATCCCGTTGGCACCCATTGGAATTAAAGCCATCTATCTAAAAGTAACGGCCAACAACAGCGACTACAGCACCATCCTGGCCGAAGGCGTATCCATGTTCAACACTTCCACTTTACCCATGGTTATTCCGGCCGGCTATTACCTGCTGCGTACACCGGCTATGACGGTAGGCCATGGCGGCGCTGTGGCATTCCTTACCACACAGATCGTTATCGAGTTTGAAAACACCACGGCGGCGGCGGCGGTTTCGGCCTTATTGAAGATCCGGAGCGTGGGTATCCGGCGGCTGCCGCTGGCCGAAGGGCCGGTAGCCACCATTGCTCCGGCAACGGCACCAACCGTTTGCCCCACCAACCCGGTGGTGCTCCAGGCAACTGCAGGCGCAGGCTACTCCTGGCAGTGGACGGCCAACGGCGCCGATATGCCGGCGCAGAATGCCTCCACCCTGTCGGTAACCTTGCCAGGGACCTACGGGGTAAAAACCACCGCCAACGGTTGTACGGTGAAATCGGCGCCGGTGGTGATAACGGCCGGCAACTGCACCGCCGATGCTGCCATTACTACCGGCAGCCTGCCGGCCGTTCTTTGTGCGGGCCAATCACAGCCCCTGTCATTTACCACCACCGGCAATTTTGCGTCCGCCAATGTTTTTAGCGTGCAGTTGTCCAACGCCCAGGGATCATTTTCGCAGCCGGTAGTGATCGGCTCTGGCGCCGGAACGTCCGGCGGTACCCTACCCGCCCAATTGCCGGCCAACCTGCCGGCCGGCAACGGCTACCGGGTAAGGGTGGTAAGCAGCCACCCAGCCGTGGCGGGCACCGCCAGCCCGGCGATACGGGTGCCGGCTGTGCCGGTGCTAACCAGTTCGCTCACGCCGCCGGCGGTGTGCAACAACAGTTCGTTCAGCTACACGCCGGAAGCTTCAGTTGCCGGCTCGGTTTTTCAATGGAGCCGCGCAGCCGCAACAGGTATATCCAACGCCGCCGCCACCGGCTCGGGCAGCATTGCCGAAGTGTTACGAAACACCACCACGGCACCCCTTGCGGTTACCTACACCTACACCCTTTCGGCCGAAGGCTGCAGCAATGGCCAGGCGTACATGGTGGCCGTGGTGGTGCAGCCATCACCGGTGGCCAAAGCAAAAAATATTCGGGCGGTGCTGGATGCCGGCGGCAAAGCCACGATCGAAGCACAACAAATAAACGACGGGTCGCAGGGACATTGCAGCAACCTGCAGTACCGGTTGAGCCAAACGGCTTTTACCTGTGCCGATCTTGGCGCCCGCCAGGTTACGCTGCAGGTGACAGATGCGGCCGGAAATCAAAGTAGCGCATCCGCCACCGTAACGGTTGCAGATGAGTCGGCGCCGGTGATCGGCAACCTCCAGGCCTCACCGTCCACCATCGTCTTGGCAGATGGTAAAATGACCAACGTAAACCTGTCATACACCGTCACCGACAACTGCCGGCCGCTACAGGCAGTAAGCGTAAAAAGCAGCGAACCGCCGTCGGGACTGTTTGCCGGCGATCAGTCGCCTGACTGGCAGGTGGTGGATAGCAAAACAGTGCAGCTTCGTGCCGAACGCGGTAGCAACGGTAGAACCTACACCATCACCGTCAGGGCGTTTGATGCTGCCGGAAACACGGTTGAAAAAGACGTCACGGTGACCGTGCCGGCTTACGGATCGCTGTCCATAGCGGGCGCCGAACCGGGTCTTCGGCTGCTGGCCTACCCCAACCCTTTTCAGCGGCAACTGACGCTGCTGATCAGAAGCTCCTCACCCCAACCGGTTAACCTACGGATTTTGGATGTGGCAGGCCGGGTATTGCAAAAAAGGTTGCACCTGCCGCCAACCGGCAGCCTGGTGGTAGATGACCTGAAGAAACCGGGAATTTATTTTCTCGAAGCCTTTCAGGGAAATCAAAAACAACTGCTACGGTTGCTGAAGCTACCTGAGTAAAAGGGCATGGCTCAGTAGGTGAAGCGATAGACAAATGCCGTTTGTTGAGCAGGTTGAGCGATGGTTGCCGGTAACAGAATTTCTCCCGGCAGCCATGGCGATCACCACGCCCTGATTTTTGAATCCGCCTCAGGTTGTAGAACAGGCTATAGCCGGCGGGTATTATTCATTCTTCTTGTTTAACAATACCGGGTTTGCCACTGCTTCCTTCAACAAACAAAACGCTGTACCGTCATTTCACCGGTTTTCAACAGCCTATTCACCAACTTTACTGCTTAGCACGGTTTTTTAATCTGCCCCTTGATCAACAGAAAGGATTCAATTATGCAGAACGGAACCATGATGCAATATTTCCATTGGTATTACCCGGCCGATGGCAGCCTTTGGAAAAAAGTCGCAAAAGAAGCGCCCTACCTTGCCTCCATCGGCATCAATGCCGTTTGGCTGCCGCCGGCCTACAAGGGCACCGAAGGCGCCAACTCCATTGGCTACGATGTGTATGACCTTTATGATCTCGGGGAATTTAAAAGCAAAGGGTCGGTACGCACCAAGTATGGTACCCGCAAGGAGTACCTGGCGGCCATTGAGGCCCTGCACAAAGAAAAGATCCAGGTGTATGTGGACATAGTGGTGAACCACCTTGGCGGGGGCGATGAAACCGAAACGGTGAAGGCCGTCCGGATGGACCCCGAAAACCGCAATATGTTCATTAGCGAGCCGGAAGAGATAAGCGCCTATACGCGGTTCACCTACCCTGCCCGCCGCGGCAAATACTCGTCTTTTCAGTGGGACCACACCTGTTTTTCTGGCGTTGACTACGACCACCAGCGAAAAGAAACCGGCATCTTCAACATTTTAAATGAATTCGGCACCGACTGGGAAGAAATGCTCACCGATGAAAAAGGCAACTACGACTACCTGATGTTTTGCGACGTGGAGTTCCGTAACCCCGCCGTGCGGGAAGAGCTGAAACGATGGGGCCAGTGGTATTATGGACTGACCCATTTCGACGGCATGCGGCTGGATGCGGTGAAACACATAGCCCCGCAATTTTATAACGAATGGCTGGCCTGGATGCGGGAGATGGCCGGCCGCGATTTGTTTGCCGTAGGCGAGTACTGGGCACCCGGTAATTTGCCCCTGCTGGAAAAATACATTGCCGCCACCGAGGGCAAAATCTCTTTGTTTGATGCAGCCCTTCACCACCGGTTGCACACAGCCTCCAAATGCGGCAGCCAGTTCGACCTGCAAACCATTTTTCATGACACCCTGGTGGCCTCCCATCCGCACCTGGCTGTAACGCTGGTGGCCAACCACGACACACAACCGCTCCAGGCCCTGGAAGCACCCGTGGAGCCCTGGTTCAAACCGCTGGCGTATGCGCTGATCCTGTTGCGGGAAAAAGGGTACCCCTGCATTTTTTACCCCGACCTGTACAGCGCCGAATACACCGATAAAGGCCAGGACGGCGGCGACTACCATATTGTGATGCCGGCGCTGGCCAGCCTGCCGTTGATGTGCAAGCTGCGTAAGCTGGCCTCCTACGGTCCCGAACGCGATTACTTCGATCATCCGAACTGCGTGGGCTGGACCCGCGAGGGCGAGCCTGACCTGCCCACCAGCGGTTGCGCCGTGGTGATGTCGAACGGCGACCCGGGAAACAAGTTTATGTACGTGGGAAAACAGCATGCGGGCAAACGTTTTGTGGATGCGCTGCAGAACGAACGCGAAGCGATTGTGATTGACGAAAACGGCGAAGCCGAGTTCTACTGCCCCGGTGGCGCTGTGGCGGTGTGGGTTTGCGATGCGCTGGTGATGGAAATGATGGTTTAGTGCTTTTCCAGGGATAAATTTTCGGGACCGGCTATTAAATCCGAAGGGATAAAACGTTGACTAGCCTCTGCGGAATCAGGAGAAAGGAATGTGATTGTTGCCGCCATTGGCGTTCCCGCCAATGTGGGCACCCGGAGATTTTTCTTTGACGGCTCGGCTGAATGACATTACCCTGCACGGGTCGAATCGGGTCGCAGAAACCGGCATTGCGAAAGCCAAACGCTGAACAAAAACTGAACGGTAAAACAAAACAGTTTCAATCATGATCGTCAACTATACCGAGGCTGGATGGGAAGTGATTACGCAACGGGCACACGGCGTGCTGGCGGCTCAGTTTGCGGGGCAATGGAAATGGGCAAAACCACCGGTCCGCCCGACGGAATTGTTACTGGCGATTGCCGAACACGATGATGCCGAGAATGAGCTGGATGGCGAAACGCTGTTGACACCCACAGGTGGGCCCCTCAACTTCGACATGAAAAATTTTGAGCTGGCGCACTGTCAAAAGCTGGCCTCGCTCACGCTGACGAAGAGCCGGTACATTGCCCTGCTCACGTCTATGCACATGGTTTTTTTGTACAGTAAGGAGGAAACGGAAAACCCGGAAGCAAAAAAATTTTTAGCCGGGCAACGGCGGCTGCAAACTGAATGGCGCCACGAGCTGCAGTTGTCGAAAGACGAAGCCGACACCGCTTATGCCCTTTTGGAGTGGTGCGATGCCTTGTCGCTGCTGCTTTGCCAGGGCAGCCTGCCGCCCGAAAAGCGGAGGGCTGAAATCAGCACTGGCCCTGATGGAAAGCTTTACAGCCTGGTGCAGTTGGATGATGACAGCCTCACCGTGGAGCCCTGGCCCTTTGCTGCAGCCGTATTCCCGGTGCGTTTCGAAACCCGGTTGATACCGCAGATATCATTTCCATCGGGGGAGGTGTTTCGGCAGGCGTTTTTGGAGGCCCCTGCCAAAGAAAAGGTCTGGACGATGCGAAAGGCGAGAGTGGCGCAAACCAAAGGCAAAAAAAAGAGGTGATGCCGCAGATTGTTCGCTGCCTTGTTGTGGGCACAATCAGTTTTCCACCCATAGCACCGAGTTGCCGGTGTCGTACCCATTCTGCTCCCAAAGCTCGTTATCGGGGTCGGTGATCCATTTGCCGTCCACCACAAATTTGTACCGGTGTTTGCCCACGGCCAGGTGCACGGGCAAAACCCAGGCCTCTCCTTCTTTTTTCATGGCAAAGGCAGCCGGATCCCAGCCGTTAAAATCGCCGGCTACAAACACCGACCGGGCACCGCCAAAACCCTTGAGCCGGAACACGAAATTGGGCCGCAACACCAGGTAGGAGTTGCCCGATACAGGTGACGTCATTGCGTTGGCCGGGTCGGGCAGCAGCCTTCCATCTACGCGGAACTTATATTGATAGTTACCGGGACCCAATGTAAACGGCAGCTCCCACCCCGCCGGTGTTCGTTTCATCTTCCATTCAAATTCCCGCCACTGGTTAAAAGAGCCTACCAGCATCACCTCCCGGGCATCGGAGTGGCCCGGCAGCCGGAATACATGGGTGGTGCCGCGCCGTATCACCGAATTCATTCCACCCTCACCATCCGGAACTGTTTCGGCATTTTGCGGGTCGGCCAGCCATTTGCCATCGGCCACAAACTTATAAGTGTGGGTGCCCTCGGCAAGGTAAAGCGGCAGCTGCCAGCCGGCGGCGGTGCGTTGCAGGGGCAGGGCACCGGGTTGCCATTGGTTGAAGCTACCGGCCAGGAACACCGCCCTGGCGGCCGCAAACCCCGGAAGCGAAAACACCACGTTGGGCCGAAAAAATACCGAATTGATATTACCAAGGCCATCGTTCTCGGCCAGCTGATTGTCGCGGTCCACGATCCAGTTGCCATCCACGATAAACTTGTACCACCACTTGCCCGGCCCGAGTTTGACATCGAATATCCAGCCGCTGTCGGTTCGTTGCATTGAAAGCTGGTCGGGCACCCAATTGTTAAAGCTGCCGGCCAGCATCACTTTGCGGGCCCGCTGATGGTTGCGCAGAAAAAAACGAACGGTGGAATCCAGCACCCGGAAGCTGTGCTTGTGGCGGAAGCGGTTAACGCCAAACAGCAGCCCGTTGTTTACCGCCGGAAACAGCGGGTTGCGCCGGCTGTGAAAAAAGATGGTTTGCTCAGGTTTGCTGAGCCCTTCGAAGGGCTCCATAGCTTTGGAGAGAATCACACCGGCCTCGTTGTTGACATCAATTCGCCACCCAAGGAACTGCAGCGAATCCGGCTTGTTTGTTTTTAAAAAAGCCTTCAGGTTCAGATCGGCCAGATCATAAAAAACAATAAAGCTGTCGAGCGCCGTTTCGGTGATGGGTTTTGGCAGTTGAATGTACATGCGGCCATTCTTCACCGACCAGCCTTTTACGGGCTGCGCCGCTACGCCTGCCGAAAACAGCAACAGCACCGCCAGCACTAGATGCCAGCTCTGTCTTTTTCCGGTCAGCCCTATTTCCATCTGTACATTTTTCGGGTTACAAAATTAAAACCCAGCTTTCGTTGCGACAAGAACTCAAAACCCAGCACGCCATTCACACAAAGGTCGCTGCCAAAGCAGGTATAAGCCAGGTTGATGATGATCACCGGCAGGTTGGTAAACTGTTCGGCACCCATCGTCATGGCCGACAGGTTGCCATAAAGACCATCGGCCTTCCGTTCGCCGATACCCGACAGCTTTACCCGCCGGCTGATCGTGATAGTTTCCAGGATTTTTTCGGGCAGGCGGCTGTCAATAATATTGGCTTCGGCCGCACAATCAATCACGAGCTTTAATTTTTTGCCCGCTACCTGCGTGGTGGTGATCATGCGTTTGCCGGAGTACTCAATGGGATACACCGTGTATTGCGACGGATTGCTGAAAAACCGGTGGCCGCAGACTGGTTCTTTTTTGCCAACGCGGTGAAGGTAAAGCAGGCTTTTCTCAAAGTCAATCAACATCTCACACTGCCGGAAAAGCTCCAGGCCCAGCAAGCCCAGTACTTTAATGCCTTTGGCATTTTCCACATTGCCCAGGTTGGAGAGATCGGCCTGGAGCTGGTGAAAACGAAAAGCGCCAAAGGCGAGTTCCCTGACCCCCGTTTCGTAGATGTAATCGCCGCTGCCGGCAATGCCCGACTGGTCGCCGTCCTGTTGCATGGTGATGGGATAACTGCGGAAATAAGTCAGGTTGAGCACCAGCCCGGGCGCACCGGTATCGAGAATAAAATTGCCCTCGGTAGTGTCCACGCGGGCCTTTAGCACTATCAGGTTGCCGCTGCGGTTAAAGGGAATCACACAACCGGAGGAATCGCTCGAAAGAGTTGTAATCATTACCTGCTTATGGCCGGCCTCCAGCCGTATCTCCGATGCTGAAAGCCGGCCGGCGCCGGCAAGCAGCACCGCCGCAAAAAGGCGCAGCATCAGCAGGAGGTTTCGCATGGTAACGAAGCTAAAAACACAGCTTCACCACAGCCCTACCGCTGCTCATAATTAGCGAAACAAAAAGGGCTTCCGCAGCGGGAGTAAAAACGCCATTGGCGGGTTGAACGGTGAATGAAAGATGATAAATGGCCGATTGATTTTTATGCTTGCCCACTCATCCAAAACGGCCGTTAGAAGGGCCTCCGGAAAAATATTTTTTTGCCGCAACGCCAGCACTATCGCAAAGAAAAAATAGCAGCGCTACAAGGCGGCAGTTTGTTTGGTTACATCCGGGTTAGGCCAGGTAGCTTCGCCCGGAAAGCATACTTTCTTATTCGCGGTTTTTTCGGGTTGTGTGGCCGTTGTTTTGCCAAACCTAAGGGTGGCTGAGGAGGCCGGGACTTCAAGGTAAAAAAATGGTTTGGCCGGAATCTGCTCAATAAGGTCTTCGTTTTGCCGCAACAGTTGCTGCCGCATCGCCTCCAGGTAATATTCGTCTCGGCATTTCGTTTCTTCAATGGCGGCAGAAGCAATCAAAATGCCGTGAAGGGCCAGGTTCAATCGCATGGTTAAGGGTTTTCGTAAAACTATTGCCGCGAAAAAAAAGAGGCAATGGCCACAGGCACCAACCGGCAGATCTTGTGCTTCAATTGCGCCAATGGCCGGCGGGCTGCCGTGCCCTATTTTATCTGTCCAAAAAACCGACTGGAATCAGGGCAGACGGCGGTTCGGGTAAATGATGGTAACTTTCTTCTTCAACAAACAATTAATCTTCGGTGGCCATGAACACAAATTTTGAATCGTTTAAAGTGCAGGGCGAAAACCTGCTGAACAAGGTAAAGGAACTGGTGAAAGAAGGGAATGTGCGCAAGATCATTATTCACGACGGGGCCGGCAAAGAGCTGATGAGTTTTCCGCTGTCGGTAGGCGTGGTGGGAACCCTTTTTGCGCCAGTGCTGGCGGCCGTTGGCGCCCTGGCCGCCCTCATTGGCGAATGCAGTATCACCGTGGAGAGAGAGCCGGAAAAAAACGACTAAACAGGCGATTTTAACCGCTGTGCTAAACAGCGCCTGACGGCAGCCACCGCGACGTTTTTTGCGATATTCCTGCTTGCCCCGAAAGCAAGGCGATTACTGCCTTTATTCCTTTAGATCAATAGCCACTTTGGCATTCTGCTGCTCCGTTGAAGAGAGAAAAACCTGAAAACGTTTGTCGCCCGCCGTTACGATCATCAGCGATGTATTGGGCGGTATGCTCCCGAGGTTGTTTGCCACCATCACCAGCTCGTGATGCGGTTGTTGTGGGTTTAGCTGCAGCCGGAAAGTAATGGGGGTGCGGGCCAGCCGCTGCCGCGATACAATAAGCTGGTTGTTGTGATATATGCTCACCGTATCGCCGTCTATATCGCCATTGTCGTAAAGATCTATCCGCAGCTCGCCCGGCCCGGTCTCTATCAGCTTGGCAAGTGTATTCCGGCGTTGTACCAACACGGGTGGCGGCGCTGCAAATGCTATGGAGAGCGGCATTGCCGGCTGCTGGTAAGCCGGTCGTTGCGGATTGCTTCCGGCCACGGTTACCACCGGCTTTTCGTTTTTCAACAATGGCCGGGCAGCGGGTTTCACGGGTTTGGGTGCTTCCTTTTTTACCACCGCCTGCTTTGATGAGGAGGGCAGTACCGGCGGCGCCTTTTTCACTTCAACCAGGCGTGCCGGATCGGTTTCTACACACTCGCGAAACGTAATGTCGTCGAGAGCGAAATCATTGCCGCATCCTCCCGGTGCATTGTTTGTGATGGTAAGCAACAAGGCTTCGGCCGATGCGGGCACCGTAAACTCCGCCCGGTGCTGTGTCCAGGCCGGCGATTCTACCCGGCTTATCTCGCCGGTGGCAAACTGCGCCACGGTGCGTCCTGCCGGTGTTTGCAGCTTCACCAATAAATTGGGCAACAGCGGAAACGGGCATTTGTAGCTGGGCTTGCACACATTCATCAGCCACACGCCAAACTGATACGTTTTCCCGGCCTTAAAGCCGGCCACCCGCGTGGCAAAAAACAGTCCTTCATTATAGGCCGAATTCACCAGCAGCATATTGCCATCGGCATCGCCGGGCGTGTGGTCTTCAATGGTGTGCCAATCGCCGCGAAAACATTCACTGGTGTACGAAGCAAAACTGTAATGCCCGTCGGTGGGACACGATGACAACACCCGGTCATAGAGCGGCAAAGAGGCGATGTTGGCGTCCTGTATTTCGCCTTTGCCAAAATGCTGGTGATAGAAAGGTGGTTTAAAAGTGCAGTTTTGCTGTTGTGCTGTAACGAGTGCCGTAGAAAAAACAAAAAGGACGGCGAGGAATAGATTCCGCAGTACCATGGCTCCGCAGTTTAATTACCACAGAAGCTACAATAATTTGGCCGCCCAAAAAAACAAGAATGACGAAGGGACTGTTTGTGTGCCGGCCCCCGCTTTCGGTGTGACGAACGATGGTCAGCGCACTCCGCCAATGGGGAAAAAACCCAAACCAATTTTGCGGATTTACCCATTGCCTACCCGGCGCATTTCCTCGCCGGCCGAGCCTTCGGACCGCCGGCTCCCTTTAAATGTTTTGCCAAAGCGGTACGAGAACGACAACAAAGCCACGCGGGTGTCGCTGCTGATTTTAAAATATTCGGTCGCCGCGGGAAAGAAGGTGTTCCCCTTCATCCATTGGGTGTGAAACACGTCACGGGCCGCCAGCTTCACCGTGACTTTGTTTTGCCAAAGCGATTTGGCTACGCCCACCGACAATTGTCCTGAGGGATCTACAATCTCCTGGATATCGGCCTGGCTTCGCGAAGTATAAAAGCCGGTGAGCTCGGCCGACCAGCCTTTCTGCAGCCGAAACTGATTGTTGACATTGACTGTGGCCTGCGTGATGGTGGCGCGGAGCGGCCGGCCAACGAAGCCTTCCATTTTTTTGTGCACGCCGGTAGCCTGCGCCGACACCGACCACCAGCGGGCCGGTGCTAACTGGGTGCTCAGCGAAACGGTAAACTGTTGCAGCCGGTCCAGGTTGCCTACGGTGTATATGACCAGGCCACTGTTTTCGAGCGGAAAAATCTGTGAGAAATAATCGGTGGTGATGCTATAGCCAACGCTGGTTATCCAACGGCTTTTGTACACATGGCTCATTTCCATGTTCCAAGTGTATTGCGGCCGGTAAAACGGGTTGCCCCGCTCAAAGGTGTATTTGTTTATGATGAAGACAAAAGGATTCAGCTTTTGAAAGGGCGGCCGGTCAATGCGCCGCCCAGCCGTCAGCGAGAAACTATGGTTGCTGTCGGCTTCAAAGGAAACCAGCATGGTGGGAAAAAGACTACTGTATTTCCGGGAAAACGACGAGTCTTTTTGCACGGCATTGCCCAGTTGTGTACCATCGTAGGCCGTGGCTTCAAACCGCAACCCGGCCTGCAGGCTCCATCGCTGCTGTTTGGTTTCGCCGCTTACATAAGCCGCCTGAATTTTTTCGTTGTACAAAAAATGATTGCTTTTGCCGTAGTCGGGTTGCCACCCGGGAATCTCCCGCGTTTCGTACTCCGCCAGGTTATCGGTATGTATCTGAGAGGCTTTTACGCCGATGGCTACTTTAATGTCCTTCCATTGCGTGGTATAATCCGTTTTGGCCGACACAATGCGCAGGTCTGAAGGCAGGTTAGCACGGATGGCTTCGGAATAACTGGCCGGGAATTGCGCTGTGTTTTGAAAAAACTGGTTGCCACGCATGCGATAGCCCACCACATCCACATCGGCCGTCCACTCACGCGATGCTGAATAGGCATGCCGCAGGCTCAGGCTGGCGCCACCGTTTCGCCAGGTATTTTTATTGGTGCCTTCGGTAATGATCAGCGAGTCAGCACCCTTTTGGGCATTCATCCAGAGCGCCCGGTTCATTGTGTTACCGTTGCGGCCCAGCAAAAGCCCGGTGAGCGCCAGGCCAACCGTCGTTTTATCGCTCAGCGAATAATCGGCGCTCAACCGCAGGTTATGCGTGTTGCCGCTGCCCCTGAAAAATCCCGGCTGTTCCAGCAACGAAGCAACGGCCCCATTCGGTTTGAAGTAAGTACGCAGGGCATAGATCCTGGTAAAGCTGCGGCTGACATTAACGCTGTAATTGGCCGAAAGGTTCCAGCGGCCGCTCCGGTACGCCACCTGAAGGCTATTGTTGTTCTTTGGATAGTAGCCTTTCGCATAGGAAGTGGTGAACGATCCGTTGAAGCCCCGCTGCCGGTTCTTTTTTGTTTTGATATTGATGATGCCGGCATTGCCTGCGGCATCGTAGCCGGCCGGCGGTTGGTCCATGATTTCTACCTGTTCTATTTGCGATGCATTCATGCCGTTGAGCAAGGTAGAAAGCTGTGCGGCATCCAGAAACGTTTGTTTGCTGTCAATCAGCACCAGCACGCCCGAACGGCCCTTCAGTGCAAGGCCGCCGTTGCGGTCAACCGTGATGCCCGGCATTTTTTCCAGCGCCTCCATGGCGGTGGCGCCCGCCATGGTAATGCCGGCTTCCACATTCACGATGGTGCGGCCCGGCTTTATTTCTATGAATGGCTTTCGGGCCACCACCGTTACGCCGTCAAGGGCCGCTGCCGGTTGCAGCACCACGGGCAAAACCATGGGCTGCTGCAAATCAAACACGCCGGTGGTATGCCTGGCAAAGCCGGCATGGGTAATTTGGCAGAGGTAAGAACCCCGTGGCAACGAAGCGAACGAGGCGATGCCGTCGGCGCCAGTCATTTGCACTTTTACCAGCACCGAATCAGGTAATTGCCGCAGCACAACGGTGGCAAATGCCACTGGTTGCCGGGTGGTGTCCAACACTGTGAGAGAAACTGACGCTGTGTCTTGCGCCGTGGCGGCAAACGCCATCAACAGGGAAAGAAAAAATGAAAAGGTCTTCAGCATGTGCAAAAAAGCCACATATTAAACGGAAATGCGCCGGCGACGAATGGAAATTGTACCAACGGTTGTTTTTTACCGACGGGTTGCGGCAAAGGCCGGGTACCGTGTGTTGTTTACGGTACGCTCGTTTTTTTTTTGCAAATGGAAAAAGCCATTCCACCGTGGGCGGAATGGCTTCTTTTATCGTCGGCGGACTATCGCAAGGCCGCCGGCGGTGCACAACCGATCAGTTAATACCCGGGGTTCTGCTCGTAGTTCGGGTTGTTCTGTGTTTCCGAGAGCGGAATGGGCCAGATAAAACGAAAATCGGCATACGGGATAGCGCCAAGGGTAAGGGCGGTGGCGTAAGCCGAACTGCCACTGCCGCACTCGTATTGCGACACCCGGATAGCGCCGGTGCCGATCTTGGCCGGTATGCCATTGGGCAAAAAGTCCGGATCGGGCGCCAGGCGGTGGATATCGCCCCAGCGTTTTCCTTCGGCCAAAAACTCAATGCGGCGCTCGTCGAGAATGGCCTGGATAAGATTGTTTTTGTTGCTGAAGCTGGCCGTAGTGAATGCCTGTGTAGCCGGATTGGCGAGGGCCCGGTTGCGAACGGCATTTAATAAATCCACCGCCCGTTGGCTTACACCACCGGCGTTGCGGGCTTCGGCCTCGGCCAGGGTCAGGATCACCTCCGCATAGCGGATCAACGGGGCCGGGTCCGACTGGTTGACGGCGTCTTTGTATTTGGTGGTAAAATAAGAAGCCGTGGCCGGGGAGCTGGCCACCGAATACAGTGTGAGCAAACTACGGCGCTTGTCGTCGCAAAGCCAGGCCGGATGGTTGTAGATGATGGGACTGATCTTCACCAGGCCGCGGCCGCTGGTGGCCGGCGATGTCAGCATTCTGGCTAAAGAACCATTGGTGTTAGGATTGTCGGTGGCATCGTTACGGATAGAGAAAATATTCTCCTCTGTGGTTCCGGGCAGCACAAAGGGGTCGCCGGGATTTGGCATCAGCCGCCAACCGCCAATAGGGCTGACATAGGGCGCCGCCGCCGGCACCAGCTTGGCGCCTTCGGTGATCACGCCGGCCCAGTCTCTCATATGAAGCTTCAGCCGCATCTTCACGGCAACTGCCGCTGCGCTGGTGGCCCGATAAGTTTTTGGAATGGTGATCTTCGACGGGATGGCCGGAATTTCCAAGGCGCCGGGCGCCAGGTTGGTTTCGGCAAAGTCCAGGTCGGCCAACATCTTTGTATAATTCGCCGCCACGGTTTCGCGGGGTTTGGAGGTGGCAGCATCGGCCGCCGCGCCGCTGGAGATGGGCTCATCGCGGTAAACAATCCCTTTCATGGAACCATTTCCATCGGCATAGGGCCGCGCAAAATGGATCACCAATTCGTGGTGGGCAAGGGCCCGCAAAAATCTTGCTTCGCCAATGTACTGGTTGCCGATCTGCTGAGTGATGACGCCCTTGCCAACTGCCGCCGTCACACCGGCAATAGCCACGTTGGCTTTGTTGATCAATCCGTAGAGGTTCTCGAACATGTAGCGCTGGTTGGCCGACGTGGAGTTTTGCGATGACTCGTAAGTGATCTGGTAAAACGCCTGGTCGTTGTTCAGGTCTTCGCCCCGCAGGTCGCCCTGTTCGATAGAAGCAGCGCCAAAAGGATAACCGCGTACCTGCCCGCTGGCATAAAATCCGCTCTGGGCGGCATCGTACACGCCATTGATGGCCGATTCAATACGGGCCGGTGTGTCAAAGGCAGTTAAATCAGAAAATACGGTATAAGGGGCCACGTCCAGCACTTTTTTGCAGGAGAACGAAAACGCCACCAACGTAATAAGGGTAAGCCAGGTCTTTTTGCTTTTATAGCGATTCATAAACCGTTTGTATTAATGAACGAATTAAAAATTGATGGTGAGGCCAGCGGTGAATGTCCGCAGAATCGGCACTGAGCTGTTGTCAATTCCCAGATCGTTGTCAATGGGCTCGGGCGTGGAGCCATTGAACGTACCGGCGGTGGCTTCGGGATCAATGCCTTTGTACTTGGTCCACAGGGCCAGATTTTGTCCCTGCACATAAATGCGGAGGCTTTTGGCCACGCCACGGGTAATGCGCTGCAAGCCTGCCGACGGAATGTTGTACGACAGCGATACATTCTGCAACCGGATGAACGAGGCATCTTCGAGGAACCGGGAATTCGCCTGCGAGTTCAGGTTGATGTTGTTGTCGCCACCGTAAAACAGCTTCGGCACATCGGTGTTGCGGTTCGTCGGCGTCCAGCGGTTGAGGATGCCTTTGCCGTTGTTGATAAAGCCCTGGCTGTAGAGCACTTCCTGTGCGGTGAGGTTATAAACTTTGTTGCCTCCCTGGAAGCGGAAGAACACATCGAGCGAAAGGCCCTTCCAGGTGAACGTATTGGCAAAGCCGCCGTAATAGGTCGGAATGGGCGAACCAAGTGCTACGCGGTCGGTGCCGGTGAGGGTTGTTCTGGCGCCCAATGTTGGATCGTCTGCTTTTACCACATCGTAATAACCGGCGGCGGCGCCCGTTACCGCGTTGTACTGTACCAGTGCGCCATTGGCTTTGTACCACATGGCGTTTCCGTTGCCGCTGTTGACGCCGGCGTAACGGTAACCATAAAACGAATTGACCGGTTGACCTACCTTCAAAAAATTAAAAACACCATTGTTAGGCCCCTGCCCTATCACTTCGGTGGTGCTGCCGTAGAGCGAGGTTACCTTGTTGTTTTGGGTAGTGAAGTTGAAATTGGTGTTCCAGGTGAAATCACGCTTGCGCAGGATATCGCCGCTGATGCTGAACTCCCATCCCTTGTTCGTCATCGAAGCAATGTTTTTGGTAATGACGTTGGGAATTACCACACCGGGCAAACCCAATGATGGCGGCGTTGGCACGTCAAATACCAGGTTGTCGTTGTTGTTCTGGTAATAATCCACGGTTAGGTTCAGGCGCTGAAAAAAGGTAAGGTCAATGCCGCCGTTGATCTTTTCATTGGTTTCCCACTGCAGGTCGGCATTGCCTACGTTGGTGGGCGAAATACCCGAGATGGCGGCATACGGTGCGGGGCCAAAAGAGCTCAGGTAAGGATAGCTGCCCCAGGCAGAGATGGTGTTGCCCACCACCGCGTAGGAACCTCTGAGTTTAACTTCCGATAATATCTTGTTGATGCCGCTGCTCTTCCAGAACTCTTCTTCGGAAAGGCGCCAGCCAACGGAGCCGCCGGGAAAAGTGCCGTAGCGGTTTTCCGGTGCCAGGCGCGACTGCCCGTCGCGGCGGAAGCTGACCTGTGCAAAATACTTGTTGCGGTAATCGTAGGTCACACGGCCAAAGAAAGACTGAAAGCCCGCCTTGTCGTAAAAGCCGCCGGCATCGAGGGTTTGCAGGGTGCTGGTCACCACTCCCACCTGGCCAAAGAACGGATCGGACAGCACGGAGCCGCCGCCGTAAGAGCGCTGGTAAATATCGCGTTGAATTTCCATGCCGCCGGTGAGGCCGATGTTGTGGTTGCCGATAGCCCGGTTGTAGTTGAAATAGTTTTGCAGGGCGTAGCGGGTACGCTGCAGGGCCTGCGAGCGAAGAAAGCCGCTCTGCCCGCGGCCGTCGCCGTGCACCGGATTCCAGTACTGAAAATCGTTGGCCGTTTGATAATCTATTGATCCCTGTGTGCGGATGCTAAGACCGGCAATCGGGGTGACCTCCACGTAAGCATTGTTGATAATGCGGTATTTGTCGCTGTTGAATTTGTTGTTGTCCAACACGTATTTGATGTTGACATAGTTATTTTCGATCTGCCGGGTGTTGGCATCGGAACCCAGGGCATCATTGGCGGCGGTAAGGTTGTATCCGGTAGGATGATCGGGGTTCATCACCCTTACGTTGGGCAGGGCACGAAGGGCCGCCGCCATGGCACCCGAAAGCGAATTACCCCCGTTGTTCTGGTCGCGGTCGTCCACCTTGCTGAGGGTAATGTTGTTTCCCACCTTAAAAAACCGGCTTGGCTTCAGGTCAAGATTGGCCCGCAGGTTATAGCGGGTAGTAGAGTTGGTTTGCACAATGCCTTTCAGCTCCGTGGCATTCAGCGACAGGTAGTAGTTTATTTTTTCGGCGCCGCCGCTCAGCGAAACCGTGTGGCTTTGCGCTGTGGCACGGTCGCGAAACACCACATCCAGCCAGTCGGTATTGGTTTTTTGCGCATTCAGATTTGCGGCCGCCACCTGTCCGGCATTCACCAGTTTTTCGTTGGCGATGGTCACAAACTCTTCAGCGCTCAAAAGCTGCGGCTTGCGGTACACATAGCTTTGGCCTACGAACATGTCGTAGGTAATAACCGATCGGCCGGCACGCCCTTTTTTGGTGGTGATCTGGATAACGCCGTTGGCCGCCCGGGAACCGTAGATGGCGGTGGCAGCGCCGTCTTTCAAAATTTCCACGCTTTCAATATCGGCCGGGTTAATGTCGCTCAGCGGGTTGGTATTGGCAATTCGCGACAAGCCCCCTTCCCGGGCGCTGAACACCGGTATGCCATCAACCACCACCAGCGGATCGCGGCTTTGCGTGAGCGAGTTGGTGCCGCGTATGCGAATGCGGGGTTCGGCATTCACCACACCGGAGGTGAGGTTGACGTTGACGCCGGCGGCGCGGCCGGCAATCTGCTTGTCAATACTGGCCAGCGGCTGATCGGACACTTCGTCGCCGCCAATCCGCGAAATGGACGAGGTCACCGCCCGGCGGCGTTGCGTGCCATAGCCTACCACCACCACTTCCTGCAGCGACTGAGAGGCCGAGGGCTGCAGCGATACATTGATGACCGATTGATTGCCGACCGTCACCTCCTGTGCGGCGGTGCCCACTGCCGAAATCACCAGCACCGTGTTGGCCGACGGCACAGTCAGCCGAAAGCTGCCATCATCTGCGGTAGTGGTACCGGTGGATGAATTCTTAACCTGTACCGAGGCACGGGCGACACCAACGCCTTTGTCGTCGGTAATGCGGCCGGTGATGGTTCGCTGGGCGTGGGCCAGCCAACCAATACACAAAAAGAGCAAGACAAGAAGTACGCTTTTCGTCATAGATCAAATGTTAGTTTGTGAATATTTGGAGTACTGATAAACGATGGATGTAGCACCCTTTCGATGGCGGGAAATACCGGTTGCGGGCAGTGCGAAGCTTCTCATGATGGTGTGTATTCTGTGGTGTTAACCCTCCCGAAGCAGCCGGGAGAATTTTGAATAAGACAATAAGAATAGTTTGAATTGCCCTGTTTGGGGATGTGCGGCGGCTGAACCGTGATTGTTAGCTCCCGAAGCGGAAAAATTGAATTTCTGAAAGGGAAGGCATCATGCAGCGCAGTTACCACAAAAACCAGAAGTTGTCCGGTTTATGAAAGCGGTTTGCCGGGTGGCGAAAGAGGAAAAACCGATTTTTTTAGAAGAGCAGGCTGGACCTTCTATTAAAGGAAACCGGAGGTGAATGCGTGATCATTTAAATGAAAAAGCGGACCGTACCGTCCGCTTGGTTTTTCCGGGGTAAAAATTATAGCACGTTCATTCCCCGGAAGCGTTGCCATTTTTCATCAGCCGCTACAAGATGTGGTCGCAGCCGTCGTTTTCTGCCCGGTTGATGATTTTACCTCTGGCCGAAAGCGCACTCTTTCTGGCGGCCAGCCTGGATTCTTCCGGCGTCCATTCGTGGGCCACCCCTTTTTCATGGGCGGTTTTTCCGCCTTTTGAGGCAAGCAGACGCTGCCGGTCCTGGCTCATGGCTGCGAAGCCGCGTTTAAGCGGCATTTCTAAATGTTCGTTGTTCATGTTCACAAGCATTTCTGATAAGATCATTGGGAATTCGCCGGCGTATCCGGCATACTTAGGGCTACAATAATCAAGCCTTAGTACAGGTTAATACCTCATCTTTTCCCATAAAAAAAAGAACCTCATCAGCGCCATTCCGTGCAGCCTTTAGGGCAAATCAGTTGCGCTTACACCCCCATCCCCTGCCGCCTGTTTTCTTCTGCATTTCCGCCACTGGAAAAAGCAAAACCCCGCTTTGCACACCCTTTGCAAAGCGGGGTTTAATTGCAACAGCTCCCGGCTGTTGCGCAAAAAAAAGCTACTGATACTTTACCGAAAAATACCCCTCGCTGATCGTGGCGAAGTTTTGCGGGGTGAACAGTTCTTCGCCACGGAAATGAAAACTGCCGCGTATGCGTTTGGTGGTGGTATTGTGTTCCAATATGGTCAGCGTACCCGATACGGAAGCCTTCGAGTGCGTTGGATCGTTGTCGGGGTTGTATTGGCCAATGTAAGTAGCCCCAAAAAAATCAAGCGTGTAACTCCCGGGCGCAATGTTGTTGGGAAACATCAGTCCAACTGTTTTTGAAGCATTCACGCTGGTGGCATTCACCGCTATCTGGTTCATCATGGGCATCGAAACGCCCACGACGCTGGCCGGCGTCCAGGAAGCACCGTCAATTTTCACACGGAAGGTGTCGGCGGCTGCAGTAGGCGGCATGGTGGTGGTGTATCTCAGGTTGGTAAACGAACCTTCGGTGACAGTGCGGCCGGTGCCATCCATCTCCCTGAACACTTTAAAAGAAAAGCTGCCGCTGATGGTTTGGTTTTGGGTATTGATGGATGTGATGTTTACTTCGCCGCCTGCCTCGGCCTGCTAGTTGCCCTGGTTGGTGGCGTAGGTGATGGGATCGGCCTCCGAACTATCGAGGAGGGCGGCGGCGTTTATTGTCGCATCCGACAAAATATAACGGTGCACGCCGGAATCGGTGAGCGTGATGGTCAGGATTTTTTTATCGCTGCTCGTGCCGGTGATGTTGATCAGCCCCTGCATGCGGGCCGCGCCGGCTGCCCTGTTTGCCACCCACTGGCTGCCGTTAAGCTTTGCTTTTATTTCTCCGGCCACTGCCGGCAACGGGGTCACCGGGTTGGTGGGATCAACCACATTGCCGGTTTCGAGGCTGATTTCTTTCGAGCAGGCGGCTAATAAAAACAAGGTCATCATCAGGGTAGCGGAACGGAAAAAACGCATGTTTGGTTAGTTTTGCGCGGCAAAATAAGCTGCTGATCCTGAATGGGCGAGGGGTGTGGAAAGAAAATTAGCCGCCTGTTCAGAAATAAAAAAAGCGTCGCTCCAAAAATGGGGGACGCCTTGTCTTTCCGGGCAAACCGGCCGCCGGCACTCACCGGCTTTTTTCCAGGTTTTTTAGTTCCCGCTGAATATCGGCCTTCGAGAACCAGGCAGTACCGGCCATTACTCCTTCTATCCTTTGCGTATTGGAAATATCTTTCAGGGGATTGGCAGCCAGCAAAAGCAGGTCGGCATCGGCGCCGGGCTGGATAACACCCAGCGTGGGCCTTTTCAAAAAACGGCCCACATTTACCGTACCGCTTTGCAACGCTTGGTAGGGAGTAAGGCCGGCCGCCACCATGTACTGCAGTTCCTGATGGGTAGAAAAGCCCGGCACGTTAAACACCTGCGGCGCATCGGATCCCAGGAGCAATCCTACACCGGCCTGCTGGCAGGCCCTGATCAACTGGCGGCGCACCTGGATCAGCCGCGTTACCGCAGCGCCGTTGTACAACGGATTTTTTAAAAGGTTGTTTTTGGCAGCCACCCAATTGTTAAGGGTTGTCGCTGCCATGTATTTCATTTCCGGGTCGGCCCGGAAGGCATCGGCCGTTTTGCCAGGTGCAAACCAACGTTCGGCCAGCGCCTGCGTAGGTACCACCCAGATGTTGTTGCGGCTGAGGGCCGTGGCCAGGGCCGGAATCTTCGTAGTGTCGGCCCTGGCGGCGATGTACATTCCAAACAAGCCATTGCCTTGTTCGGTTTGCCCTTCGGGCGGCACCAGCGCTTCTACAAATCCATCCAGGTGGTCTATGGTGGCGTAGCCGGCTTCAATGGCCCGCCATACGCCCACATCAAATGACACATGCCCGGCAAATGGTATCCCCACCTCCTTGGCAGCCGTTGCCATTGCGCCGAAAGTTTCCCTGGTGAGCCCCGGGTGCAGTTTCAAAAAATCATAGCCGGCTTCTTTTTGCTGGCGCACCATCGCTGCCGCGGCTTCGGCCGTTTTCACCGACTGTCCGTTGAATGAAGGTCCGGAAGTAATCAGCCGCGGGCCAAACAGCTCACCGTTTTGCAGCATGGTGCGCAACTGCAAATGGCGCGGAAGGCCCAGCATTCCGCGGATGGTGGTAACGCCGTTGAGCACAAACAAAGCCGCTACGTCTTTCATCGGTTCCAGGTCGTCAACCGGCGGCACGTGGGCATGCATTTCGGCAAGGCCAGGCATCAGGTATTTGCCTCTGCCATCAATGATCATGGCGCCGGCACTATGTTTTACCGTTCCGGATTTGCCTATGGCGATGATCTTGCCGCCGGCCACCAACACATCCTGGTTCAACAAAACCGTTTCGCGGTGCATGGGCAAAACGTTTACCGACCGGAACACCACCTCCGGCCCGCGGGCCGTTTGTATGGGCTGTGCAGTAGCCGCAATGGAGAAGGTAAGCAGCAGGATAAAAAGGAGGAGTTTCATTGGAGATTCATTTATGGTTTGAATGAGCAGCCACCGGCCGCGCCGGCAGTGCCTGGCCAAAGTTGAACGCTTTCGGGCAATAACGCCAATTTTTTCCGCCGGCGGCGGCAGAACATTTGCCGGCGGAAGGCGGGTGCCGGCAAAAGGGACAAACGTCTTACATTGCCAGGCAAAATTTGGCCACAACCAAAACCCCAAAACCGATGATGGAACGCATTGTTTATCGCATGGCAAAAGCCGGGTCTATCGGCAACCTGAAGCAACAAAAAGAAACCATTGGCAAACCCGGCCCCGGCGAAGTTTGCGTAAAGGTGCATGCCATTGGACTCAACTTCGCCGACATATTTGCCATACAGGGTTTGTACAGTGCCACGCCAAAAGGGGCGTTTATTCCGGGGCTTGAGTTTTCCGGTGAAGTTATTGCCGCCGGCGATGGTGTGGCAGACCTGAAAATTGGGAGCCGTGTGATGGGCGCCACGCGGTTTGGCGGTTATGTATCGCACCTCAACATTCATCACCAATACGTAGTGCCACTGCCCCACCACTGGAGCTACGAGGAAGGGGCCGGCTTTTTGGTGCAGGGCCTTACCGCCTGGTATGCACTGTCGGAACTGGGCAGCCTGCAGCGTGGCATGACGGTGCTAATACACAGTGCCGCCGGTGGCGTAGGCCTGCTGGCCAACCGCATTTGCAAAAAATTCGATGCCTTTACCATTGGCACGGTGGGCCATACCGGCAAGCTCAATTACCTGCGGCAGCACGAGCACTATAATGACATAATTGTACGCGATGAAAATTTCTACACCAACCTGCGCCGGTCACTGGGCCAACGGCCGCTGCACCTGGTGCTGGAATGCATTGGCGGAAAAATTTTAATGCAGGGATGGAAGGCCATGGCGCCAATGGGAAGAATGGTTGTGTACGGCAACGCCAGCTTTACCACGCATAGCGACAAACCGGCCTGGCTCAGTCTTTACTGGCGCTTTCTGAAGCGGCCTAAGATTGACCCGCTTCGCCTGCCTACCCAAAACAAGTCACTGATGGGTTTTAACCTTATTTACCTGTACGAACAAACGGACCTGCTCCACAAAATGCTAGCTTCGCTTACAGCTCTTGATCTTGATCCGCCGCACGTTGGCCATGTTTTTCCGTTCAATGAAATGCAAAGTGCCGTGCGAACCCTGCAAAGTGGGAAAACAACCGGGAAAGTGGTGGTGAAAATCTGAGGCCATCCAGGCATCACCATTTAAAATCCTGCTGCCGCTGATGGCCGCGGCCTTTTGCCTAAACTTCTTCGTCCCCTACCCCGCCGGACTGCCGGCGATAACAAATAAATAGAGCGGCATGCCAATCATGATATTGAAGGGAAAGGTGATGCCCAGCGCCATGGGAATGTACAACCCGGGATCGGCCTTGGGCGCAGCCAGCCGCATAGCTGCCGGCACGGCAATATATGAGGCGCTGGCTGCCAGTACCGAAAAGATAAACCGGTTGCCGGCATCGTGCGTAATAAACTGGCTGAGATACGCCACCAGCAAGCCGTTAAAGGCCGGTATCAGAATGCCGAACAAGACCACAAAAGTACCATAGCGCCGAAAAACACCGAGCCGTTTGGCCGTGACCATTCCCATTTCTAAAAGGAAAAGGGCCAGGAAACCTTTGAAGATATCGGTGGTAAACGGACGGATGCCCTCGGCCTGTTTGCTGTCGGCAATGATACCGATCACCAGGCTTCCCAGCACCATCAGCACACTGCCGTTGGAGAAGGAGTGGCGCACTACCGACAGCAGGTCCACATGTTTTTCTTTTTCTTTACCGAGGTACATCATCAGCACTATGGCGACGATAATGGCCGGCGATTCCATCAGCGCCATCACCGCTATCATGTGCCCACCGAAACTCATCTTCTGCATTTCGAGATAAGACACCGCTGCCACAAACGTCACGGCACTGACCGATCCGTAAGCGGCGGCAATGGCGCCGGCATCGTACACACTCAGTTTTCGTTTTAGAATGAAAAACGTGTACAGGGGTATCAGGGATGCGATGGTGATGCCAAACAGCAGGGAGTACACAATTTCCGCGGTCAGTCGGCTGTACGCCAGTTCCTGTCCACCTTTGAAGCCAATGGAAAACAGCAGGTAGAGCGAAATGAATTTGCTGGTGGAAGCCGGTATCTCCAAATCACTTTTTACCGTGGTGGCAATGCAGCCAAGAACAAAAAAAAGCAGCGTGGGATTGGTCAGGTTGGATGTCAACAAATGGTAGTCCATATCGGGGGGTTCAGTGGCGGCAAGGATCCCTGTTGGTGAGCCCTGCCACAAGCGGCCGGCCGTGCCGGCGGTAAAAAGAAAAAGGCAGCCGCACCGTACGGCCGCCGGCTTTTCAGGCGTCCACCGTCAGGCGAACGATTGTTTCCACACGAATTGTACCGTTGTCGGCAGCGGCTTCGTCAACCAGGTGCTGGAGCTTCCCGGCAGCCGCAGCCAGGTGCGACAGGTTTTG
Source organism: uncultured Flavisolibacter sp. (assembly GCA_965365435.1). GTDB lineage: Bacteria > Bacteroidota > Bacteroidia > Chitinophagales > Chitinophagaceae > Flavisolibacter. The sequence continues at coordinate 230,606 of CBDUBQ010000002.1, forward strand.
CTCCGCCTGGCTGCAAGGTTCGTCGTGGCAGACCTGTATCTGGTAATTTTGCAGCTTGTGAAAAGCATTTTCGGCTTTCAGCAGGGCCAATACGAGTTCGCGGGCTTCAACGGGTGTGTACTGCCCTTTGGTCAGCTTCAGGTGAAGCACCGGTGATTGTACGTCAGTCATGTTCATAGTCGTTGTGATGTTGAGTGGTTTCAGAAAGAAGGCTTAAAAAATTCAGGACGCAGAAGATGCCGATCCCCTTTGTCATTTCCCAAACGATAAAATCGTCGGCGCGGATAGCCAGCAGCAGCGCTGCCAGTAAAATGGCCACAGTGGCCGCCATTTGCCAGTGCACCGCCCTGAACTTCGGCAGTGCCGGCAGCCGCAGGAAGCGAAGGATTTTTGTACGCATTATCAACGCAGTTTGGTGAAGAAAAATTGGGTGATTGCGCCGGCTGCTCTTCTTGGGTGCCTTATGGCCGAAGCCGGCTGGCGCCCCACAAAGCTGCGAAAGTCGTTTCATAAATTTTTATTTAACTTTACTATTCAAGTCATAAAAAAAATTTATGAACTACACATTAAACCAGTTGCGGGTGTTCCTGAAGGTGGCCGAAAACGAAAGCATCACCAAAGCCGCGGAGGAGCTGCATCTTACCCAGCCGGCCGTGTCTATCCAGCTCAAAAATTTTCAACAGCAATTTGACCTTGCCCTGACGGAAGTCATCAATAAGAAACTATACATCACCGAGTTTGGAAGGGAGATTGCCCGGGCGGCCGAAAACATCCTGAACGAGGTCAACGCCATTGACTCCAAGGCACATGCCTTCCAGGGCAAGCTGGTTGGCCGGCTGAAGCTTTCCGTGGTATCTACGGGCAAATACGTGATGCCGTATTTTCTTTCGGATTTTTTAAAACAGAACGACAGCGTGGAGCTGACGCTGGATGTGACCAACAAAGACCGCGTGGTGGAAAGTCTGGAGCGGAACGAAGTGGACTTTGCCCTGGTGTCGGTGATACCCACCCACCTGCGGCTGAACAAAATTGAGCTGATGCCCAATCATCTTTTCCTGGTGGGCAACCGCGAGCATAAGTTTGACAAAGGCCCTTACGACCGCAAGCTGCTGGAAAGCCTGCCCCTGATTTACCGCGAAAAAGGTTCGGGCACCCGTTATGTAATGCAGCAGTTCCTGGAAAAAAACAACGTGGCCGTGAGAATGAAAATGGAACTAACCTCCAACGAATCGGTGAAGCAGGCCGTGATTGCCGGCTTAGGCTATTCCATTATGCCGCTGATAGGCCTGAAGAATGAGCTAAAGGAGAAGCAGGTGCAAATTATCCCGGTGAAAGGTTTCCCGGTAAAGTCGGTTTGGAACCTGATTTGGCTGTCGGAAAAAAACCTGTCGCCGGTGGCCACTGCTTTTCTGTCGTGGGTGAAAAAAGAAAAGGGGAACATCATTAAAGAAAAGTTCAACTGGATAGAATCTTATACCGGCTGAGGCACTGATTTAGTGTTTGGCCACACAATGCCCTTTCTATCCACCACTGCCTTTAAACGCCGCCCGTGCCAGGCGATCGTTGATGGCGGCGCCAATGCCTTCACCGGGACATATTTCCGCCAGCAGCAAATCCAGCTGCAGCTCGTCGAGGTGGTGCAGACCGGCATAAATAAGCCGGGCCGCTTCGGCCAAATCACCTTCCTGGCTTAACACAAATTGATGCGCAGCGGGTATTGCCGCATGCAGATGCCGATAACAAAGCACTCCTGTTTTTTCGGGAATGATATCGGCTGGCAATTTGCCCTGCTCAATCAGCCTAAGTGGTGTTCGCGGGGAGTAATGCAGCTTTGCCATACCGGGCGACACGCCATCATCTTCGGGCAAATGAAAACGCACATCGCCGGCCACAGCCCTGATCTGTTCGGGTGTAACGGCCCCCTGTCGGTAAATGACCGGGGTTTCGCCCTCGTCAAAACCAACGACCGTAGATTCAATGCCCACCTGGCAGGGACCGCCGTCCAAAATGTAGGGCAGTTGGCCAGCGAGGTTTTTCCATACATGTAGCGGCGTGGTGGGGCTGATGGTAGTGTACAAATTGGCACTGGGCGCTACCAGCGGAAAGCCGGCTTGCCGCAGGAGAGCCTGCGCCACCGGGTGCGCCGGAATGCGAAACGCCACCAATGGCCGCCCACCCGATACGGCGGCCGGAAGCTGTCCGTTTGTTGGCAGCAAAAGCGTAAGCGGCCCCGGAGCAAACCGGTTGAGCAAGGCTTCCGCCGCGGCCGGGAAAGCCACCACGAGATCGCTGATGGCACCGGCATCCGCCACATGAACAATCAGCGGGTTGGAAGCCGGACGCTTTTTAATGCGAAATACTTTTTCAATGGCTTTTTCGGAAAACGCGTTGGCGGCAAGGCCGTAAACCGTTTCGGTGGGAATCGCCACGGTTTCGTCCTGTTGCAAATAAGCCACTGCCTGGCCGATACTGGTGCCAATAATCGTGTTGAACATGATTTTCAGAATAAGAAAGGGACACCGCCCGATAACGGCATCCCGGTGGTACCGGCAAGGGTAGCAACGGACGCAGGATCAGGCCTGCCTAAGGATTACATTCATCGCAATGCAGAGGATCTTCTTTCATCTTTTTAACGGCGTCCGTTTCTTCTGCCTGGTGCCCACAATGCTGGCAAAGGTAGCGGTAAGCCTTCACCGATCGGGTGGGCGCATGGCACTGGCTGCACGGAAGGCTCGGAACCACATCGGCGATAGCAAAACCCGGCGCTTCGCAAACGGGGCATAGCCGCTGCAACACTGCCAGCAATTTTTCACCGGCTTCGCGGATCACCTTTTGGCGGGTGGGATTAAAGTGGGCCCGCATATCGGTTTCAATAAATACGGTCCCATATTTATCCCTGAAATGGCGGAAGGTCCGCCGCAGTTCTTCCCAGCTATGGATGCCTTTGCGCAAATCGGTGTTGTCTCCTTTTGCTTTGCGCAGTATCACCGCATGCGACGGAAAACTCACCTGCGTGAGGAAAAAAGCCGCCTCCTCATATTCTTCGTAAGCGGCGCCCGCAAAATTAGTTTGCGTGGTGAGCACCCGCGACCGGTATTCTTTATCATGCGCATAGTCTTTCAGCAGCAGCCATTCTTCATTAGCGGGCAAAAACCCGGCAACCGGGTGAGCCCCGAAGCAGCCCTCGCTGGCCAGCACAAGGTCGGCCCCGGTTCGGGCGGCCGCCTCATCGCATTTTTTACGGGCTGTTTCCAGCGGCGGCAAGCTTCGTTCCACTTCGCCGCTAAAGGCACCAAATAGGTCGGTGTTGAAATGGCCGGGCGCAACCACGGTGACGCCCAGCGGCTGCGCCATCACCGGACGGAGTATCGCTTCTTTGCCGTGCATGGTGGCAACAACGAGGGTGCGGCCGCTAAACTGTTTTTGGATAGATGCGTGTATCATCGGCTGTATTGATTTTAAAAAGTTGGGGGATTGATGATCTATTGACCCTGGCCGGCGCTGAAGCCGGCTATACCATCGAAGGTGTAAAGGTTTTCGGTTTTAATGACGCCAAAAAACTGCTGCTGTTGCTGTGCCGTTTCAGTCAGCTTCTGCAGCAAGTCAATCACCTGCTGGTAGGCGATGCCGGCACCGGTTTCGGTTTGAAAGCGGCAGCGCCAGTGATCGGTGCAGAAAGTTTCGGGATGGCCCGACGGCCATACCTTGGTACCACGGTTCGTGATCATTTTCAACCGCAGGTCGCCAGCTTCACCCTCCTTTATCCAATGAGCCAGCACTTCGGGGTTTTTTCCCGGCCAATCCACAAAAACATCCACGCCCACCAGGGCCTTCGTCGCCCTTGGCCGTTCGCGGAGCGGGATATTCATTTTAAAGGCCGCTTTGTACTGTGCCGCTTTTAAGCCAGTAGGCTGCTGGCCAAGGCGCTGAATCACGGCATCGGCAAACGCCGACGTACCCAGCTTTTCCTTTGATGTTCCTTCGTTGAAAATATCAAACGTGTGCCTGCCGTCTTCGATGGTCTTTAGCCAGGCGTTCTGCACTTTTTCGGCAATTTCCTGCTGACCAATGTGCACCAGCATTTGCACGGCCGCCAGCAAGAGACCGGAGGGGTTGGCCACATTCAGTCCTGCCAGGGTGGGCGCCGAGCCGTGGATGGCCGCAAACATGGCCACGTTCTCACCAATATTGGCGCTGCCGGCCAGGCCAACCGATCCGGTGATCTGCGCGGCAATGTCGCTGATGATATCGCCGTAAAGGTTAGAGGTGACAATGACATCGAACGCCTCCGGTGTATCGGCCAGCCGGGCGGCGCCGATATCAATGATCAAATGCTCTTTTTCAATATGCGGGTACCCGGCGCCAATTTCATCAAACACTTGATGAAAAAGGCCGTCGGTCATTTTCATGATATTGTCTTTCGAAAAGCAAGTCACTTTTTTGCGTCCGTGCAGGCTGGCATATTCAAAGGCATAGCGGATAATCTTTTCTGTTCCCGGACGGGTAATCAGCTTCAGGCATTGGTACACGTCGTTGGTTTGGCGGTGTTCGATGCCGGCATAGAGATCTTCTTCGTTTTCGCGGATAATAACAACATCCATCTGAGGATGGCGGGTTTGTACAAAAGGAGCATACGCCACGCAAGGGCGTACGTTGGCATAAAGCCCCAGCACCTTGCGCATGGTCACGTTCAGGCTTTTATACCCGCCCCCCTGCGGCGTGGTGATGGGCGCCTTTAAAAACACGCGGGTTTGCTGCAACGACTGCCAGGCATCGTCACCAATGCCCGACGTATTGCCGTTGCGGTACAGCTTTTCACCGATTTCGATCACCCGGGGCCGGATGGGCGCACCGGCCGCTTCCAGAATGCGCAGGGTGGCGTCCATAATTTCGGGACCAATGCCATCGCCATAGGCTACCGTGATGGGAACAGCTGCAAGTGGTTGACGGTGTTGCGGCTGTTCCAGTGTTTCTACTGTCATAAAAAATATTTATGACAAATTTGAATGAACTGATCCAAAACTTATAGTCGAATCCGACTTTCCACAACCGGCAGCTATAACTCAAAACAGCCGGTTGTGCACGGGGATTGGGGGAAAGGTGTGGCAGAAGACAAGAGTGAGAGAGAAGGTTTACCAGCAATGGCATGGTTCAATCAAAGCGAATGTTCGGCTGCTACCAGCAGGGACATCGCCACAAGATAATTCTGCCGTTTTGTGTCCGGCAGTTTTTCCAGTTTTTGGCGGAAGCGCTCCAGTTGTGTCAGCAGGTCGGCCTTTGAAACCGAATGGTGAACTGCATACGGTTTGTGAATCTCAAATTCGTCTTTCAGCAGGTCGGTAATGGGAAGGTCCAGTATTTGCGCCAGCTGTTTAACATGATGCACAGTGAGCTGCGTGATATTATTTTCGATTTTGCTGTAGGCGTTTTGCGATATGCCCATTCTGCCGGCAACATATTTTTGTGAGTAGTTGCGCATCTCCCTGTATTTTCTGATAACGGTGCCGGGCATGAGAATTTTTTCCCAAAAAAAATCATTTCTGCTGAAACAAAAGAAAGCGGCCTGGTGTTGCAAAAGGGAAAGATGCAAATCGCACAAAGAGGAGAGATGCGGTGCCGGCAGCGCTACCACCGCAATGGCATATTGCCGGCTGCTTGCTGGCAGCCTTAGAAAGATGAGCTAACTCATTGTTTACTTCTTTCAAAACCGGCATCTTTGCCAGCATGAATGCCGGACGGATGTTGAAAGACATTGAGAGTAGAGAAGATATTATCATCCTGGTGAATGCTTTTTATGACAGGGTAAAAAACGATGCCCTCCTGGCGCCCGTTTTTGCATCCCGCATTCCGGACGAGGCCTGGCCGGCTCACCTTGAGCGGATGTACAGCTTTTGGTCGGCCCTGCTGTTGGGCGAACGGGGCTTCGACGGCAATCCCATGCAAAAACACCTCTCCCTCCCCATTGATGCAACCCACTTCCAACACTGGCTGCAACTATTTTACCAAACACTCGACTCTTTGTTTTCGGGAAAAAAAGCAGACGAAGCAAAAAACCGGGCAACGGCCATTGCGCAGATCATGCAGTTTAAATTAGCCACGCGTTAAGCGCTTGAACGGCTGTTACTGTTTTTGCTCAAAGTATAGAGCTCAGCTATGGCAACTGTTAAAGGCTGAAGCCAAATCAGCGTTTACGACTCCACAAACACCAGTTCCCAACCAACGGAACAATTTTGGCTTTCCCTTCTGACGTTTTACTAAACTTCAGAAAATGAAACACATCAAGATTAAAGACACGGCAACAGGCGATGATTTTGAGCTTTCGTACAAAGATTACGGGCAGGGGCGCCCGGTGGTTTTGATTCATGGTTGGCCACTGAGCAAAGACATGTGGGAATACCAGATTGACGACCTGGTGAACGCCGGGCTCCGCGTGATTAAATACGACCGCCGTGGTTTTGGCAAAAGCGGTAAACCATGGGATGGTTACGACTACGACACCTTCACCGATGACCTGCATGCCCTGCTGGAAAGCCTGGACCTGCGGGATGCCGTGCTGGTAGGCTTTTCGATGGGTGGCGGCGAAGCGGCAAGATACGTAAGCCGCTATGGCACCGATCGTGTTTCCAAACTGGTGCTGATTAGTTCGGTGCTGCCGTATTTGGGCAAAACCAACGACAACTCCGATGGCGTGGACCAAACAGTGTTTGCCGAAATGATTGAGCAGATAAAGGAAGACCGTATCGCCTTCCTGGATGATTTCGGCAAAAAGTTTTTTGGCGTGACGCTGCTGCACAAACCGGTGAGTGCGCCGCTGCTGGATTACTATCGTTCGCTGGCGGCCGTGGCGCTGCCGAGAGCCACTACCCAAAGTGTGCTTTCGTTTGCCAATACCGATTTCCGGGCGGATGTGGAAGGCATCACCCTGCCAACTCTGGTCATTCATGGCGATTCGGATGACATTGTTCCGCTGGAGGCCAGCAGCGAACGCACTGCCCGTATGATCCCGGATGTCACTTACAAAATCTACGAAGGCGCTCCGCACGGCCTGTTTTATACGCACCGGAAACAATTGAACCAGGACCTGATTGAATTTTGCCAGCCCGGGGTGAGCGCCACGGCCGGCGCAGCCAGGCAAAGACTTTCGCAATAGGAAACATAAAAAGACAAGAAAGCCCGGCCGAAACGCCGGGCTTTTGGCTTCCCCTTTCCCTATCTTTGGCCCTCGCTATGAGTTTATCGGTTTGCTCCATTGCATCGGGAAGTAACGGCAACTGTTACTATGTGGGAAATGAAACAGAGGCTGTTTTGGTAGATGCCGGCATCTCCTGCCGCGAAATAGAAACCCGCATGAAGCGCAGTGGCCTGTCGCTGCAAAAAGTAAAAGCGGTATTCGTCTCCCATGAACATACCGACCATATCTCGGGCCTGCCGCAACTGTCCAAGAAATACAAGATCCCTGTTTTTATCACGCAGCCCACGCTGCGAAACTGCAAACTCCGGTTTGAAAGTTCCTGCCTAAACCTGTTTGCAGCCGGCGACGAAGTGGTCATTGGCAGCCTTTCCATCACGCCGTTTTCGAAGCGCCACGATGCCGCCGATCCGTATAGTTTTACCATTAGCGGCCATGGCGTTCAAGTGGGCGTCATCACTGATGTGGGCCGTGCCTGCGACAATGTAGTGGCCCATTTCAGCCGGTGCCATGCGGCTTTTTTAGAGGCCAATTACGATGAAGAAATGCTGCAAAACGGCAACTACCCCCTGTTTTTGAAAAACCGCATCCGCAACGGCGAGGGACACCTTTCTAACCGGGAGGCCCTCCACCTTTTTCAGCAGCACCGGTCGCCGCAGTTGACACACCTTTTTCTCTCCCACCTTTCCCGCAACAATAATTGCCCTAAACTGGTGGCCGAATTGTTTGCCCCGGCCGCCGGCAGCGTGAAAACCATTGTCACCAGCCGCTACCAGGAGTCGGCGGTATATCGCATTCAGGCCCTCAGCCGGCTGGAGGCCGGGCCCTACAGCAGCCACCTCTCGTCGTCGCAGCTAAGCCTTTCTTTTGACTAAGCCGGCAACACCCACACCGCATCTGCCGATACCGACGCCGATACCACATCGCCTTTTTGCAACGCAGGCCTTAGCATTTTCACTTTCAGCGTCAGGGGTTGAAAAAGCACATCGGCTTCCACATAACTGCCGTAAAACGACACACCGGTCACCAGCCCTTTTTGCTGCCCTCCGTATTCGCCCCGCAGCAATTGAACATTTTCGGGCCGCACAAAAAGTTTTTGCCCGCCGGATAGGCCATTGGCGCCGAAGATGGTTTTGGCTTCGGCCGCCGACAACAGATTGTAGTCGCCAAAGAGGCCGGCAGTGTATTCATCGGTTGGTTGAGCGTACACCACCTGCGGCGCGGCCTGCTGCCGCAAACGGCCTTCCTTCAACACCAGCACCTCTTCGGCCCAGGGCAGCACATCCACCGGGTCGTGCGACACCATCAGGCAGGCCGTGCCTTCGGCCACAATATTGTTGATGACCTGCTTCAGCAATTGTTTATGATGACCGTCGAGATTCGAAAAAGGTTCATCCAACACCAACAACCGTGGCGATGTGGTGAGCAGCCGCGCCAGAGCGGTACGCTGCCGCTCACCGCCCGACAACTGGTCTGTTCGGCGGCGCAGCAGGGCGCCGATATGGCAAAGCTCATAAATACGACGGGCCACGGGCGGATCTACCTTACTGGCCATCTCCAGATAATCGGCTACGCGGTAGTTATTGCGCAGCTCAAAATGCTGCGATAAATAAGCGATCTGCGGGTGGCCGGGCAACAGTTTTTCGGCCGCACCGGGTACCCGTGCGCCGGCAAACCATACCTCACCGGCGTCGGCTTGCATCAGCCCGGCGATGGTTTTCAGCAGCGTTGTTTTGCCCGAACCGGTTTCGCCGGCAACGGCCAAGCGCTGAAAAGACGGATAGGCAAAATTGATCTCCCGTAAAACCGTTGCTCCACTAATGGATACTGATAACTGCGAAACCTCCAGAAAATTCATAGCGCGACAAATGTATTTTGTTTAAGGCCATTGCCTCTCGCAGGATCGGCTTTTGGGCCGGCTGCGGCAATGGCAAGGGGCGCCGGTGGCGCATGAAAAAAGGCGCCTGACAGGCAACCGGTCCCTTAAAAAATGGTTTTTTGGAGACCGTTTGTCAATGGCGCAGCAGCCGGGCAAAAATAAAGCCATGCTGGCGGCAGCGCCGGCCGCAAAGGTTTACAGTCGTAATTAAGATGGAATGAAAGCCGCTACCAGTGCGGCTTTTAGCAGTATATTTAACAGTTTCGGCTTGGTAAAAATGCCGGAAATAAGGTGCAGGCCGCGGCTGGGCTGCTGCTACATTTGTTTTAGAAGAGCTAACGGAACAAACAACAAACAACTCTCTTCCCTCTGAAACGACTACGAAAGACTTTTCATATAGCAAGCAATCGTTAGCGTCCGCTGTTTCTACAGTGGACTTTTTTTTGCCGCTTGCTTTCGACCCGTAATCGCTATTATTTTTTCGCCCTGTTTCTTTTACTGCCGTATTCGTTCATTCTGTACGGTATCGTGGAAGTGTTGTTTGCCTCTGGTAGAGCCTGTCCCGTATGGGTGAAACGCCGGATTTATAAAACGAGCTGTGATACTGTTTTTAGTTGTTCAATTCGGAATGGGCAGGTGTATGGCTTCGCTCCGGGAGGAAGGCCGTGTTTATAAAAAAGCATCTACGGTGCCGGTGCCAGACTCCGGAGGAGCAACGTGTTCTTTACGGTCGAAACACGCACGTCTTCCTGAGCTGTTAGTCTCTGCTCCCATCCATCTTCTACAGCCACGAAACTCCCGCCGGAGCTAAAAATCACATCGGCTACACAATACTGTATTGTTTATCTAAAATTGGCGTAGCCCACAACTACTGAACTCCGTATTATCTGCTGTGGTTACTGTCTCGCTTTCCGGGGTTGATGCTGGTGCCGGCAATTTTTTGCAATGACTCTTTGGAAAAAAACGATAAGACAACGAGCGAAGGAACGTCATGCAAGCCGGCAGTTGTTTCCTGCGCCATTCGCTCCGTCATGGTATTTATTTTGGCCGTGGGCAAGGCCAGTTGCAAAGGAACGATGATGGATAATAATGCTTTTGTGGCTGTTCGGCAAGCGCCCAATTTTCACCTGACGGCAGGGCAGAAAAAACAACACATGCCAGCTGGCATCGCAGAAGATAACAGATTATGCCGGGAGCGGCTCGGCGTTTTGGGCAGTTGTTTTGGCCATGGCGGGACTGTCGTACTTCGACGCCCGGGCCATAACGCGGTAATAGGTACCATCGTCTGCTCTTTTGGGTTCGCTGACGCTCTCGAACCCCTGACCCAGCAACTGACTCACGTAAAGATCGAGTTCCCGTTCATTGAAACAGATGGCTGCCATTTGCATTTTCATTAAGCTAAAGTACAGCAACCGGTGCACACCGGGTAGCGGGTTTTTTCCACAGTGCCGGGTGAAAAAGAGAGGCTGTTGATGCCAGGTTTGGCCGGTCGCAAAGGTAGCCTGCCACACGCCATCTACCATCCCATGAGCACCATGCCGGCCCCGCAGAAGCCGATGGTGGCGCCACCCAGGGTGTGCAGATGGCGCTCCAGTTTTTGCGTATTGAATAAGGCAACGCCATAGTAGCCCAGCGACACCATCAGCACCATCGTGGCCAGGGTGAAAAAAGTGTAAACCAATACGAGTACCACCAATGCCTCCGCCGACTGACGGGCTGCCGGCGCGGCCAGCAGAGGAATCATCGGTTCGCAGGGACCCAGCAAAAAAATAAGGAACATCACCCAAGGTGTTACCTTATGCCTTTCGGCCGGCGGAGATGCCTCGTCATGGCGGTGTTCATACACATACAGGTTACCGCTACCATCGCCATCGAAATGTTTGTGGCGGTGCAAGCG